>CBEVZC010000019.1:0-36557 GCA_965554225.1 uncultured bacterium | reverse complement strand
AAAATTGAAGAACTTATGCATACGCCATCATTTTTAAGACAATCATCATTTAAACATATTGAGTTTTTTAGAAATGAGGGAATTCGCAAGTATGAAGGGCCGAAGACTTGTTTAAGATGTCATAAAGATATAGATGTAACTCATGAAAATGGTACTCACGAAAAAGTTGATTTGATGGATGATGTAATTAACTCAGTACATTTTACTTTCCAAAGAAGAGCATCTGGTTTTTCAACTTATGGTTTTAACGGAAAAAAGGTCAATGAGAAAGGGCGCCCAATCCCTGTAGGTAAAATTGATCGGGCATGCGGAATTCCAGGAAGTTTTTCTTGGACCGGTTGGGCAACATTAATAAAAACTTATCCCAATGGAAAGGACGGTAAAGTTATTTACCGCAGTGAAGGTTGCGGTCAATGCCACATTGGAGGGAATTACCAACCTGCTACAGAAAAGATGATGTCTTTTGGGGATGTCCCGGAGTCTGCTAAAAACGGAATCGACTGCCTAATTTGCCATTCGCAAAATTACGATATGAATTACAAATATGTAATCAAAGATAAAAACGGATACAGATGGAATGAAGATAGAACCATGAAAGCGGCAATGTCTGTAACAAGAACAACCTCCGATAACTGCCTCAATTGCCATCAACATGATATGGGTGGCGATGTTTATAAGAACAATAAAGCTTCATTAGCTTTAGGTTACAAAAACCAACGTATTCAACATGCCGGCACAAAACGCGGCACTCCCTTTAGCCCTGAAGACGATGTGCATTCCGCAGCAGGGTTAAATTGTACAGATTGTCATGTCCCCGAAGGTCATAAAATACCTCGCGGCACAAAAGGGGCGGATCTTATTGTTAACGATATTCCCGGCAAAAGAGTTGAATGTGAAAATTGTCATTCAAGTGCACCTCATACCGGGGATGGAATGAAAAGTGTTATGCTTAATAAACACGTGAACAGAATAGCATGTGAAACTTGCCACATAACACAACTGGAACCGGAAAATGTAGTTTTAAGGGATTGGGTAAATCCAACTTGGAATAATGAAGAAGGTATCTATACTCCAACTGATATCCTTCGTTCCGGGAAAGTAGGTATAGGATATGATTATTTTTGGTTTAACGGAACCGGAACGTTTTTAGCCGGCGCTCTTGGTGCAAATCCTGATTATAAAGACAAAACAAAAAATTTGTACAACGTTTATATGAACCAATACGTTACTGCGCCAAGCAAAGAAGCGCTGGAGCAAATTAAGGATAACGTTAAAAAGTATTTCAACTATTCCGATATGGAACTAGCTGATTATTTAATGCCTATAAAAAATCCGTTAAGCCAATTAACATCAGCTTTAATACAAAAGAGACAAAAACTAACAAATGATAATTTATTACCTTTGCAAAATAAGGGGAAAAGTAAAATTTATCCTTTCAAACTATTTAATGCAAGAATGTACGAAGATATGAGTAACAGCGGACCCTACGGCGCAATGATATTGCCATTTGACTATAATACTTATTATGAAACAGGAAATAGTCTGGCCTCAATGAAAAAGGCTATTCAAAATCCGATTGTTAAAAGGATGTACCAACTTCCATTTAAAGAATATATGATGAATGATTTTATGCATTATTTTGGGGTTGATAACTGGTCAGATGAATACCCAATTGATGATAAAGGTAATCTGAGAAATGTAGAAGCTAAATGGATGCGACAGAATGCAACGTTGATGTTGAATCATGGAATAACAAAAAAAGCTCACACTTGTATTGATTGCCATTCTCAAAACGGAATAATGGATTTTGAAAGGTTAGGATATCCTAAAGAAAGAGCAAAAAAATTAAGGAATCTAAAAGGGATTAATTTTAATCAATTAGAAAAAGAATAAAAGACAAACAATAAGTTCTTTAAAAACAAGATTTTAAACGCCTCTATATAGAGGCGTTTAAATAATTTATTTATTGTTTAATCACTATAGTCTAACAACCTTCTCTTTTTTTCTTCTTATGTTTTTTTAATGTAATCTGCTTTGGCATTTTTAATGTAGGCATCTTCATTTTAACAGCTTTAGAATAGTTGATATTATTGCTTGGTTGACCACCAAAAAATTTGCTTACCTCGGAAATTTTAGCAAAATATTTCTTTTGATTTTTTGATGCATTTTTAGAAATTGAAGGGAAAAGCACAGAATTTCTCCAACCTTTCAAACCGTTTTTTAAAATATTAACAGACTTATAATCTGCAGCTTTTAATATAAACCAACCTTTTGCGGTGTTTAATTCACTATCTGAATAAATAATTACTTTCTCATTTTTAGGGATTCCTGCTTCTGGCAATACTTGTACTGGAACTGAAATGGCAGTCGGTATATGATATTTGCCATATTGTTCTTCATTTCTGAGATCAATCAAGTAATAATCTTGATTACCTTTTATAATCCAATCCGCTAATTCCACCGGATTGATTTCGTTAGTTTTAGGCACAGCTTTTAATGAAACTTCATTCAGATTTACTTTAGAATATACTTTGTTATAAGGATTCCCTAAAAATATTGCTAAAAAGCCTAAGATGATTGCAAGTATGCCAACTCTTTTTCTTACAGGCAGTTTAACTAACCATTCTAACATTTTATACCTCCGCTTTTCTTTTTGAAGCCATTAATTTCTCTCCCCATTCAGCTAGAGCAAATCCACCGATTGCAATAAGAATAACAGCAAATAAGACTAAACCATAATTAACTCCAAAGAACTGAGGTAAGTTAACTAAGCCCATGTTATTTCCATTCATAAATCCTTCAATCATAGGATAAATTTCTCCAAAAACAAAAATTCCGAAAAATCCGCCTACAGTGTAGAATATAGCATCTACCCTTCCTGTAGCCAACGCTACTCCGGATGTTCCCGGGCAATACCCTCCAATTACAAATCCAATTCCTAATATTAACCCTCCAAGCATATCCGGCATTATATAAGTATTGCCGTAGTAAATTAGACTTATATCAACTACTCCCAAATATGATAGATAATATATTCCTACCATCGACGTCACAATTGCAGTAAACATTACTTTGAATACACGCATATCCGTAAAATAAAATTGTGCGGCTAAAAGTCTTCCGCTTCCAAATCCTCCTCTTTCAAGAAAAAATCCAAAACCAATGCCAATAACGAATGCAAGTATTAAACTAACTTCGTCATTAAACATACCGTATTTAAAAAATGGTGCTATCATATCCATTGCCTCCTTACAAAATATGCCATTCCATAGGCTCCTACAAATACCATTAATAAAAATGACCATCCGCCAAGACTAAGCATGCTTCCTCCGGTTAAACCTTGACCACTTGTACAACCTCGTGCTAATTTCGCTCCAATTCCCATCAGTGTTCCACCAATAAACGCAAATAAAAATCTTTTTTTGGTCGAAATATTCGGACCTTTTTCCACTGTGATTTTATTTCTCCCGGCAATTGCACCGGAAATAAATCCTCCGAAAAGTAGTCCCAATACTTCAAAAACCAGCCAATCTTTAAAAGGACTTTGAGTACCGTCTCCTAAATAGTTTTTATAGAACTGATTATTATCTGCATGTTCCGGTGCTACTTCGTCCACAACCACAGAAACAACCGTCGACATTGCGCCGGAGGCTCCTAACCCCCTTCCCATAATTACAAAAGTTAGCATTAATACAATCCCCAGACCAATACCAACTAAGTAGGGATTCCAATAATGCTTTGGCACAAGTGCATGTGCTCTAACATTATCTTCGTGATGATGGGAAAACCATTCTTTAATGCTCATGTTTTACTCCATTTTTACTTAAAACCAATGACTATATTGACCGGCTGCCACAATTACAAAACGAAGGATTAAACCTCCAAGAATAACTAAAATAGGTGCAACCGGAGTATGATGAATTTTATGATTTACCGCCAATAATTGAATAATCAAAGGAATTATAATTCCTATTCCTAAAACAAAAACCCAAAATGAAGATGCGAAAGGACCGCTTAACAATATCAATGCAGCAGCCATATGCGATTTTGAAGATGTTAACAAACTAATTATTAACATTGCAATAACAAAAAGTTCAATTACCAAAAATCCGTTATCTGCCTTAGCCAATAATTCTCTTTCATAAACATTTTTAGCAATAAGATGCACAAAAGCTGCAGCACCGGATAATCCCGATATCAAAAAAAGCAGCCATAAAACAGCACTGCTCCATAGTGGTCTGGCTCCAAGTGAGCTCAATAAAATTCCCGTATACATCCCTACCATTCCGCCAAGAATCATATTTGCAATTCCTGTTATTTTTATTCCCCACGGATGCTTATTAAAATTTTTTGAAATTCCTTCTAATTTCGGTATCCTTTTTATTATCGGCTTAGGGACACGCATTAAAATATTTAGTAATAATGCAGGATATACCAGCATTAGTATCCATGCCCCCCAAGACATGGGTGAAGTAATTTGAAATGTAGTATACAATCTCCAGAAATAATATTTATGTTCAAGGTCCAAGAATAAAAACAGCATTCCCAAACTAAGCAAAACAATACTGAATAAAGGCAAATAATAGCAAGAACAATTTTCTTCTTTATGCCTTCCTTTAAATAAAAAATAACCCGAAATTAACATCATACCTGCTACTAGACCGCCAAGAAATAAATAAGTAGGAATTTGCCAACTCCAAGCATGTAAAATTGGATCGATTAAATGATTATGTCGGGTAGTACTAATTTCGTACATCTTTCAAACTCCTAAGTTAAGTAAAAAATATTGGGTGTTGTTCCGGCTTCAGGTAATAGTGAATGATGTTTCCTTTTCTTTAATAACTTGCTTACTTCACTGTTCGGATTATCAATATCTCCGAAATACATACAATGAGTAGGACATACAGACACACAAGCCGGATCTTTCCCTTCTTTAACTCTATGAATACAGAACGTACATTTATCAACATATCCTTCGGGATGAACATATCTTGCTCCGTAAGGACACGATTCAATGCATGCTTTACAGCCGATACACTCATTATGCGTAACAAGAACTACACCGCCGAATTCACTATGATGGCTCGCGCCGGTTGGGCAGCAGGTAACACAAGGTGCGTCGCTGCAATGGTTGCACCTTTCCGATCTAATTTCAACTTGAGTATCGGGGAATTTTCCTACTGCAATTTGTTCAATCCAGTCCCTGGCAAATCCAACCGGAACATTATTTTCAGTCTCACAAGCTACAACGCAATCCGTACAACCAACACATTTTGCAGTATCTATAACCATTCCGTATCTAGACATATCACACCTCCGTCTCAAAAGTTACAAAATTTACATTCGTACCGGTTCCTCCCATTAAAGGATCAACTTTATACTTAGTAATTAGTTGTGAATCACTTGCACCTTTTAAGTATGCGCCTTTAAGCATTCTGGAATTATGCCCGAATCCGTGAACAATATAAACACAATCGGTTCTGATTCTTTCTGTTGCTTTTACTTTTACTTTGTTACTTATAATTCCTTCTGTGTTTTTAAGTTTAATATATTCGCCGGATTTTAAGTCATATCTTTTTGCTACGTCTGCATTTATCCAAACTTCATTCTCATCCATTATATTATCTAGTAATCTGTTGGTTTGAGTTCTGCTAAAAGAATGCATCGGAGCTCTTCCAAAAAGCAATCTGAAATAACCTGCGGGCGGGTCTTCATGTTTTGTAAATTTGGGAATCGGATCGTAACCTTTTTTTGCAAGTATAGTTGAGTATAATTCGATTTTGCCTGTAGGTGTTTCAAATTCAGGTTCAACCCCTTCTTCAAAATAAAGAGGAATTTTAGGGCCTTTAATAACACCTTTCTTTTTTATCTCCGCTAAACTATGTCCGGCTAATTTTAATCTTGTATTTAAATATTCTTCAATATTTTTCCATGGGAAATACTTTTGCAAACCTAATTTTTCACCTAATTTCTTCGCTATCCACCAGCCTGGTTTTTGATCGTGAGGTGGATCGACAACCGGCTGTCTAATTGAAACAAACGGCTGCTTAAAATACGGAGCAAACAATTCATCGTACCTTTCAAGATAAACTGCTTCAGGAAGAACAACATCTGCATAACCCGCTATTTCACTTGGGATAACATCAATAACTACTAATAAATCTAAATTCTGAATTGCTTTAATTGTTTCTTCCGAATTTGGCAGCGAATACAATAAATTTGTTCCATACACAAACCATCCCTTAATAGGATACGGCTTTCCTGTTAATGTTGCTTCACGCAATCCCGTTGTGTAACCTTCCGCTCCTCCAAAAGGATATTTCTTGTTTGGGTTATCTGCATTTTCACGTTTTGGTTTGGGATAAGGGGGATAATGGTAGGTAGGAATATCGAAAACATCTTGATTTATTAGACCGCCTTTCCTTCCCCAGCTTCCTATTAATGCATTTATAATTGCCAAAGCTCTACCGCGTTGAGTATCATCTCCGTACCAAACCGAATGCCTGCCGGGATGCACTAAAGTAGATGGAATGTATCTGGCAATTTCATGCGCAGTCTTTACAATTAATTCAGGTTCAATTCCGGTAATAGGGTAAGCCCATTCCGGTGTATATTTACTAACTTCGGCTTTGAGTTGTTCAAAACCGAATGTATATTTTGCGACATAGTCTTTATCGTATAAGTTTTCCTTAATCAATATATTTATCCATGTTAGAAGTAAAGCTAAATCGGTTCCGGGTTTTATAGGAAGATAATATTTGGCTTTTGTGGCGGCTGTTGACATTCGCGGGTCAACAACAATAATTGATGCGCCTTTTTCAACAGCCTTAGCAAATTCTTGAACTTGAGTATTATGCATATTTTCGCCAATATGGGAACCCAGCAAAACAATGCATTCGGCATTTTCTATATCTGTCCTTTCTGGTCCGCCTATTACATCACCGTATGTAATTTCAAAAGCAGTCTCCCTTGGCCCTAAGCATTGATCGAATGAAGGAGCTGCAATGTTTCTTGTTCCGTAGGCTTTCAACAAATGTTTAAAAAATCCTCCACCTATACCATGACTAAAAAATCCTATTGATTCGGGACCGTGGGATTTTTTAATCCCGTTCATTTTTTTTGCGATAAAGTCGAAAGCTTCGTCCCAAGTAACTTGGACCCATTTTTCTTCACCTCTTTCATTTTTGCGAATAAGCGGGGTTTTTAATCTATCGGGATCGTAGTGTGCGCCAACACCTCCGGTACCGCGCGGGCAGAGCCTTCCGTTGCTTAGCGGGTCTGCTGGGTTTCCTACAATTTTCCATAATTTGCTATCTTTCACATAAGCAATAGCGCTGCATTTCCAAAAACACATACTGCAATAAGTTGGAATCTTTTGGATTCCTTTAATTTTCTTTCCGGTTTTTTCTTCGATTTTTTTTGCACCTTTAACAACACCTCCGGCAGAAGAAAGTGCAGCGGTTACAACAACAGACGCTCCGGAAATTTTTAAAAATCTCCGTCTTGATAAGTAAGCCATTATTTTATTCCGTGATGTTTTGTACTAAAATTTTTATTTTCCCACATTGAGTGTAATTCAGATAGACTGCACAGTCACGACAGTCCCTATTTTCACAAGTTGTATTGGGATGATTATAAGTCCAACAAGGATTTTCGCCGCCATTATATGCGCCGCAAACTTCCCTATCTTTTTTGGAACAATTTACAACCTCCCAGCAAGGGATTAGAGAATAAATAACTTTTATTCCGTTGATACTTATTCCCTTTTCTTTTATCGCCTTTCTTATGCACTGAATTCTATCTATATCTTTTTTGGAATATATTCTTTGATTGGAATTTGTTTTGTGCGGTATTATCAACCCTTCGTTTTCATACATTCTTAAAGTCGGAACCGATATGCCTAATAATTTAGCAGCAGTGCTAATAGAAAAGATGGGTTTATCGTCCGGTAAATTAATTGTATTATCCATTTAAAAAAAATATCAAGTATGTTGATATAAATTTCTATCAACTATCTTGCCAAAAATTAAAACAGGAATTTTGATTGATTTTCGAATTACGATAAGTTGTCTTTTATTAAATTGGAGAATCCCAAGTTAAATTATTTTTAATTTTAAGATTTTGTAGATATTTTGTCCTATAAATTTCTCTGGTTTCAGAATCCTCACTTATTACAAGAGAAGCATTAAATTTCTAATAGTTTTTCCGGTAATTAATTTTTAGTATATATAGTAAAATAGATAATTGGTATTTTTAAAATTGATAAATGGAACATTTCTGTTTACTACGGATTTTTTTAACCGATTTTAGTTAACTTTATTATTTAAAAATGATAAACAACAAAAAAATAACGCGAAAAAAATTTTTAAAATCAATAGCTGTTTTGTTTTCCATACCATCTATTATAATATGGTTTGAAGCAACAAAAACACAATTGAGAATAAACTCGAAATTAAAAAATATATTTTTACCTCCAGATTTGAATGACGGAATTACGTTTGTTGAAAATCTTATTGTAGAAAAAACCGGAGAGAATATTAAAATTTATTCTTCCACATGCACTCATCTCGGTTGTAAAATTAATCAAGAAAAAAATAATAAATTCATCTGTCCTTGCCACGGTTCTCAATTTGCATTAAATGGTGAGGTAATTAAAGGTCCTGCAACAAAAAATCTTACTCAATTGAATTACAGCAAAGACAAAAAAACCGGAAAGATTATTGTCTATGTCGGATAAAATAAATAATTCCGCTAATAAAATTTACTGCAAACTATTCGGTTCTACGTTTGGACACATAGCATTTGCATCATTTTTTATTGCCGTAATTACCGGAGTATTCTTAGCAATTCCATTTGACATAAAAAATCCTTTTAATTCCATTGCAGAAATGTTAATCGCCAATCCGGCTGCAGATTTTATCAGATCGCTCCATTATTGGAGTGCACAATTCTTTTTAGTATTTATTGTTCTGCATATTTGGGATCATTTAAGAAAATCAACCGAAAAGAAAGTAAAAAGCGGTATTTGGCTGCGGCTTACAATTTCACTCTTAGCCGTATTTTTTGTAATGATAAGTGGGTTTATTTTAAAAGGTGACGCAGATAGTATTCAAGCAAAACGAATTCTCTCTACTCTCCTTTTCGAAATACCGCTTATTGGGAAATACATTTCATATTCACTACTGGGAAGCGAAAGCAGTTATCAACTTGTTTATGTAAATCACATTGCAACAGCAACGATATTTTTATGGCTCATTATTATTGAACATGTAAAGTTGATATGGCCGAATTTAAGGTCGACACTTTACTTTTTAACTTTTATTTTAATAGCATCTTTCTTTTTTCCGGCGGAATTGCATAACAATTTAAACCCTGTAATGAAAGGACCGTGGTATTTTTTAGGTCTTCAGGAATTATTTCATTATTTCAGTTATCCTTCAATTGTAATTATATTTTTTACACTCTTGCTGATTTTAATATGGCGCATACCAAAACTATCTGAAACAACAGCTAAATATTCAAAGCATTTTTTGTTCTTTGTCAGTATTGCTTATATAGTGTTAATCGTTATCGGCTATTTTTTTAGAGGGGAAAATTGGAAGCTTTCAGTTCCATGGAATAATAAGTATTTCATCACATTCACACAACCTGTTTTAATAAAATATCGTAATTCTTTTACCCAATTTGATGCCGACAAAGAAATTAAAACAATTTTAGATCAAAAAGAAGGATGTGTTTATTGTCATTCGGTTTCAAAAGGATTTACCGCTTCACACTCGCCCGAAGCTATTGGGTGTGCATCGTGTCATTTAGGCAATCCTTTTACAATTGACAAAGATCTTGCTCATTACGGAATGGTTTTAATTCCGGGAAATTTAAGCAATGCCCGCCTAACATGCGGAAACACAAAATGCCATCCTGATATTCCCGACAGAGTAGATAATTCGATCATGACTTCAATGAGTGGAGTTGTAAGCGTAGATAAATTTGTATTTGGTGAATCGGATAGTTTGAATAAACTTTACAGAGTCGACGAAATTGGAAATAGTGCTGCAGATATTCATTTGAAAAATTTATGTGCGTCCTGTCATTTAAGTAAAGAGAAAGAAATATTCGAACCAATTAGCCAACTCTCACGCGGCAGTGGTTGTATTGCCTGCCATTTAAATTACTCGGAGAATGCTAAATCGGATTTGGCAAATTATCTTTCTTCCAATAAAATTAAAGGGATAAAAAGCGACACATTATTTCATCCCGAAATTTCATTGAACGCAAATAATGATCACTGCTTCGGATGCCATAGCAGGTCCGGTAGAATATCCACAAATTACGAAGGCTGGCATGAAACACACATTGAAAAAGCAGAAGTTAAATCGGATAGCTTAAGAATTTTGCAAGACGATAGAGTTTTCAAATTTGTGGCAGAAGACATTCATCACAAGAAAGGTATGGAATGTATCGACTGCCACAACTCATATGAATTAATGGGTGACGGTAAAATTTATGCTCATGAAGGAGATCAGACAAAAATTCAATGTGAAGATTGCCATTTCACCTCCAGACCGAAGACCATTAATTTTTCACAGATGGATTATGAATCTCAAAAAATTGCCAAACTTAGAAAGTTAGATATAAAAGACAGAAAATATTTAGTAACAGAAAAAGATAGTATCCCACTCTTGAATACTTATGTCGCCGGTAATGATTCATCATATTTAATTGGGAAAAATACTAAAACAATATTTCCGCTGAGACCTCCGAAAAGCATCTGCACTGTAGGGGAGGCGCATTCTAATTTAACGTGCAACAGCTGTCATACAAGTTGGTCGCCCCAATGCGTCGGCTGCCACACCGAATTTAAGCCTGACGAGAAAGGATTTAATCATCTTACCGGTTTGTCAACCAAAGGACGATGGGTTGAAGCATCCGGAATTTTCTTTGCCGAACCTCCGACTTTAGGAATTGTTGAAAAACAGACATCAAACGGAAAGAAGCCCAAAGTAGAAACTTTTATACCTGGAATGATTTTAACCGTTGATAAAAGCAGGTTTACTAAAAAAAAGGATGATAAAATTTTCAAAAGATTATTCGCCCCTACCGTTTCGCATACTACAGCAGCAATAGGTAGAAATTGCAAATCTTGTCACAATAATCCATTGGCAATTGGTTACGGTCGTGGCAACTTAATTTACAATATTATTGATGGAAAAGGAATTTGGAATTTCGTTGCCGAATATGCAAAGGATGGAAATGACGGGCTTCCCCAAGATGCATGGATAGGATTTTTGGATTCAACTAAATTGGGAAAATCCACGCGAACAAATGCACGCTCTTTTAATTTGGATGAACAAAAAAGAATACTTACAGTCGGCGCTTGTTTAACATGCCACGAAGAAAATTCAAAAGTTATGAAAGAAAGCTTGATTGATTTCAAGATTTTACTAAATAAAATTTCACCGAAATGTATTTTGCCGGAATGGGATTAGAAATCAATACAATTTTTTAATAAAACTAATTCCGCCCAATTGATTCATCTGATCCATTATTTCATTTTGCCTTAATCTTAAGTATCTTGACGGATTGCTGATTTTAAACTTAATGGGATTTGGTAAAACTGCAGCAAGAAGCGCTGCATCATACCTGTTTAATTTTGAAGCGGGTTTGTGATAAAATAATTTAGAAGCTTTTCCCACCCCGTAAACATTTTTTCCAAATTCGGCAATGTTTAAGTATACTTCAATAATTCTACGCTTA
Organism: uncultured bacterium; assembly: GCA_965554225.1. Taxonomy (GTDB): domain Bacteria; phylum Bacteroidota; class Ignavibacteria; order Ignavibacteriales; family Melioribacteraceae; genus BMS3ABIN04. The sequence goes on along the minus strand of CBEVZC010000019.1, from coordinate 24,803 downwards.
CTCCAAAAAAGTTCCAGAAGCAATGTATAATATGATTCGGCTAACTTTCTAAAATAATTTTTGCCTGACCACAAAAATAAATTTTTAGCCACTTGTTGAGAGATTGTACTGGCACCTCGCAGTCGTTTCCCTTTCATTTTATCCTGAATTGCTTTTTCAATCTCCGTTACATCAAATCCGTGGTGAGATAAAAATCTTTGATCTTCCGAAGCAATGACCGCTAGAACTACGTTTTTTGAAATTTTATTAAAGCTTATCCACTTTATTTCGCTAACATCAAAATTTGTTCTTAATAACTTTGAATTCCTATCGGTATTTTGAATGAATGCTGTTGTCGGAGGGTTTATCCACTTAAACAACAAAACAATTAAAAGTGAATAAATTAAAAAACTAAAAAAAACAGGTATAAGAAATTTAAAAAAAACTTTTTTTATAAATCCTTTTGATCCGGCCGTGTTTGTTTTCTTTGCCATCTCAACTTCACGTTATATTCTTCTACTTTACTTCAAGATAAGCAATACAAAAGTAATTATTTTCATCAGTCCAATATTTTTCAAATGTAAAATAATCTTGAGCAAGTTCCTTAAAGCTTTCTATAGTATATTTGTGTGAATATTCGGTAAGAATTGTTTCGCCTTGATAAAAATGAAATTTTAGATCATTCAAATGAACTATTTGATCCTCAAGACTAATCAAGTGCATCTCAATTCTACTTTTATCTTCATTAAAAATTGCATTATGTTTGAATGATTCCATATTAAAATCGGCGCCGAATTCATTGTTTAGTCTTCTTAATATGTTCAAATTAAATTTTGCAGTAATTCCCTCTTTATCATTGTAAGCTGCCAGCAATACATTACGATCCTTAACCAGATCAAAGCCTATAATTAGTCCGCCTCCAATACCGCATTCTTCGGCAATAACTTTTAAAAATTCCTTCGCTTGAGTATGGGTGAAGTTACCTATTGTTGAACCAGGAAAGTAAGTTATTCTATGTTCAACATCTCTTGAAATTTTCGGAAGTTTCAAATGTTTGGTATAGTCAGCTGCTAACGGATAAATATCCAAACCAGGATATTCTTTCCTTAAACTTTCGGCAGAGTTAAGCAAATGTTCTTCCGAAATGTCAATAGGTACGTACCCGCTCAAATGTTTTATCCTTTCTAACAGAAGTCTGGTTTTAGTGCTGCTGCCACTGCCAAACTCTATTAAAAGTGAATTTTTAGGAATCGCTTTTACTATATCGGAAATATTATCTATCATAATCTGCCGTTCGGTTCTCGTTAAATAATATTCCTTTAATTCACATATTTGATCGAATAATTTTGAACCGTATTCATCATAAAATAATTTACTCGGAAGATGTTTTTGTTTAAACGAAAGACCATCTATGACTTCATCTAATAAAGTTTTATTACTCTCTAAAATTGTTTCCATTTTTCTCCTATAAATCTTTTGCTAATCTGATTCCTGTAAACTGCCATCTGGCATGAGGCGGGAAAAAATTTCTGTATGTATTTCTTATATGAGTTACTGACGTAGCGCAGGAGCCGCCGCGCAATACCATTTGATTCGACATAAACTTTCCGTTATATTCACCAATTGCACCCGGCGGTGTTTTGTAGCCGGGATAAGGTGTATAAGGGCTTTGGGTCCATTCCCAAACATCTCCGAAAAACTGATTTATTTTATGATCTTCAAATGTTTCTTTTAATGAAACAGGATGATAGTTTTCATTCTCAACAAAATTACCTTCGACTTTTCCGGTTTTAGAAATCACTTCCCATTCGGCTTCGGTCAACAAACGCGAATTTGCCCATCTTGCAAACGCATCTGCTTCATAATAAGAAATATGTGTAACCGGTTCAGCGGGATTTATTTTACGAAATCCATTCAAAGTAAAGTTCATCCATTCACCATCAACTGTTTGCCAATATAACGGAGCTTCCCAATTATTTTGTTCGACTGTTGCAATTCCGTCAGACAACCAAAGAACAGAATTTTTATATCCACCGGACTCAATAAATTCAATAAATTCTTTATTCGTAACCAATCTGTTTGCAGCTGCAAAAGGATTTAAAAATTCTTTGTGGACAGGTTTTTCATTATCATAAAAAAATTCGTCGCCGTCGTAACCAATCTCAACTAATCCCCCTTCGTTCTTAATCCATTTTAATTCCGGAATTTCGGAATCAAATAAAACTTCTCTTTCATGAAATACGGGATGCGACGGGTTTTGCGACAGAACATGTTTTATATCAGTTAATATTAATTCTTGATGCTGCTGTTCATGATTTAATCCGATTTCAATAACCACTTTCATTTCCTCCAGCATAGCGTCCGTTGCCGATTCAAAAAATTTATTCATTTGATCGTCTACATATTTTCTATATTCGTAAACCTCTTTAACAGTTGGTCTGGAAAGCAAACCGCGTTCGGGTCTGTTCCATCTTTTACCGACTTGAATGTAATACGAATTAAATAAATACGTAAATAAGGAATTTGGTGATTGATAATCCGGATAAACTTTTTCAAGAAGAAAAGTTTCAAAGAACCAGGTAACATGAGCTAAATGCCATTTGGTAGGACTAACATCCGGCATAGATTGAATTACATAATCTTCTGTTTCCAATGTCTTACAAATCTTTGTTGAAAACTCACGAAACTTATTAAACCTCTGTTGAATATCTTGTCTAAGAGAAAGTGCTGTCTTTTCTTTTTGCCCATCTGTTGCTGTTTTAACTTTCATATTAAACACCATTTCTTTTAATAATAATCATAAACTAAAAAAGTTTTATTCAAAAACCAATTCAGAGAATCCATCTAGTTTTGAGTTGACAATCTTAATCCCTTTGGAACAAATACCTTTTCCGATAAATCGAATAAAAGCTGAACTAATAATGCCAAAACTGCCGCCGGAACAGCACCTTCCAAAATTAATGAAATATTATCCAATCTTATTCCGGTTAAAATAGGCTGACCGTAACCACCGGCACCGATTAATGCTCCCAACGTAGCAGTACCAACATTAATCACCGAAGATGTTTTTATCCCGGATATTATTGATCTTGATGCTAAGGGCAATTCAATTTTAGTCAGAATTTGAAACTTTGACAAACCTAAAACTTCTGCAGATTCCCTGATTGTTAAAGGAATATTTTGAAATCCCAAGTAAGTGTTCCTTACAATTGGAAGCAGACTATACAAAAACAAAGCGACAATCGCAGGTTCGGCGCCAATGCCAAAAAACGGAATCATAAATACCAGCAATGCTAATGACGGTATAGTTTGAATTATACCGGTAATTCCCAAAACTATTTTTCCGAACTTTGCAAATTTAAAAGCAAATATTCCCAAAGGTATAGAAAGCAAAATTGCTGCCGTTAAAGATATTAGAACTAATATCAAATGATCTTTAGTGGTTTTTGTAAGTCGGTTCCAAAATGTTTTTTCGATACTTTGAATTTTTATATTAAAAATTTTTCTTACAAAGTCACTTGCTACCTTGCTTTCGGTTTCTTTATTAATTTTCACTTTCGCGTTTAATTTTCTCATTTCTTTTGCATCAATTGTATTCTCGAGCATTTTTAAAATTTCTATTACAAAAGGTTTTGTATTTTCAAGTGATTTTCGATAAAGATAAACAGCTTTGTATTCCGGGAAATAGTGCAAATCATCATTCAATATATAAATATTATAATATTCTATTTCCGCATCCGTAGAGTAAAGATCAATTACATCAACGCTGCCGCTTGCTAATCCTTTGTATGCCAAATCGTGATCAACACCGTTCACATTGCTTTGAGGCAGGTTATAAGTTTGTTGCAGCCCTAACCAGCCGTCTTTTCTATCCATAAACTCATTGGTAAAAGCAATTTTTAAATTAGGATAATTCCTTAAATCCGAAATTTTATGCAGATTATATTTTCTTGCAGTTTTTTGTGTAACACCTATTGCATAGGTATTGTTAAAGCCAATTGGGTTTGTAGCGCTTATTCCTTTTTCGCTTAGTTTAAGTTTAAGTTGTTCGAATGAATTTATTACTTCACCGGAAAATAACTCGTGAATAATAGTTCCGGTATATTCCGGATAAATATCAATATCGCCTTTTAGCAATGCATTCCACAAAATTCTTGTGCCTCCGAGCTGCATAACATGTTCACATTTAATATTGTTTGCCCGTAATAAGTCAGTTGCAATCTCTCCGAGTATAACAGATTCCGTAAATTTTTTCGAACCAATTTTTACAATCTTTTCACTGCTTGATTCCGGATAATTATTGGAAACAGCGAGCAAGAAAAACATAAACAGTAGTAATATCTTTTTCATTTAACTAACAATATTAATATGTGATATTTGCGCATTTATAAATTTCTCGACAAAAGAAGTTTTAGGATTAGCAAATAATTTTCCGGGTTCATCCTCTTGTTCTATTTGTCCGTCTTTAATTAAAACAATTTTATCCGCAAAATAAACTGCTTCGTTCAAGTCGTGTGTAACCAATACGACATTTTTCTTTAATTCCGAAAAAATATTTTTCAAATCTTTTTGAAGTTCAAACCGGATTAACGGATCGAGAGAACCGAGTGGTTCATCTAACAATAAAATATCCGGATCAAGCATTAAGGCTCTCATTATACTAACACGCTGAGCTTGTCCTCCGGATAGTTCGATCGGATATTTACCAAGAAATTGTTCCGGGTAATGTGTCAGTTCGGATAGATATTTCACCCGTTCGTTAATTTTAACATCATCCCACTTCAGATAATTTGCCATAAGAGTAATATTTTCAAGTGCGGTTAAGTGTGGGAATAATCCACCGTCTTGAATTACATAACCCATTTTTCTTCTTATATCAAATAGAATTTTATCAGTAAGTAATTGATTGTAAATTTTTACCTGACCGGCATCGGGTTTAATTAAGCCGGTAATAATTCTTAACAAAGTCGATTTACCGCAACCGCTGGGCCCAATAACAAGAGTAGTATTTGCATCCTTGCAATTCAATGTAATTCCGTTTAGCGCTTTTACACCGTTGTATTCTTTATGTATATTTTTTAGTGTAATCATTATTTCTTATTTGAAAATGGAACTCTCGCAACCGGATAAATCAAATAGTGACTATCGTAGTAAGGCGATCTTTCATAGAAAAAATTCAATCGTTCTCTTGGGTTTGTTCGAAATTTTTCATCTTCTTTAACTTTCTTAAAAAATTCTCTTTTCAATTCCGGATTCTGTTCAGCCATTTTTTCCGCAATCGGTTCCATTGAGTAAATTTCAAAATATTCTTTTCTTTCAAAAATCTGATTCATTAATCCCCACTTTACAAATGAATCCCTTCCTTTCGGTTCAAGCAAGTTCGCTATTACTCCAATTGTTCTTTGATTTGTTTTGACAACGAATGTTCCTTTGGGATAAATTTTTGTTTTAGTAATTACATCATATTTGTAGTTAGGCGAGAAATGACTTTCATACGGATAATTTGGAAATTTTACATTTTTAAATTTATAAATCTCTACATTCAGTTCTGTAGGATTCTTTGAAGTATCGATTTTAATTCCATGTAGCTGCATTATCCTAATTAGTTTATTCCATTCTTTTGGAATAATATAAGCTTTAGGCAGATAAATAGAATCGACCACTTCATCTTGATGATAATACGGAACTCTAAAAGTTTGATTCCCCCCGGTGTACCTTGTAATAGCAGAACCAGTTATCCAACTGGAATCTTGAACAGACTTAATTCCCTTAAAATTGTAATATTTAAATTTATTATTCATTTTAAATGAAAGCGGAAAAGCAAAGTGTTCATTATAGAAATGTTCAACTTCATACTTATCGGCTCGCTTGTTTAACTTTACCAGTTTTTTGTAATCTTTATTTGCTAAAGTAATTACTGCTTTCAGTAGTGATAATGTAGCAAACACTCTCTGCTTATACGGTTTAAGCATGTGTGTTTCAATTAGTAAACCGGGACGGTTTTGAATAGCTGCGTAACCATGCGAAAAGCGAGGACCGGAAACCCACCCCCTGATACCTTTTGTAATATCTTTCCTGTCAATGAATCCGGCATAGGGAGCAATAAGGTATCCGTCCTTTTCTACATTGGAATTAACAAAAGGTTTAAAAACATCCTTTATCCAACTTCTTGTTTTAGGTGGGATATTATGGTAAGTGCTAATATCATAAGTTATTTTGTATTTGTAATCGGCGCCGTCGGTTGTATGAGTATCTATATAAATATCCGGCAACCAATTACTGAATAATTTCAGTACGGCTTTCATTTCGGGCGTATCTGCTTTTGTGTAATCCCGGTTTAGATTCAGATTCTGAGCGGTAGTTCTCCATCCCATTTCTTTCGGACCGTTTTGGTTAATTCTGTTATAAGGACTCCTTCGTTCATGTCCGTCAACATTGAAAATAGGAATCACCAGCAAAATCACATGATCTAGAAGTTTAGAATATTTCTTTTCAATCAAAATCTGTCGTAATAGAATCATACTTGCGTCTTTTCCTTCAATTTCACCGGAATGAATTCCGTTCTGAATTAGTATGATTGCTTTACCGCTTCTTTTTACCAACTCCGGATCAAATTCTTTATCTTTGGCAACTATTAAGCACATTAAATCTCTTCCTTGTGGCGAAGTACCAATTTTTATGAACTTTGTTATTTTCGAATTATCACTTAACCTTTTAAAATAATCCATTGTTTCCATGTAAGTTTCGGTCTCTAAATAATTCGATCTTTCAAACCGGGTTGCCCACTTATTATTTTCAATCGTTTGAGCTAATAGCATACTAGAAACTAAAAAAAGAAAAACAATAGTTAAATACTTTTGAAATGTTGACATTGCAATACCCTTAAAAATTAAGACACAAAAATATATTTGAATTTTAGAATACAAAATTTTTTTGAAAATTATTAAGTATTGATTATAACTAAGGGATTTTTCTATATTAAATCCCAAAATTGTTTTTTTATTTCGATTATAAACGATTCTAGGTCTTATGGACAATTACAGTTTCTGGTCGCTATTTCCGCCTTTAATAGCAATTATCCTTGCTATCAAAACAAGACAAGTTTTTATTTCACTTTTATTTGGCATTTGGCTGGGCTGGGTAATTTTAAAAGGAGGATATTTACTAGACGGAACTGTGGGCACGGTTGAAGCATTGGTTAACGTATTCAAAGAGCCGGGAAATACTCGGACAATAATGTTCAGCAGTTTGGTCGGCGCTCTTATTGCTTTTATTCAGCGCTCAGGCGGCGTTGACGGATTTGTTAAACTAATCAACCGGTTACTTCATTTTCTCGAGAAAAAGAAAATCGGTAAAAGCAGAACCATAGTACAACTGCTGGCGTGGTTAACAGGCACATCAATTTTTGTTGAATCTAGTATTAACTCACTCACTGTCGGAACAACATTCCGACCGGTTTTCGACAGGCTGAATATTCCGAGAGAAAAACTTGCTTATATTGCCGATTCCATTTCCGCTCCGACTTGTATCTTAATTCCGCTAAATGCTTGGGGAGCTTATATAATGGGACTTTTGGCAGCACAAGGTTTTGAGCATCCATTCAGCGTTATGCTTGGAGCTTTCCCTTTTAACTTTTATCCTATGCTGGCAATGGTAATGGTAGTAACGATCATAGTTACCGGTAAAGATTTTGGTCCGATGAAAAAAGCGGAAGAGCGTGCACAAAAAGAAGGAAAGGTAATTCGAGACGGAGCAACACCAATGATCTCGACGGATGTGGTTTCTTTACAAACGAAAGATAAAGTTCAACCGAAAGCAAAAAACATGATAATTCCCATTGCAACAATGGTTCTTATGATGCCTTTTATGCTTGTATTTACCGGTTGGGGTAATGTTGAAAATATTCATCAGTATCCTTGGTTTGAGCAAATCTTTTTTGCTATCGGGAAAGGGTCGGGTTCGGCTTCGGTTCTTTACTCTGTTCTGATTGCTCTAACCGTATCCGCTATACTTTATAGGAGTCAAAAGATATTTTCATTTAAGGAATTAATTGATCTTGCATTCAAAGGGATTGGAGGCTTAATACCGTTGGCATTATTGATGATGCTGGCTTTTGCAATCGGAACGGTTTGCCGTGAATTGGGAACAGGTCAGTATGTAGCCGATTTATCAAAACAATGGCTGTCACCTAATTTTGTACCGGTAATTATTTTTCTTGTAGCATGTTTTATAGCTTTTTCCACAGGAACATCTTGGGGAACTTTTGCAATTATGACTGCTATTGCAGTACCGATGGCTCAAGGATTAAATGCTAATCTTTATCTTTCTATTGCCGCGGTTTTGGGTGGCGGTGTTTTCGGTGATCATTGTTCACCCATTTCAGACACAACAATTATTTCTTCAATGGCTTCCGCAAGTGACCATATAGATCATGTAAAAACCCAACTTCCGTATGCTCTAACCGCAGGAACAGTTACTGCTTTAATTTATTTAGTACTTGGTTTTGTTATTCATTAAACTAGCTTTTAATCAAGCTTAGTAAGTAATAAACATTTTTTTTACTTGAGCAAAATCATTTTCCGGACTTGAACATAGCTTCCCGCTTTTAATTTATACAGATAAACCCCCGAAGGTAAATCAGATGCATTAAACTCAACTTTGTAAGCTCCTGGTTTTTGTTTTTTATCTACAAGAGTTCCCACTTCCCTTCCCAAAACATCATACACTTTAAGAGTAATTAAAACCCCCCTTGTGTTCCCCCCTTTAGCAAAGGGGGGATTAAGGGGGGTTGGTATTGTATATTTAATTGTGGTTGTAGGATTAAACGGATTGGGATAATTTTGAGATAATTTAAATTTAACCGGTAATTTATTGGTCTCTTCATTAACAGGAACTAATATATCCGTCTGAGCATCGTCTAAAAACACTACACCACTGCTTTTACCATTTGAAGATTTACGAACAACAACGCTGTGAAATTTTTTATCTCCTTGAATATTAAGATTACCCAGGTTAACACTTTTAACTTTCCAGCCTGTCCAATTTAAAGTATCAACAAAATATGAAACGTTCGAACCGTTGGCATCGCGGAACCAGAATTCAAGCAAATTGTAACTTAAATCCCCGTTTATCCAAATACCGAAATTAGATTGGTCGCTTGAACCAAGGTCCTGTTCGGCTTGATCATAAATTCTGCAAACTCCGGAATCCGAAAAAAATTTATATTCAAGTTTTCCCACCGGCGAGCCATTTATTTGACTTTCATTTGAAATTGTAAAGGAAGTTCCCTCAGGATCAATACCGGTTGTACTTCCGCTCTGTTCCGGCTGCCACCATTGACCAATATTATCAAAATTATCAATTATATTTCCGCCGACATATTGCTCCTTTTCTGTAGTAAAATTAAATTCGTAGTTTTGTCCAAGGAATAAACCATCAACATCGCCCAGTCCGTCTTTAAGAATAACTTTGTAATGAGATGAATTCTGCAGCGGTTGTACCGGTCTAAAGATAATACTACCTTTTGCAAATGCACTTTGGTCGGCTACTAAACTTATGCTTTCACCGTTTTCATCTTGAAAAAAGATATTGTTAGCCAGTGTATTCACATTCAACGGAGCATCAAAATTTAGAATAATTTTTACCGTTGTACTAATTTCTACGGAATTGTTCCACGGATAAGCTAATACTAAGTTTAACTTTTCGCGGGTTTTAAATAATAAATTATATTTATTATTTAAATTTACATCAAACAAGGTTTTTGCAGTGGTATCTATGCTAACTGTGTAATTGGTATTTGGAATTAGTTTAGAATCCGGTTTAAATGTTAAATGCTTATCGTTATCCTCCCAAGAAAAGGAACCGGAAATACTTGGTGAAATAGCAAAAGCATTCTGGACGGAAGTTTTGTTCATAGGGATATCAAAATCTAAAGTAATAGATGTATTCAAGCGCACTTGAGTACTATTTGTGTCGGGTGAAGTAAAAACAATTTTGGGCACATTATAATTCGGAGCCAAAGTTAAAAACTTATCCGCAAACACTGTTTTGTTAGCAGTAACCATAACTTCAGTAGAATCTTTTGCATAATCTTCCGCTTCATAAATCACTTTATAATTTCCGGGAGCTAATTTATCGAAAAGGAAAAATCCATTATTAAGACTATCTCCGCTGTACACAATGTTTCCGGGTTGCAAGGTTACTCTAATATTATTAATAGGTTTTTTTCTGTCATTAGTAGAAGATAAAAAGAAATAACTTACAGATTGATCAGGGATCCTAACAATTCCTGCAATTTCACCGAACGGCATCGGGGTTAAGCCGTAAAAGTGTACAAACGATCTGGCAATAGCCCAAGCTTCATGCTTAAGGTAAGCTTCATCTTTCAACCTCCATGATTCAGGAATATAATCATGGAACGAACCTTCGGAAAGTGTTCCCGGCATAAGCAAACCTTTAAATACTCCAAGGTATGGTTTCCCGGTTCCGTAAAAATCAAAATCGCCTCTATTATAATGGGTAGATGTTCTATGAGCCGTATAAATTTGTGTAGAAATTATCTCGCCCATTTGCTTAGCTTCCGGGTAAGTAGGAGCATTATCAAAACCTTGGAAAAGCAATAAGGTATAATTCCTTTCGCCATTCCATGCATTACTATGAATAGAATGGAAATAATCCGCATCAAAGTTATTTGCATCGGCAACAATCTGAGAAAGGGGTAAATCATCCTGATCTCTGTTTTGCGTTCTGCTCATTCTGATATCAGCATTCATATCAAGTAAAATATCTCTAAGATATAATCCTTTGGATAAATTTCCTTCCGACTCCCAAAATCCGGTTTCGGGGATATATCTGTCATTGGATGGATTATGTCCGCCATGGCCTGGATTTATATAAATTCTTAAACTATCAAAATTTTGAGCGTTAATTTTAATCGAGAGCAAAACTATTAAACCAAGTAGAAAATTTTTCAACATTTGACCAGATTCCTATAATGAATGTTTAATTTGATATTTTTAGTTTCATTAAGTAAATAACGCCTGAATCAGTATTGTAAACTATTTCCTTATTATCTGGCATCCAAGAAGGATAAAGCTCAATAACATTATCACTTGAAGTAAGCTGTAGTTCTTTTGAACCGTCACTCTTAATTATAAACAAATCCGAAGCAGTGAAATTGTAACCGTTATCTTTATCTTTCATGAACAATATCCATTTACCGTCGGGCGACCAACTCGGATAATTAGCGTATCCGATTTCCGTTAATATATTTCCTTCCAAATCGGAGATGTAAGTTCCCTTTCCTCCAAGTGTAAACAGCAATTTAGTTCCGTCGGGTGAAATTGAAGGCCACAAATAAATACCCTTCCCCAGCAGCTGTAATTCTTTTCTTATTCCGTTACGGTATATTACAATATTTCTATTCTCTATATCAACACTCGGTTTTTTTGATGCAATAGCTTTTTTAAGCTTCACATTTTTAAGACTAAATAAATCCGTTTTATTTCCCACTCTTACAAATGCACCCGCGTCAGTAAAGTCAATCACTTTTAATTTTCTCGCTACCGGAATTAACACACTCACTTTTTGCTCTTGCAAATCAATGGTTTCCAAAGATGTATATTTTCTTTTATTTACGTATTTTACTTTTCTAAATAGAATTTTATTCCCGTCGCTGCTAAATTTAAATTTGTATCCTGCACCCGGATACTTATTAATATTGCGAATCACTTTACTACCGGTATTATAATACCAAAGACCTTTATAATTAGTTGAAGTAAAAAATAATTTCGATCCATCAGGATTAGATTTCGGGAAATAAAACTGCCCGTCCGATAAGGAAGTTACCGGCTGATTACTTAAAACACTTATAGATTGAGCACTTGCCGTTATGGCAAAAGATAAAAAGATTAAAAAAACATTTAATATTTTCATTAACTTTCCTTATTGAATATTCAATGAAGCTAAAATAATTTCACCTTCATCCGAGTTAAATACTAATTTCTTCCCATCGGGAGACCACGCCGGGTCGGATGCCAGTATATTTTTATCTGCTAACAAATTAAATTCTTTTAGCGACGGTAATACAGCAATAAATATCTTCGATTCCGAAATTTTCATTCCGTCCGATTTTTCTTTAACAAACGCAAGCATTCTGCCGTCGGGAGACCATGCCGGCTGTAGTCCGTCTTTAATTTGTACTGTCTTACCATTTGAATTATTTATAAATAATCCCTTCCCTTTTACTTCAGATACAATTACTTCGCTTACAGGTGACTTAGCGGCATATAAAATCTCAAAAGATTTAGCGGTATCAACCCTTGTAACTTTTCCACGCTTAACTTTTACAAGTTTATTGTCCAATGATAAAATTAAATTGGTACTCTCATCTCCGGACTTCTCGGCTTTAGTAATTAAATCGATTAGATGTATCTTTCCTTTTTTAAAATAGAGTAAAGTATTTTTATCGATAATAACCGGCGGAGATATTCTTCCTTTGGAAGAGACTAAAATGGTTATCTTCTTTGAACCAACATCCTGTTCAGCAATCGAATAGTTAACTTTCCTTTTATAACCGCTTCTTACTTTTAATCTGTAATAAATTTTTTTACACGAATTACCAACTGCAAACTTATAACCGATTCCGTTTGCATCCGAGAGCTGAGTAACAATCCGGGACGAGAAGCTATAGTACCAAATCCCTTTATAATTTTGAGATGTAAAAAATATCCGCTGTCCTTCATTAGAAAAGCTCGGATGATAAAATCTTCCTTCAGCTGTATCTGTTAACACTTCCAAAGAGATTAACTTGATATTCTTCACCGGTGTAGATTTATTACCTTGTTCTTTTTTCGATTGGTTGGAGCAACTAAACAAAGTTAATACTGCAAGCGCAAAAAGACTAAAAATCGTTTTTCTTTTCATCGGCTAACCTTTAATTCATCAATGTAATTAGACAATTATTTAAACCGGATTACCCGCTGTTGTTTCTCTTCATCTTTCTTTTTCGTTTTTAACGAATCTTTATGATGAGTTTCCCAATCTCGCTCTTGAATTGATTTATATCCCTTTGGTTCTTCATTGTTTTTTTGAATCCCTGTTTTCTCATTCTTTATTTTAGAAGTATTATCGGAACCGTTTTTAGAACAGCCGATCATAAAAGCTGCAATTATCAAGGAATAAAATATCTTTTTCAATCTAACCTCAAAAATTTATTTTAGTAAAGTCATTTTACCCGATTTATAAAAACTCTTACCTGAAAAGTCGGTAAATATTACCCTGTAAATATAATTCCCCGAACTAACTTCCCGTCCGGAATTATCAATTCCGTTCCACACAACCTTTTGAAGTCCTGAAGAAATATTTGAAATTTGATTAAGCCAAACCAACTGACCAATTGAATTATAAATTTGAATCTTCGCGTTACCTCCGGTCGGCAAATTAAAACTTATAGTTGTAGAAGGGTTAAACGGATTAGGATAATTTTGGTTTAATACAAATCCGGAAGGTATTTTATTTTCTCCATCATTTACAGAAACGGGAGTTGCAAAGAAACTTAAAACATCATGCATCATACTGATTCTTTTTGATTCGGGATAGAAAGTTTCAAAAGGTACGGCAAGATATACAAGTCTGCCAGGTTTCAATCCTGACGGGAAAGTACCATCAAAGGCAATTCCGGCTCCTCCGCTGCTTAAGGAAACTCCAACATATTTAAGAATATTAGCAGAACCATTCATAGCCGATATGGCATCGGGCCAATCAATATCAAAAGTTCCGTGAGTTCCGTTATCGAAATTTGTTGTTTGCAAATCCGTAAATATAGAACCGCTTACCGGCTCAACCAAATAATATGTAGCTTTCTGTCCATTTGGTGCATCGTCAATATAATTAGCTTTTAAGTATTGATGATAAAAAGTCGTGTCATTGCTTCCGCCTTCCTTTTGCAGATCCCATCCAACTTCAGAACCGGAGACAAAAAGCATTCCTCCCCTTTCCAAAAACCCTTTTACACTATCCTGTTCAATAGAATTAAATGTTTCATCCGCGGTACTTTCATCTCCAAGCATCCAAATAACAATCGGATAAGTAGAAATTGCAATTTTACCTTTGAAAACCGCTTCGTTGGAAGTTGAAGCAAATTTATATCCATTATTAATAATAGGATTAGAATATTGCCTAATGTAATTAAATGTATTATTTTTTCCCGATGTTCTATCAAAACCGTTAACAATTAAGATTCTTGGCTTGGAGGAATTAGGGACAGCGCCTAAAACTTCTGTCGCGTTTGAAGAGCCCGAACTGTTGAATGCTTCAACTTTAAAGAAATATGCCGAATCACTGCTTAATCCTTCGACTAAAATATCATTTTCATTTACACTTATAGGAGAGCCGAAAGTCACCCCGTCTTTACTCATAAAAATCTTATAACCGGCAGCATAAGTCGGTACAGAATACTGCAATCTTAGAGTAGAATCATTTTCCGCCGTAACTCTAAAATTCTCAGGTTTAGCAGGTACCGGTATTGTTCCGCCGCCGAATTTTAAGTCAATTAAATTCCACAACTCCTGTCTTGTACCGTCATAATTTAATGCAAACATACCAACACCTTTTAAGTTATTGGCAATTGCCAGGTCATATTTTAGTCCTAAACTCGAATCATTATCGTACCAAATCTGGTTCCATTGTCCGTTATTCCATCTTATCCAAGGTGTTTTATATTTAGAGGACCATAACGAACCATAAACATCTGCCGACCCAACTACATCTCTATATCTTGGATAACTAATAAAACTAATTGTATTAGAATTTTCATTTTGATCTTCAGCGGTCCATTTCAAAGCATAATAAGGAACTCCTAAGATTAATTTTTCCGGGTTATTTTGAGTAACCGAACCATATTGTGTGAGAACGGTATTAGTAATATTATAGCTATCACCGGTAAGTGGAGCCGTTGGTCCGGTTGTTGAACTCCAACTCCCATAAAAATCATATCCCATAATAAAAATATAGTCCAGGCTTGCAGCCAATCCGGATAGGTCCCAATGATTACCCCAATTTACAGCTGGTCCGGCAAAAGAAACTTCTTTACCCGGAAAGGCTGAATGAATAGAATCGGCAACTGATTTGACAAAATTATTCATTAAGCTGCCTCTGTCAGCTGAATAAGGACTTTCAAAATCGAGATTTACACCGTCTAAACTATAAGTGGAAATTATTGATTTAACATTGCTGATAAAGTTTTGTTTGTTAGTTTCGTTCGTCAATAAACTATGTATATTATCTTTATCGAAATTAACCGCTACCATTACAACTTTCACTCCATTCGAATGAGCAGCATTAATTATATCCGTCCACGGCCAGCCTGAAGGATTACTGATAGAACCGGAACCTGAGACATTAAAGTCAAATGCGGCAATATGGGTTAATAAATCATATCTCAAATTATTTTTAGCATTTGAATATTCCCAATCAGGTAAATAGCCGAAAACAGCTTTACTAAGCTGTTTAGCAGCATTAATTTTAAGAGGAATTATTCCTTTCCCCGAAGGATCGAATTTGCTTAAAGCTTTTACATTAGGACTAAATCGCTCAGCATCTCTTTGATGAATACCTTCATGCTCTTGAGAGTAAATAATTGAAGTCAGCAAAAAAAGTAACCCAAATAAATAACGGCAAATTTTCATATTTTACTCTTTAAATTTTTAGAAAAGAAATAAGTAGAATTTATTATCAAATTCCTACGAGAATCATTAACTTTGCAAAGACTTATTTTATAAATAACAGAGATCAAATTACTAAATAAATTCATTTATTTTTTAGGAAAAGCATCTTTAAGAAGATAAAACTTTTAAATACTTTCAATGCAAAAAAAAGGAGATAATTTATGATTTCAAAAAAAATGGAAGCTGCGTTAAATGAACAAGTAAATAAAGAGTTTTTCTCTTCATATTTATACTTATCTATGGCTGCCTATTTTGAAGATAAAGGTTTACCTGGAATGGCTAATTGGATGAAACTGCAGGCTGAGGAAGAACACCAACACGGTACAAAGTTTTATGAATTTATTATTAAAGGCGGCAGAAGAATTAAATTAACTTCTATTAAAGAGCCAAAATTTGAGTGGACTTCACCGCAAAATGCTTTCGAGGAATCTTTAGCTCACGAACAGTTTATAACAAAAAGCATAAATGAACTTACTGACCTTGCAATACAAGAAAAAGACCATGCTACTAAAACTTTTCTTCAGTGGTTCGTTGATGAACAACTCGAAGAGGAAGCTACGGTTCAGCAGATTGTAGAAAGTTTTAAATTAGTTTCGGATCATCCGGCAGGTCTGTTTATGCTTGATAGAGAGCTTGGACAAAGGATGCAAGGATCTGCCGAATAATTTTTTCAGTACTATTCAATTCATTGTCGTTTTGTGAAATGAATTATTTTACTTTTAAATATTTTTTTCGTAAAATTAATACTTTGAAAAAATAATTTATGTGGAGAATACTATGTCGAGAAAATGTGAAGTTACCGGTAAAGGCCCAATCAGCGGCGGTAGCATTTCTCATGCTCATAATAATACAAAAAGGAGATTTTTACCTAATCTGCAGAAAAAGAAAATTTGGGTTAAAGAACTTAATAGATTTGTAACCGTAAAATTGAGCACAAGTGCACTAAGAACTATTGCAAAAAATGGTACCGGTCAGTTAGCTAAACTAGTTAGAGAAAATAAAATTAAAGTAAAGTAACAGAACTTAATTTTAAAAAAGCTCAAATATTACATTTGAGCTTTTTTTATGAGCTGAATCAACAACTTATCTTCGTTTTCTTCTTTTTGTTTGCAAATGTTCTCGCGATTTCTTAATACTTCTTTTAGATAAATTACTATTATTCTTCCTGGTTAATCTTTTTTGAGATTTTACAATCTTATTTGTGTTAACGGAAATATTTGTTCTATTTTTAACTCTGTAATGGTTTCTGTTAACATTAGGTTTTTGCTTTTTAGCAGTTCTTAAACTCGGGTTACTGCGGTCATAGCTATTTGAATTATTTTTAATTCTGCTCCTATTTCTATAAACAATGGGACTATCCACGCGTTTCCTGGTTTTTACCGACCTAGTACTATTCCTTGAAAATTCTCTTTTATTCTCAATGGTATTATTTCTCTTTCCAATATTTCGTTCACTACTCAATTGCTTACCGAATGATCTTTCAGTTCTTCTACTTCTAATTTTATCAACTCGCAAAGAAGATTTCCCGTGCGATTTCCGGATAGTGTAATTCTTTGTTTTTCTTACGCTTCTCAGCTGTTTTTCATCCGGACGAAAAGTACGAATATTACTCCCGTTTCGCATTCTGGAATTGTTATAATCTCTAAGTGTAGAAACCCGGCGGATATTTCTTTCCCTTATTGTTATTTTTCCTCTTCTAGAAATAAATCTTCTGTCAATACCGCCGTTAATAATTCTGCCATTGTCTGCATAGTAATTGGTTCTGTATTTAGTTTTATTGAATATTCTGTACTTATAATTGTTATTTACAAAATAGTAATTCACATTTCTATTGCAGAAATTTCCGTATCGAACAAAATGCCAATATCTGTAATTCGTTCTCCAGCCTAAACGAAATCTTATACCAAAGTTAATATTAAACACGGCATATGGCGAGAGCGGAGCCCAGCCGATATAGTTATCGTTATATCTCCATTCGACCCAAGCAGGTGCCCAATCGTACCCCGGGAGCCAAATCCAGCCGTAATAATCGTCGTAGTACCACCTGCCGTAATGATAAGTCGCCCAGCCGAAAGATTCGTATGATTCCCAATACCACCCGTCTCTCGTCCAAGACCATCGACCAATTGTATACGGCTGCCAATCATAATTAACAAATGTAGGACGCCAAGCTAATACACCTTGATCAATTTCTATCCATTCACCATACGGTGCAAGAGTAGAATAGAAATAATTGAAGTTCACTTCATTGCCGTAATAATCTGCATTAGTCTTTGTAACGGAGATGAATGCGAATAATATTGATAAAATGACTAGCTTTTTCATGATACACCTCATGTTGTTTTCACCCTATGTAACTCAATTGATGTGCCATTATTTTTTTGAGATTTTAAGCTAATTTGGTAATTTATTGAGACTTTATGTGCAATATTTAGGACAGCAAAGAAGATTATTATGCACACTAGTTAACTGTAAATTTTTTATATTTATGCGTCAATTAAATAATGAATAAAAATATTAAACTAATTGGGATACTTTATGAAAATCACCAAGTTTCTTTTTATTGTCTTAGCAATTTTTCTGCTATCTTCATGCAACAGTAATAAAGGTAAGAACGAAAACAAGGAAATTGAAATGCTAAAACATAAAATTGCACAATTTGCTCCGACAAAAATTCGTTACGATGAAAAACTTTTAAATGATAGACAAAAAGTTGTTGTTCAGAAACTATATCAAGCTGCAAAAATAATGGACAGCTTATTTCTTGAGCAGGTCTATTCTAAAAATTTAGAAATCAAAAAGAAATTAGAAAGCTCTAAAAGTGAAGTTGATAAACTGACCTTAGAATATTTCAATATGATGGCCGGACCTTTTGACAGATTAGATCATGATAAGCCGTTTTACGGTAATGCGCCTAAACCGCTCGGTGCGAATTTTTATCCCAAAGATATGACAAAAAAAGAATTTGAAAATTGGATAAAAGAACATCCGGAGGATGAAAAAGTATTTACCTCCGAGGTAACGGTTATTAGTAGAAAAAACGGGAATTTGGTTGCTGTTCCTTACTCGCGTGAATATAAAGATAAGCTGGAAAAAGCTTCTAATCTCTTGCGCGAAGCAGCCGAGCATGCGGACAACCCGTCGCTGAAAAAATATTTGGAATTACGAGCTGATGCGTTTTTATCTGATGATTATTACAAAAGCGATATGGCATGGATGGATTTGAAGAATCATGAAATTGAGGTGGTTATTGGTCCATACGAAGTTTATGAAGATGCACTTTTTAATTATAAAGCATCATTCGAATCTTTTGTAACAATTGTGGATCCGCTGGAAACACAAAAACTTAAAAAGTTTGCCAGCTACCTTCATGATATGGAGAAGAATTTGCCCATTCCGGATAAGTATAAAAACTTCGAAAGAGGTTCCGAGTCCCCAATAGTTGTAGTTCAAGAAGTTTATTGCGCAGGCGATGCAAACGCAGGAGTTCAAACGTTAGCATTCAATCTTCCCAACGATGAACGCGTAAGGAAAGCTAAAGGTTCTAAGAAAGTAATGCTGAAAAATATTCATGAAGCAAAATTCGAAAAATTGTTAATGCCGATTGCAAAAAAAGTTTTAGACCCTGCTCAACTTAAGTATGTTACATTTGAAGGCTTTTTTACTCACACACTTATGCACGAAATGTCCCACGGTATTGGTCCAGGCTTCATTACAGTTAACGGAAGACATACCGAAGTTAAGAAAGAATTAATGGAGACATATTCCACACTTGAAGAAGGCAAGGCAGATATTTTAGGAATGTATAATAATATTTTTATGATTGGGAAAAATGTATTACCCAAGAAGTTTGAGAAAGAAATTTGGTCAACTTTCTTAGCCGGGATATTCAGATCAGTACGGTTTGGAGTTGCCGAAGCACACGGCGGCGACAATGCAATTATTTATAATTACCTGTTGGAAAAAGGCGGATATGAATTTGATGAAAAAACTCAAAAGGTACATGTAAATTTTGAAAAAATATATCCTGCCGTTAAAGATTTGGCTAATAAAATTTTAACTATTCAGGCTACCGGAAATTATAAAGCGGCAAAAGAAATGATTGCAAAATATGCCGTTGTTTCTCCGTCGATGAAAATACTAATTGCCAAACTAACGGATTTACCGGTAGATATTAAACCTGTATTTCAGATTGATGAAAAATAGTTAAATAGCAAAAGCAGGCGTAAGGAAATATTGAGAACTTAAAATAAATTTTTGGATTATATTTGAGTCTATTCCGAAAAACCAAAACTCGTGGGTTAGTTAAAATATTACATTTTGTAATGGACTAATATTTTATATCTGTTAAGAGTATGATTGCACATTATATGGTAAAACATAATTTATTGTGTCTTTAAATTCTTGGCGATTTAAATTCACAAGATATTTCTTCGCTTCAGGATAATTTTCACTAAATTTTTTTAATCCAACTAAATCGGTTTGCTTTAATTTTAACTTGTATTTTATTTCCATAGCTATTTGCTTGTGCACATAATCTATTATTAAATCAACTTCATGCTTATTTTTATCCTGCCAATATTTTAACTGATTTTCCTTTGCCCCACCCTTTAATAATTCCGATATGATAACGCTCTCCAAAAGAATTCCTTTATCATTCCTCAAATTTATATTATTAAAATTATTTATAAAATAATTTCTAACTCCATTATCAACAAAGTATATTTTGGGAATTTTAACAAGTTCCTTATTTTTATTTGAGTAAAAGGGTCTGAGAATAAATGTAATAAATGTTTCTTTTAATATCTCAATATAACTTTTTACCTCGCTGAATTTCAAAGAGTTAATTTGCGCAATTTCTTCATATCTTATTTTTCTACCGTGATTTACAGCTAAATATTCTATTATTTTTTTTGCATCAAGAATTTTTTTTACATTCAAATACTCTATTAAATCTTTTTTTACATATAAATCAAAAATACTTTCTAATACTTCAATTCTATGTTTATTATTTTTCTGTAAAGCAACTTCCGGATATCCGCCGAATACTAAAAATTGTTCCCAATAACTCTGCAAATTATTAACCAGTTTATTTAATTCATTCCCTTTTATAGTTTTTAAATTTGAGAGGAACTTTATCTCATCTAATGCATTTTTGAATAGTAAATATTCTTTAAAATTCAGCGGATAAATATAAAATATTCTTTTTCTGCCTGCTAAGGATTCTTGTATATTAGACTTTATTGACAAAGATGAAGAGCCTGAAGCATAAATTTTAATATTCGAATAATTATCATAAACATTCTTCATAACCACAGATAAATCTTCATATCTTTGAAACTCATCAAGGAAAAGATAAAATTTATTTTTTTGATTTAATTTATAACCATTCAATTTTAAGTAATTTATTAAATTTTCAATAGAAGAAATCTTTTCATAATTAGAAAATATATCCAAATCCAAAAAGAGAGCGTCAAAATCTTTTGACAATTCATCATAAAGCGCTTTTAACAATGTAGTTTTCCCAACTTGTCTCGCGCCGATAAGAATAACAATTTTTTTTGTCATCCTTTGAGATAAAAGCTGTTTAAATACTTCCCTTTCAATCATTCTAAAATTCCAATCTTTTTAATTTTAGATTAATCTAAAATTACATTTTATTTAGTTTTAGTTCAACCACTTTTAGCAAAAATGTCAGTCTTTTCACTAATCAGAATTATACATTAAGTTAATTATTAAGCGACTTTTTCTTAACGCTTTTCAGAAAATCTTCAACACCGCGGACAATTTGGCGAGCAATCGCCTTTCTGAATCTACTGTTCATCAGCTTCATTTCTTCTGAGGGATTTGAGATAAATGCCGTTTCAACTAAAACATTAGGAATTTCCGTAGGTGAGTTAAGTGTAAAATTAAAACCGCCGATATTCCCGAAAGGTTTTAGTTTTAACTTTAACATTCTTTTATAAATAAATTGCGAGAGCGGTCGGAAACAGATATGCTTGTAATACGTGCTTGTGCCGGCAGCACGGACCGGATTAGCAGACATTCCGGCAGAGTTTGCATGAATGCTGATTAAAATATCCGCATTTGAGTTTAACACGGTTTCTAATCTATCGCTATTTAAAGAATATTTATCAGCTGATCTTGTAAGAATTACTTTTGCTCCTTTTGCTTTTAAAACTCTTTTTAAATCCTTTGCTATTTTCAAAGTAACATCCTTTTCTAACAATCCGGTTGCCCCGAGAGCGCCTTTATTAAGCCCGCCATGACCAGCATCAACGGCAAATTTCAATTTATTTATTCTTAAGCTTTTAGGCTGATGTTTAATCCTGATAACTAAGTTATTTCCCTGGTAAGTAATTTCATATCCCCAAATTTGCTTATGAACCGGTTCAATAACTATTCTGAATAAGTTTTTACTAACTTGCTCATAACTTACATTTCTAATTTCCGTTGAATTTAAATGTTGAGTAATCCAGTTACTGTTTGATACAGCTCCATATAAATTGATTATTATCCTTGTGGGATCAATTTCCTGACTTGTGGAATACGGAATTTTTTCATTTAAATTTACCTTGAGATAATCATATTTTTTATCACCCGTAATATGCCAAGCGCCGGTAAGCGTTTTAGGAATTGGAGTCCCAACAGGTAATAATTTAACTTGATCTTCAGGGATCCAAGCTTCAAAATCATTTGTTAACATAACTCTGTATTGATTCCCAGCTTTACCATTAATTTTTAATTTTATTCCCGGCTCCAAAAAACTTAGCTTAGCTCCGCCAAGTCTGTCATTTCCCAATCCATAATTAAGATAAGGTCTTTCCCCTTTCGTAATGCCAACTCTTGGTAATTCTTGCGACAAAAAAGATACTTTTGCTTTCGATTCCATTTCCGCAACATATCCTTCTTGGTTTTGAAGTTTAAATTCAATTGGCTGATTTCGTAAATTATCCGTTTCTTTAACTTTATATGAGCCGGTATAGATCCCGCCAAGTCCGTTCGTCTCGGACGGAGGTAATTCTACCATCGGAATTCCGTTCATAAAAGAAGCGCTGCAATTTGGAGTGCCCTTAAATCTTACTTCCAAAATGTCACCGGCATCAAGCCATGTTTCTTTATTGGGAAGCATCATTTCTTTTTCTATTCGTAAAGTATCTTCGGGAGTTGTTTTTAATTGTACCTCTTTTCTAATAATAACAAAACTCTTTGTTACTTTTTTCCCTTTCCGACCATAAGAACGGATCACGAATACATTTTTCCCAATATCCAGCTTCATCAAACTAACGAAAACGCCGCTCCTGTAAACCTTTAATTTTTTACCGTTCATGGTAACTCTACTATTAGGTAATGTGTTGGCGGCCAAACGATATCTTTTTAGGGTTGTTGTAATAGTATCCGATCTTGGAATTACAATCTTAACATAATTTTTCTTTGCTTTTTTAGACTGCGCCTGCAGAGGATACATTACTGTAAATAAAATTAAAAAAACGATTATTGCATAAAATTTATTTCTCATATCTACTCATTATTCTTTTTGATAATTTTAAAAGGAACTTTTATCCTAACGGAAGTTCTTACAGGCTCATCATTTTCTTCTCCGGGTTCAAACTTAGTTTTTAATACTGCTATTTCAGCAGCTTCATCACAACCGTATCCCAAACCTTTTATCACTTTTGTATCTATTACAAAACCATATTGATCAACAACTGCTTTCACTATTACTTCGCCTTGTATTCCAACCCTTTCTGCTGTAACCGGGTATTTCAAGTTTTCCAGTATTTTGGAAATACCGCCTTTGGGTTGAGGACATTTTTGTACTTCACAATTTATAAAGCTTTGATTTGTTGTATCCTTAATATTTTCCCCTATTGAATCCGATACGGAATTGATAACCTTAGATTTATTCGAATCCGAAGAACCAGATTTTATGCTATTAAAAAAGACTTGTTCCCTTTGGCGGACAGGCGATAGCTCTGATGCAATTAATGGTTTATTCTTTAATCTGAATCTTATCTTAAACGATACATTTGATTTTACGGTTTTACCATTAACTTGACCCGGAATAAAACGTGTATTTCGAACAGCTTCAATTGCAGCCTCATCGCAGCCAAGCCCAATTCCCTTGGCAACTTTAACCTCTAAAACTTTACCACTAGAATCAATTGTAGCAGCAATTAAAACATCTCCTTCCAAACCATATAATTTGGCATGTTCGGGATAAACCATTTTTTGCTGAATTGCTTTTAATCCGCCGATTGGTTCGGGGCAAATATCGGTATTACATAAATAATCATTATTGTGAATATTACCGGATTTTCTCTTAACCACGCTTTGAGATGAAAGAGTCGAAACAAAGGTTGAATCATAAGCTACTGTGTCTCTACTGATCAGGATTCCTTTCCTATAGTTGCGAGACTCATGCAGCCCTCCGTTTTTATAATAGTAATTAGATATTCCATCAAGTATGCCGGCGGAAATGTGATGTTCTTCTTTGATAATTCCCGATTCGAAATAATATCTCAGCCAACCGTCAAGTTTACCGTCGGTATAATTCTTTTCTGCTTTTAACTTCCCGTTAGGATAATACCAATATGAAGTCCCTTCACGAACACCGTGTGCATAAAATTCCCTTGACTTTCCGTTACCGTCTGAATAATATGTATATACTTCCCCTTCCTGTGCGAAAAGGTTACCACAAACCAAAACTACCAAATAAATTGAAGTGAGCAGTCCAAAAATCTTTATATTCATAAAATAAATTCCCAAGGTATCTCTATAATGAATCATGCAAAATTAAAGTTAAATAAGATAAAATGTTTAGTCAATTATTTCTCATTAAAATTATTCCGGAAATGATTTAGTCTGTGGCAATTATTATATTCTTGCTTCAATTATTCAATAATTTTGGTCTATAATGAAATTATACATTTTCATTCCACTTGCATTTCTTTGTTTTACTCAAACATTTTCACAACGGAAAGTAAATGTAAAACAACTCCATTCAAAATTTGTCCTTTCCAAAAGCAGAGTAAATTTTAAGAATGAACTGAGAGAAACATTTAAGCAAACCTTTGCAGCCGAACTAAACAACAAAAC
>CBEVZC010000018.1:0-38283 GCA_965554225.1 uncultured bacterium | reverse complement strand
TGTCCGTTCCCGGAATTAGTTATAAGATTTTTCTTACCTTTATAACTATAAAGAACCGGTCCGGCTGTAATTGGTACATCAAGTCCGATAGATTGAATTTGATCGCCTGAATTTTCGTCAAAAGTAATTATATCGCCTTCACTTGTTGCGGTAACTATTATTCCGTTCCTACTCACTGATAAATTATTGGATAGTGTCCCGAATGCATCATTTTGCCAGAGTGAATCTCCGGAAAAATCTATTTTTGTAAGAAGACCTGTTGAATCGGAGATAATAAAAGCATTCGTATCTAAAATAGTTATTGTATGCAGAGTTGAATCGGTTTGCAATTTCCATTTGAGGCTAAATCCGTTTGTATCGTAGCTTTGAGAAAAACTTACATTCTTTACCAAAAATAAGTTTATTAAAAATAAATATGCAATTATCCTGATGCTTTTTCCCGGACTCATATTATAAACCAATTATGATACTAAATAAAACTACACAAAATACTTAAAACTTTCCTTGCTTTAATTTAATGTTCAAGTGATAAGTGCTATCAAAATTACATGATTTGTTTGGCAGAAGATTTTAACAAAATTGATATTACTTTCAGCTATCTTTATATTTCTAAGCTAATATATTTTTAAGTTATGAAAAACATTCGAAATTTCAGCATTATTGCTCATATTGACCATGGTAAGTCTACTATTGCGGATATGCTTCTAGAAAAGACTGGAACTATTACGGAAAGGGAAGCAAAGTCGCAGTTGCTCGATGATATGGAGTTGGAACGCGAGAGAGGGATAACAATTAAATCTCATGCAATAAAAATGCTCTATAATGCTGCTGATGGTGTGGAATATCATCTTAACTTAATAGATACTCCCGGTCATGTAGATTTTTCTTATGAAGTTTCACGCTCACTTGCAGCTTGCGAAGGAGCGCTTTTAGTTGTTGATGCTGCTCAAGGAGTAGAAGCACAAACAATAAGCAACGTGTATCTTGCTATTGACGCCGGGCTGGAAATAATACCTATTATTAACAAAATTGATTTACCTAGCGCAATGGTCGATACCGTTAAAAATCAGATCGTTGATTTACTGGGATGTGATGAAGATGAAATTCTTTTAGCAAGTGCTAAAGCACGCATCGGATACAAAGAAATTCTGGATGCAATAATAAATAAAGTGCCGCCTCCCGAAGGGTACGAAGACAAACCTCTTCAAGCTTTAATATTTGATTCCGTATTCGACTCTTACCGGGGAGCAATTGCTTATATAAGAGTATTTAACGGAGTTATTAAAACTAAAGAGCAGATAAAATTTTTTGCTAACCCGAATACTTATTTGGCAGAAGAGATTGGAGTGTTGGGTTTAAGTAGGATAAAAACAAATGAGCTGAAATCCGGAGATGTAGGTTATCTTATTGCTGGTATTAAGGATGTAAATGAAACTAGGGTTGGCGATACGGTCACAAATTTAAGAAACGGTGCGGAAAAACCATTACCCGGTTATAAAGAAATTAAGCCGATGGTTTATAGCGGTCTGTATCCATCAAATTCAGAAGACTATGAAAATTTGAGAGATGCAATTGATAAATTAAAATTAAATGATTCTGCATTGGTATTTACACCGGAAACTTCCTCTGCTCTCGGCTTCGGATTTCGCTGCGGTTTTCTTGGTATGCTTCATATGGAGATTGTTCAGGAACGCCTTGAAAGAGAATATGATCAAAATATTGTAACTACTTTACCTAATGTTGAGTATGTTGTTTACAGGAAAAATGGTGATAAAGTAATTGTAGATAACCCGGCTGAAATGCCTGAAGTAGGAGATATTGATCATATTGAAGAACCGTTTGTAAAAGCGCAAATAGTTGTTCCAAGTGAATATCTTGGCAGTATTATGAAATTAGGTATGGATAAAAGAGGTGTATACAAAAATACTACATATCTCGATCCTACAAGAGCAGATTTGGAATTTGAATTTCCTCTTTCGGAAATTATTTTTGATTTCTATGATAAATTGAAATCAATCTCTCGCGGTTATGCTTCATTTGATTACGAGTTCATAGGTTATAAAATATCTGAGCTTGTTAAGCTGGATATTTTACTTAATGGTGAAACGGTAGATGCTTTATCTATTATAGTTCATAAGAGCAAAGCGTATGACTGGGGTCGAAAGGTAAGTTCTAAACTTAAGGAGCTGATTCCACGTCAAATGTTTGAAATATCTGTGCAAGCTGCAATCGGGAACAAAATTATTTCAAGGACAAATATTAAGGCTTTAAGGAAAAATGTACTGGCTAAATGCTATGGCGGAGATATTACTAGAAAAAGAAAGCTTTTGGAAAAGCAGAAAGAGGGTAAGAAAAGAATGAAACAAGTCGGTAATGTTGAAATTCCTCAGGAAGCCTTTTTAGCTGTTTTACAGATAGATGATTAAATAATTTGGAAACTATAACATTGTTAAATATGTAAAAGAATTTAATAAGTAGTCCAGAACAAAAAATAAATAAAAATTTTTGACAAATAAATTTAGGATAATTTAAAAGTGCCAAAAGATAAAATGACTGAAGAAAGACATGATAAAAAACAGAAAAATATTATTAAAACACCGACTCAAAAATTCTTAGAATTCTTAAAGAACTTACTCTTTGCTGCAATTGCAGCATTAATTATAAAAACTTTTTTTATTGAAACTTCACGCGTACCAACGGGATCAATGGAAAAAACTATTTTAGTCGGGGACTTTTTATTTGTAAACAAATTCATTTACGGATCGTCTTCTCCGAGAAGTATTCCCTTCACAAATGTAAAGCTCCCGTATTTCCAATTACCGGCAATAAGAGAGCCTGAAAAAGGAGATATTGTTGTTTTTGAATATCCCGGCGATAGAGACCAGATAACACCTAAAGTCCTCTCTAATTATGTTAAAAGATGTATAGCTGCTCCGGGCGATACTCTGCAAATTATTAATAAAGTAGTTTTCATTAATGGAAAACAGGCGCTAATTCCATATCATATTCAATATTTAGATCCTTATATTGTACCTAAAGGCTTTCACGATCCACAAATGTTTCCAAAAGGAAGCGGTTGGAATAAAGATAATTACGGTCCGTTAGTAATACCAAAAAAAGGAGAAGTAGTTAAGCTAACTCCTCAAAACATAGAAAAATGGAGAACCTTAATTAATAGAAACTATAAACGGGAGGTTGTTAGCGTAAGAGGAGACAAAGTATATATTGATGGAAAGATAGCTGAAACTTATACTGTCCCTCAAGATTACTTTTTTATGATGGGCGATAACCGCGATGATAGTGCTGATAGCAGATTTTGGGGCTTCGTTCCAAGAGAAAAAGTAGAAGGGGAAGCTTGGATGATCTATTGGTCGTGGAATCCTAATATACCTTTCTCAAATATCTTTAAATTATTAGGCTCTACCAGATTTAATAGAATAGCTAAATTAGTGCATTGATTTTATTGTCTTTTGTTTTTTATTTTAATAATTGGGAAGACTGAGAAATCATAAAATAGATCTTTAATTAAATTGGTATGGACATTACTGACCAGGAGCGTGTTTGAGAACTGGGATTATTGTCATTCCGATCTTGTTTTGGAATCTCAATCCTTTGATTCAAGTGTAAAAATAGAAACTGAATTAAATTCAGCTTGACGACAAATCAATTCTCAAATAGACTTCCGGCTCATACCAACTAGTACATGGCTTTTCATAATTACAAAAACATTATTTAATAAATCGGAAAAACATATTGATTAAATTTTTTATTTATACGGCAATTTTATTTTTTGTTATGGCAGGCAGCAGCTTTGCTCAAAATAAATATCTTATTTATTTTAAAAATAAAGGTGTTAAATCAACTAAATTTCTTGAAAAAAATACTGAAACTTTCAAACTTGCCGGGCAGCATTTATCCGCAAGATCAATTAAGCGGCGCAGGAAAACAATGGGAGAAAACTATTTAACCTTTGAAGACATTCCTGTTAATGAAAGTTATCAAAAAAAAATCAGCAATTTGGGAATTAAAATTATTAACCGCTTAAAATGGTTTAATGCCATATCTGCAGTATTAAACGGGGAACAGCTAAATCATGTTAGAGAATTAGATTTCGTAAAAAACGTAACAAAAGTTACGTCAATTTATTTTAAGAAAAGGAGAAGTTTTAACAAAGTCAAAAATTCTTCTAAACAACAATTTCAAAAAGTAAATTATTCTCACAATTATGGCCCATCCTTGGCACAATATGAATTATCAGACGTTCCCTTAGTTCACGATTTAGGATTTAGCGGTCAAGGAATTATAATTGGGATGCTGGATAATGGATTCAGATGGAGAACTCATCCTGCTTTGAAAAATGCTGATGTTATAGCCGAATATGATTTTGTATTTCACGATTCCGTTACTTCTAATCAATCAAATGATGTATCCGATCAGGATGCGCATGGAACAAGAACTTTCTCTATTACGGGAGGTTTTGACGAAGGGCAAATAATAGGCCCTTCATTCGGAGCTGCTTTCGTTTTAGCTAAAACGGAAGACAACAGAAGTGAAACTCATGTTGAGGAGGATAACTACGTAGCGGCTTTAGAATGGATGGACTCTATAGGAGTTGACATTACTACTTCATCCTTAGGATATAATATTTTTGATAATAATCAAGTTTCATATACTTATGAAGATATGAATGGGAATACAACCATTGTAACAAAAGCAGCAGAGTTAGCTTTTCAGCGGGGAATTTTAACAATTAATTCAGCCGGAAATGAAGGTAATAATTCGTGGAAATTTATTATTGCACCGGCAGACGGATTTAATACTCTTGCAATTGGCGCGGTAAATACATCAAACCAAGTAGCTTCTTTTAGCTCAAGGGGGCCGACTTTCGACGGTCGCATTAAACCGGATGTTGTAGCTGATGGAGTAAATGTTTATGGCGCTATTGCAAGCACCGGCGGATACAGCGGAGCAAACGGAACTTCCTTTTCGGCACCAATTACAGCCGGAATAGCAGGACAGCTTTTTTCTGCACACCCTTTTATCACCAACGTTCAAGCAAGGCATATTTTACGTGTTACAGCAGGGAATGCCGAAAGCCCCAATAATGACAGAGGCTATGGGTTAGTCTCGGCATCAAGAGCTGTTTCATATCCGGTTTTTGAAACTGTTTCTAATTCTTATAAAGTGCATAAAATATTTATTGATTCGGTCGGTATCGATCCTGCTTCTATTTCTTTACATTATGCAGAAGAAGGGAACGTATCTATAAGCAATGTTTCTATGACTTCGACTAACAACGTTGACTTCACTTATTTGTTTCCCCAAATTACGAAGGGAAAAAATATTAACTTTTGGTTTGATTATAAAGATTCTAAGGGAAATGGTTTTAGAGAACCTCTTATTGGTATATATCAATGGAGAGATGCTGATGATAATGTTTTTACCAGTTTGGATGAATCACTGATGAAGCTGCCTAAAGAATTCTTTTTAGAACAAAATTACCCCAATCCTTTTAATGGTTTTTCACAAATTATTTTTAGTGTGCCGCTTAAAAGCTTTGTAAGTATTAAAGTGTATGATCTATTGGGACGAAAAGTGGGGACTTTAGTAAACGAAAATTTAAAAGCCGGTATACATAACGTTAATATTTCTTCGGATAATTTATCCAGCGGAGTTTATTTTTATCAATTAAAATCTAAGAGTACTTCAATTACAAAAAAATTAATAATATTAAAGTAAAAGTATTTTATAGAAATAAAATATTTTTATTTTTAGGGTAGCTTTGGTATTAGTGCTTTAATCGTACTTTTCTTCTTAGGATTATAGCTTTAATAAAAAATTTGTAGGATTGGATAAAACCCCATCCAATCCAAAAATTATTTACCGCCACGCAAAGTTTCGGCATACTTTTCCGCTACTTCCTGCACGGACCTGCTTGAAATAAGATTATAAATTCTATCTCTTAGTTCACTCCATTCTTCGTGCAGCGGACAAGGAAACTCATCTGAGCATTCTTTTAATCCGGTAACACATTTTAGATTAATAACTGGTCCCTCTACTCTCTCTACAATTTGGAGAATAGAACTTTGATTAGCGAGTTTTGTAATTTTAAATCCGCCGCCCCTTCCTTTGTAAGAATCAACGTATCCATATTTTGCCATTCTCTGCAAAATTTTAGCAAGATAGTGAGATGGAATTTCTTCTTTCTCGGCAATTTCAGAAGACATTATTAAAGTTCCCTTTGGTTGTCTAGCTAAAAATAAAATTGCTCTAATTGCATACTCACCGGTTTTAGTATAAATCATTTTAAAAACCTCAGAAAAATAAATTAATAAATGGTCTAATTGGAGTTTTTTATCTTAATTAAATTAGGAAATTAAAGACACTTTGTCAAGTTATTGTCTTTAATGCTTTTTCGCATGTGTTTTAACATAATAATTTATAATTTAGAGGAGTTTTTTTCTAATTAGTTCTGTTCCTAAATTTTACGGAAAGGCTTATGTTAAATTATGTTTGGTTAGCATTATTATTTTTGGGTATTGGTGTTGCATTAACGCAGGATATTATTGATGAAAATTCAAACAAGTTTAGGAATGGCGATCCTTTAAGTGTAGAATTTGAACTTAACGAACCTTTTTCTCCAGACTCCCAAAAAACTTATTCGGGCTCATTTCATATTAGTCAAAATACATTTAATGCTTTTTACCACACTAATTATAAGAAGGATGTTTATCAAGATGCTGAAATTTCCGTAAACCCAGAAAAAAATAGTGTAAGTCTGTTTTTTAAAGTGAATGATTCGTCTCCTTCAATTTGGAAAACTATGGCTAAAGTTTCGGGTAAAAAAGATGATATTTTAGGAAAGATCAAAATTGATAAAATCATTTCATCAACTAAGCTTAAAGCCGCTATAATATTAGAAAAGATAAGTTTTGTTAAAATGAAGGATGTTACTAACTCTGCTTTAGAGTATGCCGGAATTGCCGTTAATATTGCTCTGGGATTAATTGGAATTATGGCAATGTGGCTTGGAGTTATGAAAGTTGCGGAAGAAGCGGGATTGATTAAAATTATTGCCAGAGCCCTTAAACCTGTTACAAAATTCTTATTTCCTGATGTTCCTGTAGATCATCCTGCTATGGGAGCAATGATAATGAATATTTCGGCTAATATGCTGGGCTTAGGAAATGCCGCTACTCCGTTTGGAATTAAAGCCATGGAAGAGTTGGAAAAAATAAATCCCAATAAAGGGGTAGCCTCTAATACAATGTGTACCTTTTTAACGGTTAACACAGCTGGGCTAACATTAATACCAGCTACGGCAATAGCTGTCAGAGCTGCTGCTGGAAGCAGCGATCCGGCGATAATTATCGGTACTTCAATTTTTGGCGCTTCTTGCGCTACGATTACGGGAATAACAGCTGCAAAAATTTTAGAAAAGTTTCCGCTTAAAAATATTAACATACTCCAATCAATTAAAACAAATATTAAAAAGTTTCTTATCTTTTTCGGAATTTTACTTATCGTCTCTATTGCAATCGCAACCGGTATGACAGGTGTTTTTGCTGCATTATTTAGTTTTGTAACTCCGGAATTGTTTAAAAATATAATTCAAATATTTTCAATTTTAGCTATTCCGATGCTGATATTTATTTTCATTGGATATGGAGCTATTAAAGGCGTGAAGATTTATGAGAAGTTTGTTGACGGAGCAAAAGAAGGATTCGATATTGCCGTTAGAATTATTCCTTACTTGGTAGCTATGCTGGTTGCCATCGGCATATTTCGTGCAGGTGGTGCAATGGATTTATTAACTATGATACTTAAACCGTTTACGGATTTAATTGGAATGCCGGCCGAAGCTTTACCAATGGCTATTATGAGACCTCTTTCGGGAAGTGGTTCTTTAGGAATTATGGCGGAAATTATAAAAGTTCATGGTCCCGATTCGTTTATAGGTATTCTTGTCTCTACATTTTTCGGAAGTACGGAAACTACCTTTTATGTAATAGCCGTTTATTTTGGCGCTGTTAATATTAAAAAGATAAGGCATGCACTTGCTGCCGGACTTATTGCGGATACGGCAGGCATTTTAGGAGCTTTATATATTGTTAAACTTTTGTTTGGTAGTTAATAAATTTAAGGTAAACTTGTGAAGGTATTTATTACTCGAAAGATTCCTGATAACGCTCAAGAGTTATTGCGGAAAGCAGGATTTAAGGTTTCTGTTTTTAATAAAGACAGAGCAATTACAAAGGACGAACTAATTAAATTTGCAAAAAATGCCGATGCGATTATTCCTCTCCTTAGCGATAAAATTACAAAAGCCGTGATCGATTCTTTGCCCATGTGCAAAGTAATTGCCAATTATGCAGTCGGTTATAATAATATTGACGTTAAATACGCGAAAAGTAAGGGAATAATAGTAACAAATACACCTGATGTATTAACGGACTCAACAGCAGATATAGCAATAGGTTTAACGTTAGCTTGTGCCAGACACATTTGTACAGCACAAAATTTTGTGTTAAAACAGAAATTTACAGGTTGGAAACCAAAACTGTTTCTAGGAATTGAGTTAAAGAATAAAATTTTTGGAGTTGTTGGAGCGGGAAGAATAGGGCAAGAAACTGCTAAGCGGGCTAAGTCTTTCGGGATGAAAATAATTTACTATAACCGTTCAAGAAAAATTGAATTTGAAAATGAGACAAATGCTAAGAAAGTGTCCTTGAAAAAATTGTTAAAGATATCCGATGTAATATCTTTGCATCTACCGTTAACCGATAGTACCTTCCAATTTTTAAATAAAGAAAACTTAGATTTATTAAAAAGTACTGCAATCCTAATAAATACTGCTCGGGGAGAAATAGTTGACGAGAAATATTTGATTAAATTGTTAAAAGGGAAAAAGATTTTTGCTGCCGGATTTGATGTTTATGAAGGTGAGCCTAAAGTGAACAAAGCTTTATTAAATCTGCAAAATGTTGTACTTCTACCGCATATCGGTAGTGCTACTTTTGATGCTAGAAATAAAATGGCTGAACTTGCAGCCCGGAACATTATTAGTGTAATGAATGGTGAAAAGCCTATAACACCTGTTTAGTTTACATCTTCAATAAAAAATATTAAATTTCTATACTTTAATCTAAAATTATTAGGAAATTTTTAGTGAATAAAATTGTAGTCAAAAAGCTTAAAGAACTTCCGGCAACAGCAATTTGTGGTAACGATATTAGTTCTTCCTGCTTGTACGTTTCTGCTCTTGCAATTATTTATGCCGGACAATATGCGTGGGTTTCGCTTTTAATAGTGGCGTTTGTTCTATTCCTTTTTAGAAAAATCTATGGCGAAGTAGTTGGCGCTTTACCATTAAACGGTGGCGCTTATAATGCTTTACTTAATACAACAAGTAAATCTACGGCTTCTTTAGCTGCAGCGCTAACGTTACTTTCTTATATGGCAACAGCAGTAATTTCTGCCAGCGAAGCAATGCACTATGTAAACAGCTTATGGGAAGGGTTTCCGGTAGTTTTAGCAACTCTTGTCCTGCTTGCTTTTTTTATGGGTTTAACTATTCTTGGAATTACCGAATCATCAAAATTTGCTATAATAATATTTATCACTCATTTGGTTTCGCTGGTTGTTTTATCAATAGTGGCTATTCTTTTTATTGCAAATCATGGTTTGGGAACCCTGTTTAGTAACTATGATATGCCCGTACAAGGCGGTATTTGGATTGCGCTATTCTTTGGATTCTCCGCATCGATGCTTGGTATTTCGGGCTTTGAAAGTTCGGCAAATTACGTAGAAGAACAAGCTGCCGGTGTTTTTCCTAAAACTTTAAGAAATATGTGGATTGTTGTAAGTGTCTTTAATCCTCTTATGGCATTTCTTGCATTAGCGGTTATAAAAATACCGGATGTACAAGGTCACCAAGAAGCTTTGCTTTCATATATGGGAAATGTAACCGGCGGTCAATGGCTTGCCGTACTTATTTCTGTAGATGCAGCTTTGGTTTTAAGCGGCGCTGTTTTAACTTCCTATGTCGGCGTAACCGGTCTGATTGAAAGGATGACTTTGGACAGAATAATGCCCCAGTATTTATTGAAAAAAAACAACAGAGGAAGTTCGTACCGAATTATTATAATGTTCTTTCTGCTTAGTATTTCTATTTTATTTATTACTCAAGGTCACCTTGGCGCATTAGCCGGTGTATATACAATATCGTTTTTATCAGTAATGATTCTTTTTGCTGTTGGCAATGTTCTATTAAAAATAAAGCGTTCTAAATTACCAAGACCTGAAAAAGCCTCTTGGATTGCTTTAATAATAGCTATTTTAGCAGTTACTATCGCTTTAGTTGGTAATGCAGTAATGAATCCCCCTTATTTAGTCGTCTTTTTTGAATATTTTATTCCAACTATGCTTTTAGTAATAATTATGCTTAAAAGAACGGTTATACTTAAATTTCTACTGTCTTTTATTAAGTATATGTTTGAACCAATACAAAAGTTTGTTGGAGATGTTAATAAAAAAATTAAAAAACAGATTGAAAAGATCAATTCTCAAGAATTTGTATTTTTTACTAAAGGAGATGATGTTTCAATATTAAATAAAGTCATGCTTTATATACGCAGTAATGAACAAACTAACAGATTAAAAATAGTAACGGTCTTAGAAAATAATCAAAAAGTACCAGATCATTTTAAAACAGATTTGGATGTATTAAATAGGGAATATCCTGAAATAGAAATAGAATTTGTAGAAATAAAAGATAAATTCGGACCCGAGTTAGTAAAAAAACTTTCGGATAAATGGAAAATTCCAATAAACTTTATGTTTATCGGTTCACCGGGTGATCATTTCCCATACCGTGTTGAGGAATTAGGTGGTGTAAGACTTATTATTTAATTTTCTATGTTAAACCGGATTAAATTTATGCTTTTATTAGGGCAAAAATTACATTATTTTTAATATAAGAAAAGGTCGTTAAGTGAGAATAGGTATACCAACAGAAATACTTTTTGAGGAGAAGAGAGTTGCTTTAG
Organism: uncultured bacterium; assembly: GCA_965554225.1. GTDB lineage: Bacteria > Bacteroidota > Ignavibacteria > Ignavibacteriales > Melioribacteraceae > BMS3ABIN04. Next base: position 27,235 of record CBEVZC010000018.1, on the reverse strand, counting down.
CTCCTGCTGGAGTTGATGCTCTGATACGAGCTGGGCATAGTGTTTTTATTCAAAGCGGTGCAGGGCTTGGCAGTAATTTTACCGACGAAGAATATAGAAAAGTCGGTGCCAATGTGGTTTATACTGCAGAAGAAGCGTTCCAGAGAGCGGAACTAATTGCAAAAGTAGCTCCTTTAAGTTTAACAGAGGCTGATTATTTACAAGAAAATCAGACCCTGTTTTCTTTTCTTCATTTGGCAGTTGGGCAGCGAAAAATAATTGAAAAACTTATTGAAAAGAAAGTTACAGCTGTAAGTTATGAGTTAATTGAGAAGAATGATCAAATGCCGGTATTACAGACTGTAAGTGAAATAGCAGGACAATTAGCTATTCAAGAGGGAGAACGTTTTCTTGGAAGCGATTTCCCCGGTGGTCGTGGAATATTGCTTGGCGGAATTTCCGGTGTTTCACCGGCTGCAGTTGTTATTCTTGGCGCCGGAATAGTTGGACTTAATGCCGCAAAAAGCGCTTTCGGACGGGGTGCTCAAGTAATTGTTTTAGACAAAGATATTCGAAGATTAAGAAGGATAGAAAGTACAATATCAAAAAATATAACAACCGTAGCCGCTAATCCATATACCATAGCAAGAGGTGTGAAATTTGCGGATTTATTTATCGGAGCGGTACAGATTAAAGGTGAAAAATCGCCGCATTTAGTAACTGAAGCTATGGTTAAAACAATGAAAAAAGGTGCGGTTATAGTTGATGTTTCAATTGATCAGGGTGGATGTGTAGAAACCAGTTATCCAACAACTATATCCGATCCTGTTTATGTTAAACATGGAGTAATCCATTATTGTGTGCCCAATTTGCCGGCGCTTGTTTCCAGGACCGCAAGTTTTGGCCTGACAAATTCATCCATTGAATATATTCTAAATATTGCCGATAATGGAATTGTTAATGCGTTAATAGGAGATACAGGGCTTGCAAATGGAGTCTGTACACATAATGGTTCTTGTACAAATGAAATTATTGCTGACACTTATAATATTGAATTTAGAAGGTTGCATTTTTTTTCAACTAATTAAGAATAAAAATTAAAATTATGACAATAGATGATATAAAAATTGGAAAACCTGGAGAAGCTATTTGGCTTAGGAATTATAACTCCAAAGTATGTACTGCCGATGAAGCTGTTAGCGTTATTAAATCCGGCGATAAAATTGTAGTCCAACCGGGTGGAGCTGCTCCAATGGAACTTATTCGTGCTTTAGTTCGTAAGAAAGAAGATTTAATAGGTGTGCAAATTTATCACATCTTAATTGTTGGCGATCTTCCGTATACTAAACCGGGTATGGAAAAACATTTTAAGCATAAAGCTTTTTTTATAGGCAAGAATACAAGACATGCAATAAATGACGGAAGAGCAGAATTCATCCCGATATTCTTATCCGATGTTACTTTATTGTTCAAGAGAGGAATTTTAGATGCAGATATAGCTTTTATAAATGTGTCGCCGCCTGACGAACACGGATTCTGCAGTTTTGGCATTGATGTAGGGAATATTAAAACTCCTGCAGATAAAGCTAAAATAATTATTGCTCAAATTAATAAAGAAATGCCCCGTAGCTTAGGAAATAGTTTTATTCATATTAATAAAATTGATTATATAGTTGAGCACGATGAACCTTTGATGGAACTTCCGCAAGTTGACCCTAATGCTTCGGCAGAAGTACTTTCAGTTTATGATAAAATCGGGCAATTTGTTGCCGAGATGATTGAAGATGGTTCTACACTTCAGTTGGGAATTGGCGCAATTCCCGATTCTGTAATGAAATATCTTAGGTTTAAAAAAGATTTGGGTATTCATACGGAAATGTTTTCTGACGGAATTGTGGAATTAGTTCAGGAAGGCATAGTAAATGGAGAAGAAAAAACTTTACATCCAGGAAAAATAATTGCTGGTTTTGTTTTAGGCACCAGAAAATCGTATGATTTTATCGATAATAATCCAGTGTTTGAATTTCATCCTCAGGAATATGTTAACGATCCTTTTATAATTGCTAAAAATAAAAAGATGGTTGCAATTAACTCTGCAATTGAAATTGATTTAACAGGGCAAGTTTGCGCTGATTCCATAGGGACGAAATTATACAGCGGTATTGGCGGACAAGTTGATTTTATCCGCGGGGCTGCACATTCCGAAGGTGGAAAACCAATTATAGCTTTACCTTCAACCACAAAAGATTTTAAAACTTCCAGAATTGTTCCTACATTAAAACAAGGTGCCGGAGTTGTAACCTCAAGAGGGGATGTTCATTATGTAGTTACCGAATATGGTGTTGCTCAACTATTTGGTAAAACCATTCAAGAGAGAGCAAAAGCATTGATAAATATTGCACACCCTAAGTTTAGAGACGAATTAACCAAATATGCAAAAGAGGTTTATCACATTTAAATTATGATAGCTGTTATTGGTGATATACACGGTTGCTTCTATACTTTGGTTAACTTGGTTGAACAGGTAAAACAAAAGTATAATAATATTCCTATTTATTCGGTAGGCGATTTAATAGATAGAGGGAAACACAGCTTTGAAGTAATGAATTTTATTCTTACTGAAGAAATAACTTTTACTGCCGGTAACCACGATTTGATGTTCTATCATTTTTTTAAAAAACCATCAACTATTTTTGGGCAGTCTTGGTCATATAACGGCAATGAAGCAACTCTAAAATCTTATGAAAAACATGAACAAGAACTCTTTATGCATATTGACAAAATTAAAGAAGCGCCCTTATTTCTTAATTTAGAAGATTGTTTTATATCTCATGCAGGAGTTTCACTATATTATAAGCGGAAATTACCCAAAGATTTTAGAGAGAATTTAGATGTATTAAAACCTTTTATAGAAAATGATTATTATGATGATTATGGAGTAATGTGGAACCGGGACCCTTTATTAAATATAGGGAAACTTCAAATTGTAGGGCATACAAAACATAAAGATGTTTATGTAGACAAAGGTGCTAGTGCAGCTTACATTGATACAGGCGCATATGCTAAAAATAAATTAAGTGCAGTAATAGTTAGTAAGAACGAAATAAAAGATATACTCAGTATTGAGACAAGTTTGAATGATGTTATATAAAGGTTTCGCGAATTAAATTATTTTGGGACTGAATAGCAGATATAAGATAAAATTATTTTGAGTTTAGAAAATAGGTCAATTATTCCGAACTATCCTTAAATGCATTGAATATAATATTATAAATGAATAATTTTCGTGTTCAAAAAAATGGGGAGGTCTTATAGGAATTTTTATACGATAATTTGTATTACATTATCAGGGTTGCAACATCTTTAATTTGAAAAGATATTCTAACTTAAGGGAATTGAAAAATGTATTATTCCCTTTATTTTTTATGCTTTTTATTTTTTCTTTTTTCTTTCAACAGAAAAAAGAAGAAGGTGAACTGTATAGTAACTTATCCGCTGTAGGTAATATAGATTTCTTAACCTTACGTAGCGATATAAAGGTTAAGGATAATCCATCCGTTTCCGATTCTAACAAACAAAAGAAACATAATGATTCGGTTTTTACTAAAAAATCCGATTCACTTAGTACGGATTCCACTGCACACATTATGACAGCCAGGGATTCCATGGCTATAGATTCTTTGGCAAGAATTAAGAATTTTACTTTCAGACTTAAAGATCGTAATTATATCCCAGTTAATCCGGAAAGAAAGTACAGCCTTTTCACTTATCCTTCACACCAATTTTTCCGTAGGCAAATTCAACTGGATTCAACAGGTCGGTTTGTTCTTATTAAAGAATATATAGGGAAACAGGAAATACGTAATGCCCTTAAGATACCTATTGACGAGTATATTAAATTGAAGATGCAAAATGTTAATAAAAGTGTTTGGGAAAAGTTGGCATATAAATATGAGTTAAAAGAAAATAAAAATGATTTAGGTCAGCTGATAACCGATATAACAAATATAGATATTCCTTTACCAAGTTTGTCATTTTTAAGTATTTTCGGTAAACCGGGGATTAGTTTAAGAATCAATGGTGCAGTAGATATTCACGGAGCTTGGCGAAATGAAACTACCGAAGGTGTAACGGCTTCTTTATTAGGTAATACGAGAAACGAACCTGATTTTAAGCAGCAGGTTCAAATTAATGTTAATGGAACAATTGGAGATAAGTTAAAAATATCTGCCGATTGGAATACCGAAAGAACTTTTGAATATAAGAATCAACTTAAACTTAAGTATACCGGTTATGAAGATGAGATAATACAAAGCATAGAAGCCGGAAATGTATCTTTACAAACCTCGCCGTTGGTCGGTGGAAGTGATGCTTTGTTCGGAATAAAAGCAAAATTTCAGATGGGTCCTTTTACACTAACTACAATCGCTTCACAGAAAAAAAGTGAAGTTCAGGAAGTTTCCGTTACTGGGGGTTCACAAAAAAGCGAGTTTACGGTTCATGCTTATGAATACTCACAAAACCATTTTTTCGTAGATACAGCTTATGCATCAACTGCACCGAATTTAAATTTATTTAATCGTTATTACGGACCAACTGTTCCCGATATTGATCCCACTTTTCGTATAAAAGAAATTGAGGTTTGGAAAACCACGACGGCTCATATTGATCCGCAAAAAGAGAGAAGGGGAAACGCATTTATTAACTTGGATCCAAGAGTAGGAGTTGATACAACACAGCCGAATCCATATTCTGATAATTGGCGCTCAAGTGCGCAAAATCCAATTCCGGGTCAATCTGTCATTGGCTCAAGATTTGTCCTCTTAACACAGGATGTTGATTATGAGTATAATCCTTATGTAGGCGTTATAACCTTTAAAACACAAATTCAAGATAATGAAGCTGTGGCGGTAGCTTATAGAGTAGAAGGTCCTCCGGGAGGTGTTGATAATTACTATGGTGAGTTCCTAAAGGAAACAGGAGCCGATACATCTGCAACAATTGTATTAAAATTAATTAAGCCTCCGCAATTACAACCTGGAGGTACATTCACAGAAGCTTGGCGTCTGCAATTAAAGAATATATATCCGATTGGCGGAAGAGATATTAAGAAGGAAGGTTTCAAACTTGATGTTGAATATAATCCTCCTGGTCAAGAACCTGTTAATAACGTTGGTGGGGTAAATTTATTACAGGCTTTTAAATTGGATACTAGAGATGAAAGTGGTACAGGGGGACCCGATGGTGCTTTTGACTGGGACCCCGGGCGTACCATACTTCCAAAATCGGGCGAAATTATTTTCCCTGTAATAGAACCGTTTGGAAAAGAATTTCCGTTGAGTGACAAAAGCCTAGCGTATCAATCGGTTTATGATACAACTGTAACATTTGCAAAACAGGATAATGTTCACGATAGATTTGTTCTGAAAGGGGAGTATTCTGCTCTATCATCTTCGGTTTATAATATCGGTTTTAGTGCTGTTGAAAATTCGGTACGAGTTACATTAAACGGACGGGAATTAAAAGCAGGATCTGATTATGCTGTCGATTATAATATTGGACAAGTTATAATAAGAAATGAGGCAGCTCTTGTTCCAGGTGCAAACTTGAAAATATCTTATGAGAAAAATGATTTATTTCAATTAGCATCTAAAACATTAGTTGGAGCAAGAGGTTTGTATGATTTTAGTAAAAGGACTAAGCTTGGTTTTTCATTTCTTAATTTGAACCAGAAAACATTGAGTGATAAAGTTAGAATAGGAGAAGAACCGCTTAATAATTCAATTTTTGGTGTTGATTTTAAAACCGGAGTAGATCTTCCGTTTATTACAAAAGGAATTGATTATTTATTTTCAACAAAGGAAATGTCTTCACTAAATCTAAGCGGTGAATTTGCGTATATGAATCCTGATCCAAATACAAAGAAAAGTACAATTTCCAGCGACCAATCAAAAAGCATAGCTTATATTGATGATTTTGAAGGAGCAAAAAGAATAATACCGATTGGTATTTCCTACATTGGTTGGAGGGATTTGAGCGTTCCGGTCGGATTACCGGTTATTGGAAATAGACCGCTAACGGATCAAATGAGGTTTAAAGGAAAAAGTTTTTGGTACAACGTGCTTCCTTCAAATGTTAACGTAAAAGATATCTGGGGCGATAGAAAAAAAGTTGCACGTGAGGACCAACAAGTTACTGTGCTTGACTATGTATTTGATCCCTCTAAACCAGGGTTTTATAATCATGACCCTAATTTATCAGTCCCCAGCGAGGATTGGGGTGGCATAATGAAAGGGCTGTCCTCAACAGCAAGTAATCTAGTTGAAGAAAATATTAAGTTTATTGAATTTTGGGTGCGTGTTGTAGATGCACCTGAAGGAGCAAAACTTAATATTGATCTTGGTCAGATTAGTGAAGATGTAATTCCGAATAATATTTTAGATACGGAAGATAAAAACCAAAATGATTTGGTTGATGATGGTGAAGATACCGGACTTGATGGGTTATTTGATGCTCAGGAAAAAAGTAAATTTGGTTCAACAGAGAATGACCCGAATAAGGATGACTTTGCTTTCGCTCCCGGTTCATTTGTTTACGATTTAATTAACGGAACTGAGGGAAATGCAAAATTAATAACGGGTAATGGAAAAATACCTGATACGGAAGATCTTAATAGAAATTTCACCCTTGATAGAGTAAATAGTTTTTTCCGCTATGAAATTCCTATTGATACAAACGAAGCTACTAATCCTTTCATTAGCGGTAGCGGTGCTAATAAAGGATGGTATCAGTTCAGAATTCCTCTCCGTGAAGCAACGGATTCAATCGGAAATCCAAGTTTTACTGTAATTGAATCAGTTAGGTTTTGGGTATCAGGAGTAAATAAACCTGTTCATTTGAGATTTGCTGAATTGAATTTAGTGGGTAATCAGTGGCAAAAAGTTTTGGTACCTGGCAAGGTTGATGAAAAGGATACTACATTAGTTGTTTCTACAATTAACATTGAAGATAATCCTGAATATACTTCACCACCGGGTTTAACAAGGGAACGGGATAGAAGTAAGCCTGATCAAAATGTATTTAAAAATGAACAGTCTTTATTATTAACTGTAAACGATTTGCAGGACGGAGATAATAGGGAAATAGTTAAATATCTTTTCAGACCTCTGGATGTATTCAATTATAGAGAAATGAAGTTATTTGTTCATGGTAACTTGGATGATAAGCTTGGTTCGATTTCTTACTTTAATAACCCGAGTGATTATGGGGCAGAGGTTTATTTCAGATTCGGTTCGGATACTGCAAATTTTTATGAGTATAGGCAGCCGGTTAAACCCGGATGGAACGAAATAGATATTCCGTTCTCTGAGTTAACAGCTATTAAACAACTTAGAACCGATGAAACCCAGTTATTCCGGACACCTGTAAAGAATCAACCGGGTAACTCTTATGGAATTAAAGGGAATCCTACTCTGACCCGTATTAACTTTTTTACTTTCGGTATTGTAAACCCTGTTCAGGAAAATACGGGACCAGTATCCGGAGAGTTATGGATTAATGAACTTCGAGTTCTTGGTGCGGATGATACAAAAGGCTGGGCATATAGAGCTAACGCATCATTGAAGTTAGCTGACTTAATATCTGCTAATTTTAATATGAGTCAGACAGATCCCTATTTTCATAAACTGAACGAAAGGTTTGGTAGACGTGTAGACAGTAAAAACTGGGGAGCTTCGGTAAACTTGGATGTATTAAAGTTAATACCATTCAATTTAAGCGGAAGTACATTTAAAGTTACTTATTCTAGAAATGAGTCTGTTGCAAAACCCCTTTATTTACCTGGGACTGACGTAAATGTTGAAGAGGCAGCAAAAAAACTTGTTGAAAAACGGGTGTCCGAAGGTGCTTCACAAAAAGTTGCAGAAACTGAAGCAAGTAACTTAAGATCCCAAGCTCAAACCTTAAATGTTTCCGATACTTGGGCTATACCATCAATTAAATTTAAATTTCCTTCTAAAAAATGGTATATCCGTGATATAATAAACGGATTGTCCTTTTCGTTCAATTTTAATAAGTCACGAAGTAGAAGTCCTTCTACGGTATTTGCTTCCAGATGGGTTTGGAATGCAAGCTCCAAATATTCTTTAAATTTTAGTAAAGATAATTTCTTTTATCCTGCAAATATTCCGATTATTGGCGAATTTTTTCAGTTATTTAAAAACTATAGAAATGTTAAAGTTTATTTTACTCCTCAATCGTTTAATACGGGATTTTCGGCAAGCAGAAAGAGATCGGCAAATTTAAATAGAGCGGAAAACTCAAAGTTGCAAGTCCAAAGAGATTTTACGGCAAAAAGAAATTTTAGTTTTAATTGGAAACTTACGGAAGGAGGTTTTTTCAATTTAACTTTTAACTATAATGTAAATGTTGCTTCTTCGTATGCATATCTTTTAACTTTAAATGGAATTGAAAGAAGAGATAAAGATATATGGCACGATATATTTAACGGACAATTATTCGGTAAGGATTATAGATATACACAGTCGTTTGATATTAGAACCCGTCCGCAATTGCCAACCCTTTGGGATCTGAATAAATATTTTACACTTAATGCGAGTTATAGTGTTAACTATACTTGGCAAAATAATTTTACTCAAGAAGAATTAGGAAGAAGCGCCGGTTTCTCGAATAGATTGAATACCGGATTAACTCTGAAACTTAAATCTTTAATGGCTCCTCTTTTTAAAGAAGAAAAGAAAAATAATGTTAAAGCATCCTCCTTTTCTAGAAATAATCGCTCCGGTAGAGGGAGAAGAAATAGAAGGGAAACCGAATCCAAAAATGTTGACAAAGAATTAAATAAGAAAAAGAAAAATGAAAAAGAAGAGCCGCACAAAGTTAAGTCACTCAATGCCGAAACGGAAGAAGCAAAGCAAGATAGTATTGAATTAGCTAATAAACCTCCTCTATTTGGTCAAGCATTAAATTGGTTAAAACTGGGAGCAAAGTGGTTATTGTTTGACTATGAACAAATAAATATTAACTTTTCACAAAGTAATTCCAAATCGGGTTCCGGTTTGTCAGCTAAAGGTACAGGGTTTACCAATTTTTGGGGAGTTAATCAGAATGAGAATAACGGTCCGAGCAGACTCTTTATGCTTGGTTTTTCTTACGATGTTGGGAAAAGAGCGCCGAACGGTAATCTTTCCGATAATTTTTCGCAGAAAAATAATATGGATCTGAAAACGTCAAGGCCTCTTTGGGAAGGAGCTTCTATTGATATTAATTGGAAACTCGGATGGGGAATAAATAAAACCACAAGATTGCATACGGATGAAAATAGCAATATAATTATTGATGATATTACTTCAACCGGAAATATAAATAAGACATTTTTATATTTTCCTCTCTTTATTTCAAAAGCCGGCATTTCTAAAGTGCATGAAATATATGATCAGGACCAGAATAAAGATTTAGCCTCGGCGTTTGTCCAGGGATTTGAAAGTTTACCGCTATTTTCAAAATTACCTCTCCTTTCCTCGATTGCTAAGTTTGTGCCCCGTCCCAATTGGAGAATTAACTGGAGAGGTTTGGAAAAAATATCTTTTCTAAAAGGTTTTGCTCAAAGTATATCATTGAGTCATGCTTATTCTTCAGGGTATACCGAAGGCTGGAAAATTGATCCTGATGGCAGGAAACAAATTCAAACGCAGAGAATCACTTATGGATTTTCTCCGCTGGTTGGAATGAATGTCTCGTTCAAAAAATTATTGGACGGGAATTTGACCGGTTCGGTTAAATACTCTGCTAAATCTTCCTTTGATTTGGGAGTCTCAACAAGAAATATCAATGAAACACTTTCACGCGATATCAATATAACTGCCAGTTTTTCAAAGTCAGGTTTTAATATTCCTCTATTCGGACTCTCGCTTAAAAATGATGTTGAAATTTCTTTCTCTTATACGAGCAGCAGAAATTCGGTAGTTGTATATGAAATGGATAATTATAAAGAAGGCGGAACACCGCAGGATGGTACTACACGTACTTCCATAGAACCAAGAATCAAATATGTGATGAGTTCTAAAGTTACTTTATCACTATTTTATAAAAGAACATCTGTAGTGCCGGAAGGCGCTTCACGAATTCCGCCTACAACGACAAATGAAGCCGGACTTGATGTTCACATTAGTATTCAATAAATAGGTTAATGTTATGAAACGAAAGTTATTATGGATTGACGACGAAATAGAATTGTTACGTTCCCATATTATTTTTTTAACGGAAAAAGGCTATGAAGTTGATACCGTTACAAACGGCAGCGATGCAATTTCCAAGTTAAAAGAATCAAGTTACGATTTAATATTTCTAGACGAAATGATGCCTGGTATGGGCGGATTGGAGACTCTTTCCCAAATTAAAAATATTGATACTAATGTTCCGGTTGTAATGGTAACAAAAAGTGAAGAAGAAACTTTAATGAACGATGCTATTGGCGGGAAGATTGCTGATTACTTAATAAAACCTGTGGTCCCGTCTCAAATTCTTCTTGTATGTAAAAAGCTGCTCGATAGTAAAAAGATTTCAGGTGAATATGTTGCTAAAGATTACTTGTCGGATTTTAATGTTATTTCCCGGCAGCTGCTTGATAACTTAGATTTCAACGACTGGATAGACATTTATATTAGGCTTGTAAATTGGGATTTAGAACTTGATGTTCATTCGGAAATTGGTTTAAGGGAAACATTAACTCAACAGAAAAAAGAGGCGAACCAAGAATTTTCAAAATTTGTCGAAAGGAATTATATCCATTGGTTAGATAATGTTGGAGACCCAAATATTCCAACACTTTCACCTGAGATTATGGAGAAATACGTATTCGAACATATTCAAAATTCAGACGGACCGGTTTTCTTTTTTGTATTGGATTGTTTAAGACTTGATCAATGGCTGCGAATGGAAAAGAGTTTAATTAACCTATTTAATATAGAAAAAGATTATTATTATTCAATACTTCCAACAGCAACACCATATTCCCGTAATTCATTATTCAGCGGGTTATTTCCTTCAGAGATAGAAAAAAAATATCCTGAACTTTGGCGAGGGAAAAATGATGATGAAAGGAGCCAAAATAAACATGAAAAACAATTACTTCAAAAATTGCTGGATAGAGAAAACATTAAACTTGGTACTGAATTAAAGTACATGAAAATTATTGACCCTGAAGTTGGACGATCTTTTGAGAAAAACGTGGTTTCACATAAAAAGACTCACTTTATGGCAGTTGTAGTTAATTTCCTTGATATGTTGGTTCACGGCAGATCGGATTCAGATATATTAAAAGAAATTGCTCCTGATGAATCTGCATACAGATCTTTAACTGATAGTTGGTTTAAACATTCATCACTGTTGGGCACATTTAAAAAAATAGCTGCAATGAAAAATGCAAAAATTATTATTACTACCGATCACGGAAGTATTCGCGTGCTGCGAGGTGCAAAAGTACTTGGCGATAGGGAAGCATCTAAAAATTTAAGATTTAAATTCGGTAGAAACTTAAAAGTTGATGATAAACATGCTATTTATATTCGTCAACCTAATAAATATAAACTACCCGAAAGAGGCGTAACTATAAATTATATTATTGCGAAGGAAGATTATTATTTTGTATATCCTACGGATTATCATAAATATTTGAGCCATTATAAAGATACTTTCCAGCATGGCGGGATATCGATGGAAGAAATGATTCTACCCGTTATTACAATGCAGAGTAAAGCATAGATGAATTTCCCATTTATAATTATTACTCAATCGGAGGAAGATACTAAATCTGTTGCTTCTCAATTTAGTGAGGTTATTAAACCTGGTGATATTATTGCCTTAAACGGGAATTTGGGTTCAGGTAAAACATTTTTTGTGAAAGGTGTATGCATGAATTTTAATATTACAGCTGTTCAAAGCCCTACGTTTGCTATCGTAAATGAATACTCCGGAGATAAAAAGGTTTATCATTTTGATTTTTATAGACTTAGAAATATGGAAGAGCTTCTGGATATTGGTTTTGAAGATTATCTGAATGATAGTGAAGCAATACTTTTTATAGAATGGGCGGATAAGCTGAAAGATATTTTACCTGCTGATAGATATGAAATAAATATTAACTTTGTAGATGAAAAATCTAGAGAAATTATAATAAACAAATTGCCATCTTGAAAATTTATTTTAGAAAAAATAGTGATTAGGAATTTTTAATTAATGCTTCCACTTCTTGCAATAGAAACATCGGGAGAACTTTGCAGTGTTGCCGTAATGCTTAGTAAAAATAATTTTGCTGAGGCGAATATTAAACAAAAAAATATTCATTCGGAAAAATTAATGGATATGGTGAATTATACTTTGGGCATGATTAATCTGAAAACTAATGATTTAAATACGATTGCTGTTTCAACAGGACCCGGTTCTTTTACCGGACTAAGAATTGGTATGAGTGCGGCAAAAGGTATTGCTTTTGGTGCCGACTTACAAATTGTACCGGTCCCAACGTTTGATGCTCTAGCATATGAAATATCAAATTATCTGAGGGTCGGGACTTCTTTCGTTATATCGAATATTGTTAATACAAGTGAAATTTATTTTTCCAAATTCATAAAGTCGGTAGACGGAATAAAAACATTATCCGAATTAAAAGTAATAAAAAAGGAAGAACTTCCAAACTATATCGAAGATAAAGATTTGGTTTATGGAAATTTCAAAAATATTAAGAGTGATTTTTCTTCAGATTCACCTTCTGCAAAATTTGTGGCAAGGTGGGCTTATATTTTTGGAAAAGATTTGTTAACTTTTAATTTCGATTATATGGAACCCAATTATTTGAAAAATTTTATACCGAGAACTAAAAAATGAAAAAGCTTACAATACTAACATTTCTGATTTTACTATCCTACTCGGTTTTTGCTCAAACAATAGGACCAAAGATATCAGCAAAAAAATCTAATTTTGATTTCGGAAAGGTTCTGCAGCATCGATTTGTTAGTCATAATTTTGTAATTTATAACACCGGTGACGACACATTAAAAATTGATGGTGTAACATCTTCTTGCGGATGCACTGTTGCACAACCTACAAAAAATGAACTATTACCGGGAGATTCAGCTACTATAAAAGCTACTTTTAATACCGGCAGCAGACACGGCAAACAGCGCAAACATATCTATGTTTACACTAATGATAAATATCAAAGGGAGCTTAGATTTTCATTTACTGCGAATGTTATTGAAGATAGGAAAATGTTGCTGGACGCACCGCATATCGATCTTTCGACAAACCGTTTTAATTTTGGGAACGCAAAAGAAGGTGAAGTCCTTAAATTAAATGTGAAAGTTAAAAATACAGGCAAAAAGCTATTGGTAATAAATGATGTGAATTCAAGCTGTGGATGTACGGCTGCTTTGATGAGCAGTAAAAAACTTAAACCCGGTCAAGTTGGTGAATTGAGTATTTCGTTTGATACCGCAAAAAGGGAAGGGAAAATCTCGAGGACTGTAACAATATTTTCGAATGATCCTGAAAATCCTGTAGAAACAATTACTTTATTTGTTAATATTTTAAAAGGTGATAATTGATGGGCTGGTTAAATAGATCTAAAAAGAAAATATCTCCGGAATCTAAAAAGAAAAGTCTACCCGACGGGCAATGGATAAAATGTAATAATTGCAGCGAACTGTTACATGTTAAGCAATTGGAAGTTAATTCCTGGGTTTGCCTGAAATGCAATTATCATTTTAGAATCGGAAGTAATGAATATATTAAAATCTTATTGGATGAAGGTTCGTTTAAGGAAATAGACAAAAAGATGAGATCGGCGAATCCATTGGGCTTTGTTGATACTAAGAATTACGATGAAAGATTGAAAGCAACAATTAAGAAAACCGGACTTAACGATGCGGTAAAGACAGGAATTGGTAAAATTGATGGTAAAAAAGTTGCTATAGCTGCTATGGATTTTAAGTTTATAGGCGGAAGTATGGGCTCTGTTGTGGGAGAAAAAATTGCCCGTGTGGCCGATAAAGCTTTTGAAAATAAAATACCATTAATTATTATTTCTCAAAGTGGCGGAGCAAGAATGATGGAAGGTGCTCTTTCACTTATGCAACTCGCAAAAACAAGTTCAAGACTTGCCAGACTTTCGGAAGCTAATCTTCCTTACATTTCCATATTAACTGATCCGACAACCGGCGGAACAACCGCAAGTTTTGCCATGCTTGGCGATATTAATATTGCCGAACCTGATGCTTTGATTGGTTTTGCCGGACCCAGAGTTATTAAGCAGACTATTGGAAAAGACTTACCCAAGGGTTTCCAACGTTCCGAGTTTTTACTTGAAAAAGGATTTGTTGATATGATTGTAAATAGAAAGGAAATGAAATCTACACTTTCAAAATTAATTGATTACATGAGCTGATTCTATTTCTTAATGTTTTTCAGCATATTTTGCAGTATTTCCATTACATAATCTATTTCTTTGAAAGTATTTTCTATTGAGAAGGAAAATCGTATTGTTGCCGAGGCAAGTCTATCATCGTTGTACATTGCCTTTATTACATGAGACGGTTTAACTGTTCCCGACGAGCACGCTGCTCCGCTTGATGCTGCTATTCCGTTGATATCAAGATACATCAACATTGCTTCTGAATCTGTTTTGTAAAACTCAGGTAAAAATGTTACACTTAATATATAAGGTGAATTATAATTACTTTTATTAATTTTAATCCCGTAAGAATCTAACACGTTTAATTCGTTTATAAAATATTGTCTGAGCTTAGCTGTATGTTCTTTGCTATCTTGCATATTTTCCACAGCTAATTTAATAGCTTCACCAAATCCAATAATTCCGGCAACATTTTCCGTCCCGGCTCTTCTATTTCTTTCTTGAGAACCTCCGTAAATAAGTGAAGACATTGGCGTTCCGTTTTTAATATATGCCAGTCCTATTCCTTTTGGACCGTGAAGTTTGTGTGCCGCTCCGGTTAAGGAATCTATACCTAATTTTTTCACATTAAGAGGCTCTTTCCCAAATGCTTGCACAGCATCTGTGTGAAAATAAGCATTATAATTTTTCACAATTTCCGAGAGTTGCGGGATGTTGTTTATTATTCCCGTTTCATTGTTTGTGTGGATTACCGAAACTAAAGAAACATTCTCTCCGGTAAGATTTTCTTTTAATTCGTCTTCAATTAGAATACCATCGGAGCTAACATTGAGAAAATTTGTATGATACCCTAAGTTATTTAATTCTTTAAAAGAGTCTAATACTGATTTGTGTTCTACTCTTGTCGTTAGCAATTTTTTTCTGTTGGATTCGGTAAATTCGGTTTTTGCTATTCCGAATAATGCAAAATTATTTCCTTCCGTTCCGCTGCTTGTAAAGTAGATTTCACTTGCATCACAGTTAATAAATTCTGCCGCTAATTCTCGCGTTTCTTCAATTGCAATCTTCGGTTTACGTCCTAAACTATGTATTGAAGACGGATTTCCAAAGTCTTCTTTAAGAAAAGGAAGCATTGCTTCAAGTACCTTTGGGTGAAGCTTGGTTGTGGCTGCGTTATCGAGATAAATTCTATTCATTAAAAAAAATCAATATTATTTAGATTGTGTTAAAAAGGATTCTACTGTGAAAACAAAGAGTGAAAATTTTATATTTTTCTTAAAGAAACGTCTCCGAAACGAAACTTTTCGCGGCTGTCTTTTATTTTAAGAATCAATGAACCGTCAGTATCAATATCTTCAAATATGCCCACTTTGCTCGTATTCTCATTCTCTATTTTTATAAATTCACCAATCATTTTACATCTTGCTCGCCAATCGTTTAACAGCTTTTCAGGGTTGTCTTTAACCAATTGCAATGTTTCTTCAAATATATTTAGAAGTTCACTTAGCAATTTTTCCCTATTAATAAGTTGTTTAGTTTCAATTCTTAATGAGGTTGGTTGAATTAAGTATTTACCTGTAAAAAGAGTTTGGTTTACATTGACTCCAATACCAACAACAATTTTTTCAATCTTTTTGCCTTTAATTGAAGATTCCGACAATACACCGGCAACTTTTTTCCGGTTAATTAAAATATCATTGGGCCATTTTAATTCTATATTAAGCTGAAATAAATTTTCTATGGATTGTGCAAGAGCTAATGAAGCTGCCAAATTAATTAAATTAATTTCCGATAATTTATTAATGTTTTTTAACAATACAGAAAAGGTCAAATTGCTATTTTTTTGACTTGTCCATACTCTATCCAGTCTGCCTTTACCGTCGGTTTGATACTCTGTTAAAAAAATAGTCCCGTTTTGTAGCTTTCGGTCGGATTCCATTAAATATGAATTTGTAGAATTGATTTCATCGGCATAAATAAAATTTCTACCTAAATTAGCCGTATCAAGCTTGATATCAAATTCTTCTATGTTAAACAAAGTCAACCTCCCGAAATTTAAATGGTATTAAAATACATGTAAAAATGACTGAGTATATGACAATAATAAACAAATACGACATAATTAGCGTTGAATACGACAAATAGGCACACACCTTAAAATTAGTGTTAAGACTCTAACCCATTGTTATTAAATATGTTATAAAAATTATACGTTTTGGCACACAGATTGTAATACATAGAGCAAAAATAACAAATATTTCAATAAAAAGGAGGAAAAAGCCATGACACTAGTAAAATTTGAACCCTTCAAAGAATTTGAAACTTTATCTGATCGTATGCAAAGAATTTTTGATGATTTCCCAACATTACCATTTAATTGGAATGAGGGCTATTCACCTAGAATTGATATTTCCGAAAAAGACAATAAAATCTTAATCGATGCCGAAATTCCGGGTGTTAAAAAAGATGATTTAAAAATCACATTGCAAGATAACATTTTAACCATTGAAGGTGAAAAGAAAAAAGAAGAAGAGCATAAAGATAAAAACTTCTTTAGAAGTGAAAGAGTTTACGGAACTTTTAAGAGAAGTTTCACTTTACCTGCAGAAGTTGACACGGATAAAGTAGATGCTAAATTTAAAGATGGTATGCTGAATATTGTATTGAAAAAAATTGAACAACAGAAAACAAAAGAAAAATTAATTGAACTTAAATAATTTTGCGAGAGAGTGGATAGTACCGCTCTCTCTACAATTCAACTAAAAAGGAGTTAAGAAATGAGTAAAATAATAGGAATTGATTTAGGAACTACAAATTCGTGTGTTGCAGTAATGGAAGGAAATGAACCGGTGGTTATTCCTAATTCTGAGGGTGGAAGAACGACTCCTTCAGTTGTTGCCTTTACAAAAAGCGGAGAAAGATTAGTTGGTCAACCTGCGAAAAGACAAGCGGTAACTAATCCGCATAATACCATATTTTCTATAAAAAGATTTATGGGAAGACGTTTTGACGAAGTAACTACGGAAGCCAAGGAAGTCCCCTATAATGTAGTTAAAGGAGATAATAATACTGCACGAGTAAAAATAGATGACAGATTGTATTCACCTCCGGAAATTAGTGCTATGGTTTTGCAGAAAATGAAAAAAACTGCTGAGGATTATTTAGGACAAGATGTAAGTGAAGCTGTTATTACCGTGCCCGCTTATTTTAATGATTCGCAAAGACAAGCTACTAAGGATGCCGGAGAAATTGCAGGATTGACAGTTAAACGAATAATAAACGAACCAACAGCTGCTGCTTTGGCTTACGGATTGGATAAAAAGAAAAAAGAAGAACTTGTTGCCGTATATGATTTTGGCGGTGGTACTTTTGATATATCAATTTTACAATTAGGAGACGGTGTTTTTGAGGTTAAGTCAACCAATGGCGATACACATTTGGGTGGCGATGATATAGACCAAAGGCTAATTGATTTTCTTGCCGATGAATTTAATAAACAAGAGGGAATTGATTTACGAAAGGATCCGATGGCATTACAAAGACTTAAGGAAGCAGCTGAAAAGGCTAAAATTGAACTTTCTTCTGCCATGCAGTCTGATGTTAATTTACCTTTTATTACTGCTACACAGGATGGTCCAAAACATTTAAATATAAATTTAACCAGAGCTAAGTTTGAACAGCTTATTGATGATTTGATTCAACGAGCTGTTAAACCTTGCGAGGTTGCTCTAAAAGACGCAGGTGTTTCTGCATCTCAAATAGATGAAGTAATTTTGGTCGGTGGTTCAACTAGAATACCGAAAGTTCAGGAAGCAGTTAAAAGCTTTTTTGGGAAGGAACCGCATAAAGGTGTTAATCCCGATGAAGTTGTAGCAATTGGCGCTTCAATTCAAGGTGGTGTATTAGCAGGCGATGTAAAGGATGTATTGTTATTAGATGTAACACCTTTGTCGTTAGGTATTGAAACTTTGGGTGGCGTTATGACTAAGTTAATAGATGCTAATACAACTATTCCAACTAAGAAAAGTGAGGTTTTCTCAACAGCTGCTGATAATCAGCCTTCTGTAGAAATTCATGTTCTCCAAGGAGAGCGACCTATGGCTTCTGATAATAGAACGTTGGGAAGATTTCATCTGGATGGCATTCCACCTGCACCTCGTGGTGTACCGCAGATTGAAGTTACATTCGATATTGATGCAAATGGTATTATGCATGTATCGGCTAAAGATAAAGCAACAGGCAAAGAACAGAGTATTAGTATTACTTCATCAAGCGGATTAAATAAAGAAGAAATAGAGAAGATGAAACAAGCGGCTAAAGAGCATGCTGCTGAGGATAAGAAGAAGAAAGAAGCGATTGATACTAAAAATCAAGCCGATAGTCTTGTTTTCCAGACTAAAAAACAGATGGAAGAATTAAAAGACAAAATACCAGCAGACGCAAAGGCTAAATTGGAAACTGAAATAAAGAAAGTTGAAGATGCGTTAAAAACAGATAATACGGAAGCAATTAAGTCTGCAACCGATGGTCTGACAAAGGTATGGAATGAAATAGCACCAAACCTTTATCAACAACAAGGACCTCAGGGTCAACCCGGAGCCGGTCCTCAACAAACCGGTGGTGAATCCAGTGGTGAGCCCGGTGGACAGAGCGCTGGTCCTGAAACTAAATCTAAAGACGACAAAGAAGTTGAAGATGCTTCTTATGAAGTTGTAGATGATGACAAAGACAAATAAAATTAAATAAATAGGAGGTAAAAATGACTGCTAATAAAGAAATGGTAAAAGTGGATCGTGATAAGAGCTGGGATAAAGCTCTTGAGAATGAGTCTTGGGTAGCACCTCTCGTTGATATTTACGAAACCGATGATGAATACTATTTAGTTGGTTATATGCCCGGTGTTAAAAAAGAAGACGTTAAAATCAAATTTGAAGATGGTAGTCTTGTTATAATGGGTAGAATAAATTATGAAGACGAGATTAATAAAAACTACATTTTGAAAGAAACTGAAACGGGCAACTATTATAGGAAATTCAGAATTGGAGATGCTGTTGAATCTTCCAAAATTGAAGCTCATTTGGAAAACGGTAAATTATTAGTCCATTTACCAAAAGTTGAGAGAGTTAAACCTAAGACGATTAAGATAAAGTAACCTATCATTCTAACTAAACCCGGCAAACGCCGGGTTTTCTTTAATAGATACCTCTTATAAATCTTGAAAAAGAGTGCAACGGGAGTATTTATTTATCGGTCGTTGTATATTCACAACGTATTAGAAAAATTAATTTATGCTTCAATAAGCTATGAATTTTGTGTTTGTCCAAAACAAATATTTTGGAACTATTATTATCTAATGTTTTTGAATTATTAAATTATAATTGAGTGAAAGATGATTTTATAATTCTTAAAGACTTAGTTATCAAATTCCGGTCTTTGTCTTACTTCAAAGCCGGAATAAGGGGTTCTACTTGTCGTGCCGGTTTGTGTTTTTTTTTGCAATACCGGCATCTTTAGATGGTTTTTTATAATGCATCTCTTTATTGTTTTGGTTGTAGAGCAATTCTTGAAAGTAGTTTTCAATCTATATTAAGTTTATTCTACTACAAACATTTTTCGAATCCTTTTTAACTTTTTATGATTATATTAGAAAGCAACAGCTTATCGGGTATGATGAACAGAGTTAACTGTTGAATGTTTATAAAAATATTCGGACAGATGTAGAATTTGTATTTGAAAATGTAATAGAAGAATTTTTCTGTTTTAACTTCATAAAATCTTGCTTATTTTTAAAAGTATATTTTAATTACGTTCAACTGCAAAATTTTTACAGTAGGACTAAACCTTTTAGTAAAGTAAAATGAGGAACAAATGGCAATTTTACCGATTACCGTTTATGGAGATAAAATATTAAGGGTTCATGCAAAACCGGTACCGGAGGTTGATGATTTATTAATAGAAACTATTCAGAATATGTTTGCTACCATGCGTAAAGCTAATGGAATTGGATTGGCTGCAAATCAAGTCGGTTTAAATAAAAAAATGTTTATTGTTGATGTTTCGCCGGTGGAAGGATATGAAAAGTATAAACCGGTAATCATGATAAATCCGGAAATCCTTGATCAATCCGAGGAACTTACAGTTATGGAAGAAGGCTGCTTGAGTTTACCGGATTTAAGGGCTGATGTTGAAAGACCTGAAAAAATAAAGGTTAGATACATGGATACGGATGAAAATATTGTAGAAATTGAAGCTGATGATCTTTTTGCCAGAGTTATTTTACATGAATATGACCATCTTATCGGAAAAATGATTCCTGATAGAGTTACGGAAGATTTAAGAAAAGTTTTGAAAAAAGATTTAATAAAAATTACGAATCGAGAAGTTGATATAGATTACCCGATTACACAAAAAAGTTAATATTATTTTTACTTCTTCATCGTAGTTTATACTATCTAAATTCAAAGCATTGGTTGGCAGGTATTAAATTTATGAAAATAGTTTTTTTCGGTACTCCCGATTTTGCATTACCTACTCTTGATAAAATATTTAGAAGTTCTCATTCAATTGAAGGTGTTGTTACGGCGCCTGATAAAAAACGGGGTAGGGGAAGAAAAATTACGTTTACACCGGTTAAAAAATTTGCAGTTAGAAATCACATTCCCTTATTTCAACCGGAAAAGCTTAATGATGAGAATTTTATTAGTGAATTAAAAAATATTGATGCAGACATTTATGTTGTTGTTGCATTCCGTATTTTACCTGAAAGTGTTTTTACTATTCCGCCTTTTGGCTCTTTTAATCTTCACGGATCTTTGCTTCCAAAATATCGAGGAGCTGCACCAATTCAATGGGCGCTAATAAACGGCGAAACAAAAACCGGAGTTACTACATTTTTTCTAAAGAAAAAGGTTGATACCGGAAGTATTATTTTGCAAAAGGAAATTGACATTCTTGATACGGATAATTTTGGTTCGCTACATGATAAAATGAGTTTACTCGGCGCCGATGCAGTACTTGAAACTCTTGATTTGATAGAAAATGCAGAACGTTTAGATTTAAAGGAGCAAGATAATTCATTAGCATCACCTGCTCCAAAGATTACAAAGGAAATTACTAAGATTGATTGGAACAAACCTGCTGTAAAAATTCATAATTTAGTAAGAGGACTTTCACCTCATCCGGGAGCTTCATTTAATCAAAATGATAAAGTTTATAAAGTTTTTAGAACTGAAATAATGACCATTACTAATTTGCAGCCCGGCGAAATTTATCAAACGAAAGATGAAATTATTATTGGTGCTGAAAACAGCGCTATTAGAATTTTAGAACTTCAGCCGGAAGGAAGAAAAAGAATGAAAACAGAGGAGTTCCTGCGCGGTTACAGTTTAATTGCCAAGTAGTTTACAATCCGTTACTCTTTTTATCATTAAATTTATACCGGGTTATTTTTCATTAGAAAGGAATTATTGTGAAATATAAAAAAAATATTCTGGAACTTATCGGTAATACTCCGCTTGTCGAATTACACAAAGTTAATAAAGGATTGAAGCCGAGAATATTTGCTAAATTGGAATCATCAAATCCCGGCGGGAGCGTAAAAGACAGAATCGGTCTTGCAATGATAGAAGCTGCGGAAAAGAGCGGCGAACTTAAACCCGGCGGAACAATAATAGAAGCCACAAGCGGAAATACCGGCATCGGTCTTGCTCTAACTGCTGCAGTAAAAGGATATAACTCGGTTTTCGTTGTTACTGATAAAGTTAGCAATGAAAAAATAAATTACTTAAAAGCTTTGGGAACAGAAGTAATTGTGGTCTCTAATGCAGCCGAACCTGACGATCCTGAGTATTATGTTAATGTTGCAAAGAGAATCAATAAAGAAACTCCTAATTCAATTTTCGCATATCAATATTCCAATCCGGCTAATCCGGAAGCTCACTATAAAACTACGGGACCTGAAATTTGGGAACAAACAAACGGTAAAATAACGCACTTTGTTGCAAGTATAGGAACCGGAGGTACTATAAGCGGAACGGGAAAATACCTGAAAGAGAAAAACCCTAATATTAAAGTGATTGGCGCCGATCCGCTCGGTTCAATTTTTAAGACTTACAAAGAGACCGGAAAAGTTATTATGGGAACGCCGTATTTGGTTGAAGGAATAGGACAGGATTGTTTGCCGGAAAATGTTCACTTTCAATATATTGATCAGATTATAAACATAAGTGATAAAGATTCATTTGCAGCTGCCCGGCGACTTACCAAGGAAGAAGGAATTTTCTGCGGCGGAAGTACAGGAACTATATTGAATGTGGTTTTGAAAATAGCGGAAGGGCTAACGGAAAAGGGTGTTATTGTATTTATTGTTTGTGATACCGGTGAAAGGTATTTGTCTAAACTTCACAATTATGATTGGTTAGTAGAAAATAAAATGATTGAGACGGATATTAAAACTTTACGCGATATTTCTTATAGAAAGAAGGCTAAAGGATTTGAAGAAATTATTTGTGTGCACAATGATGATATGGTAAAAGATGCAGTTGAACTTTTATCAGAACGCGGCGTTACACAACTTGTGGTATTTAATCACAAACGTGAGCCTGTCGGATCAATAATTGAAGAAAAAATAATGACCGAAATTATGAAGGACAAATCGATTCTGAATAATAAAATTAGTAGTATTATGGAAGAAAATTTTCCTTTTGTAGATGCTAAAGTATCTTTAGACGAAGTTAGAAAATTGCTTGAGAATAATCCGGCAATATTAGTAAAGGATTTCGGAAGGGTTACGGATATTATCACAAAGTACGATTTAATAGATTTTAGTTAAAATTTAATAATAGGAGACAACATGGGATTTGCAACGGATGCAATTCATGCGGGACAAATACCTGATCCGACAACCGGCGCAGTTATTACACCTCTTTATCTTACTTCCACTTATGAGCAGAAAGAGCTGGGTAAAAACAAAGGGTTTGAATACGGAAGAACACACAATTTAACCAGAGCTGCATTGGAAAAGAATATTGCAACTTTGGAAAAAGGGAAATATGGAATTGCTTTCTCATCAGGATTGGCTGCAATACAGGCGTTGATGAGCTTGGTTAAGTCAGGCGACCATCTGATAGTTTCAAATAATGTTTACGGCGGTACATACCGTTTGTTTGAAACCATTATGACAAACTACGGAATTGAATATAGCTGGATTGATACAAGCAATCTTACCAATATTGAAAATGCAATTAAAGAGAATACTAAAATTGTTTACATAGAAACTCCAACCAATCCGATGCTAAATCTTACGGATATTGAAGGTACGGTAAACATTTGTAAGAAGAATAATCTTTTATCTATTGTTGATAATACTTTTATGAGTCCGTATTTTCAAAATCCTCTACTGTTAGGAGCCGATATTGTTGTGCACAGTTCAACAAAATACTTAAACGGACACAGCGATTTAATTGGCGGAATAATTATTACGAACAGCGAAAAAGTAAACGAAAGATTGAAATATATTCAAAACGCTGCGGGAGCAATTCCCTCGCCGTTCGATTGTTGGCTGACCATTCGTTCAACCAAAACTTTAGCTCTAAGAATGCAGCAGCACAATGAAAATGCTATACGAGTTGCGGATTTTTTAGTTAATAATAGCCCGGCAGTAAAAGTGTACTATCCGGGTCTAAAAACACATCCCCAGCATGAATTGGCAAAAAGACAAATGTCCGGTTTTGGCGGAATGATATCTGTTGATTTTGGAGATATTGAACTTGCTAAAAAAGTCTTGAAGCAAACTAAGATTTTTTCCCTTGCGGAAAGTCTGGGCGGCGTAGAGAGTTTGATTAGTCATCCTGCGTCTATGACGCATGCCGCTGTTCCAAAAGAAGAAAGAGAAAAAATGGGACTTACGGATTCGCTTGTAAGACTTTCTGTGGGGATAGAGGACGTAGAAGACCTAATTGCAGATATCCAAAACGCTTGGAAGTAAAGACTTATTGTACCGGAATTATTATTTGATTTTTTATTTAAGAAGCTTTTGCATGATATATTATTCCGGGTTCCGGTTTTTTGAAATACCGGTTTAACCGGTCCTCTTGCAGTGAATACTTTGGATTTAAGTAATCCCGAGATAAAAGACAACTTAAAATAATTACTGAAATAAGATAGTTAAATCATGCAATTCGAAATTAGAAGTTATCATCCGAGTGATTTAGTTTCAATTTATAATATTTGTCTGCTAACCGGCGATAGCGGGAAAGACGCTTCACACTTATTTAACGATCCGAATTTACTTGCTCACTTTTATACCGCACCATATGCTGTATTGGAACCTGAGTTGTGTTTTATTTTAACGGCGGATAAGAAGCCGTGCGGTTACATAGTAGGTACAAAAGACTCGGAAAAATTTGCAAGTGAATCCGAGGAAAAATGGTTCCCGATATTGCGTCCGCAATACCAATTAAATAAAGAATATAAATCTTTAATGGAATCAAGAATAGTTCAGCTAATTCATGAAGGGTATAAACCAAAACCTGAGCTTTTAAATTATCCTGCTCACCTTCATATTGATCTATTGCCAATTGCACAGGGAAAAGGGATGGGACGGAAAATGATAAAAACTTTTACCGGTAAATTGCGCGAGCTTAAAATTCAGGCTCTTCACCTTGAAGTTGGTAAGCGGAATGAAAATGCTGTTATATTTTATCAAAAGGTCGGCTTTAAAATTATTCACGAATATGAATTCTCAATTGCCTTCGGTATGAGATTAGAGTAAGAATCAGTGCAAAAAATGAAACGAATAATAAGGTTACTGATTACCAAGTTTGCAAATTACCAAGTTAGAAGGTTAGCATATTCTTATTTCTTTAATTTGAATTTTCTTGCTTAATCTTATTTATAATCTTCATCTTACTCTTTCTCTTTTTCAATTCTCCATTCTTGTTTTTTATTTTACTCGTTTCAAACCTTGAGATTAGTAATTTTTTAAAATATAGCTATTAGTAACATAAAAGTTAGAAATATTTACGGAATTAGTTGGTTAATATTGAATAATATTAGGATATTGCCACTATAAGTCGTAAATTTAGTACTGAAATTAAATAATTACCGAAATTTAGTTGTTGAAGATGAATAGAATTGATGATGTAAATAAAAGGATTCTGGATTTACTTCAAGAAAACAGTTCCATTACTAATGCGGAGCTGGCTGAAAGACTTAATCTTTCTCCCACCACTGTTTTTGACCGAGTAAAAAAAATGGAAAAAAAAGGAATTATTTCAAAAAAAGTTGTTTTGTTAAATCCTGCAAAAGTAGGAAAGGAAACAATTGCTTTCATTTCCATTTCAATGTCAGGTCATTCTGCTAAAAGCATCAAAAGCTTTAGAACATCAATTGGAAATCTACCTGAAGTTCTTGAATGCTATCACATAAGCGGGGCGGATGATTTTATTCTAAAAGTGATTGTAGAAAATATGCAATGTTATGAAGAGTTTTTGCTCCATAAATTAATTGCACTTGAAAATATTGGGAAAATTAGGACTTCGTTTGTTATGTCCACTGTAAAATATCAGACTAAAATACCATTGACTGAAATTTGTGATAATTAAATAATTTAAAATTGGAGGGGAAAATGTCAGAAGAAATTAAATCAAAATCCGGAGAAAAGAAAATTGACGAATCGAAATACTCAATGGACACAAGATTAATCTACGGCAAAAATGTTTCGGATCATTGGGATTATCAGCATCATGTAACGGCGCCGATATCATCTTCAACTACATTCAGGCTCGACTCGGTTGATCGCGGAGCAGAAGGATTTATGCAGTTTGCAAATACAAAAGCGCTTGGCGATGACGCCCCGATTTTTATTTACGATCGATTGGGTGAACCGAACAAGGATCTGCTTGAAGAGAACTTAGCTTACATTGAAAAAGGTGAAATGGCAGTTACTTTTACAAGCGGTATGGGCGCTATATCCGGTGTTCTGGGTATATTAGCAAAAACGGGTGATGAAATTATTTCTCATCATACACTTTACGGCTGTACAATTTCATTATTTAAAAATTGGTATACACGCTATAACATTTCTGTCCGTAATGTGGATTTAACTAACCCGGAAAATATTTATACTGTTTTGAACACTAACTCAAAAGTAATTTATTTTGAAACCCCGGCTAATCCTAATCTTGATATAATTGATATTGCAGTAATAAGAAAAATTGTTGACGAAATAAACAAAGACAGAAGTGAAGAAAATAAAATTACAATTGTTGTGGACAATACTTTTTCAACTTCCTTTTGCCAGCGACCAATTGAGCAAGGCGCCGATTTTGTAGTTCATTCTCTTACCAAAGGAATGGGCGGATTCGGAACCGATATGGGTGGAGCAGTAATAGGGAAGAAGATTTATAGAGATGCATTAATGTTATATCGTAAGGATTTCGGAGCTGTTTTGAATACTAGAAGTGCATGGTCAATTCTAACTTACGGCTTGCCTTCATTAGCATTAAGACAAAAACAGATTGTAAAATCAGCTATGAGAGTTGCCGAATTTCTAAATAGTCATCCGAAAGTGGAGTTTGTCAATTATCCTGGATTGGAGAGTTTTAAATATCATGAATTGGCAAAAAAACAGATGATAGATTTCAACGGCAATTTTGCTCCGGGTGGACTAATCTACTTTGTGTTAAAGGGTAACAACGCCGCAGAAAGTAAAGAGAACGGTAAGAAGTTAATGAACTACATTGCCGATAATGCTTACACTATGACCTTAGCCGTTAGTTTAGGTCATACAAGAACTTTGATAGAGCATCCTGCATCCATGACGCATTC
>CBEVZC010000017.1:0-38826 GCA_965554225.1 uncultured bacterium | reverse complement strand
AACCTTGTAATTTGCTAACTTGGCAACCTGCTAACTTGTTAACCTGGTAATTTGCTAACTTTACAACTTGCTAACTTGGTAACCTACTAACCTGGTAATTTTTATCTATAAAACAATTCATACGGTCGGTTTAATTCTTCTTTCAGAATAAGAAGATTTATATTTCTTGATTTTCTCAAGGTCTCTTTCCCATCAAATAAAAATAGGATTGTCGGGACAGCAAAAATTTGATTCTGAGCAGCTAATTCTTTTGCTTCGTTACAATTTATATAAGCAAATTTTAATTCGGGAAATTCTTCATCTAAAATTTCCAGAAGTTTCGGTTTAAGAATTTTACAAACATTACATTCAGGTGTGCTGAAATACAAAACGGCTCCCGGATGTCTCTGTATAAAATCACCGTATTCCTTTACTGTAAAAATATTGGTTTGTTTCATAGAAATAAAAAAGCTATCTCAAATTTTAGCTTGAGACAGCTTTAATCTTAAAAATATTATAATTTAATCGACAAAAGGAATTTTTAGCTTTTGTCCCACTTTAATTAAATCGGGATTACTTAATTGATCCCTATTTGCCTCAAATATCTTTGTATACTTTGAAGCATCCTTAAAATATTCTTTTGCAATTTTTCCAAGCGTATCACCGCTCACAACTTCATGAACATGATAATAATCTGTTGTCTCTGTTTTAATATCCGCCTGAATATCAGCAGGCATTTCACCACCGACTTCTTTAATTGTATCCCAAATTTTATTTTTTTGATATTGATCGTGAACCGTACCTGATAGTTTTAAAACACCCTCTTCTTCATTAACCTGCGCATCTTTCATTCCGAATTGATTACACTTATCTAATACCGGCCCATATTTCATTGTTAAAGCCATTTTGCCTCCTTATTAATAATTAAAAATAACCTATTGGAAATTTTACAAAACTTTTAAGTTTTAAGCAACTAAATTGCATCAAATAATTTTTAACCAAAAGCTATTTATTATAATTTAATTGTAATAATAGGAGCTTATAATTAATTTTTAAAATCTGTTTAAGACTAAATTATTTATTGCGATTAAATCTTAATAAACTCTACCCTTCTATTATTAGCTTTACCCTCAGGGGTAGTATTGCTGTCTACCGGTTTACTTTCTCCAAATCCTTTCGATTCAAATCTGGAAGCATCTATTCCGGACTCTACCAGCAAAATTTTAACCGCTTTAGCTCTTTCTTCAGATAGTTTCTTATTAAATGAATTCTCGCCGTCACTATCGGTATGTCCTTCAATTCTAAACTTTAGATCGGGATGTTTTTTCATCAGCTTTACAATTTTATTTATCACTCCCATCGATTCAGGCTTAACATCAGCTTTATTTACATCGAACAGAATTCCTCTCGTAACAAACTTTCCGTCAGCCATAATTCTGTCATACAATTTCTTGCCGCCTTCCGCAAGACGAATGTTTTTAATAGAGGCAATTTTAATATATCTTTTATCAAAATACGCACCAATCGAAAACATTTTTGGTTTATATCCTAAATTAGGAACATTCAGCATTCTATCTTGATCTAAAAATAACTTTAGAGATCTTTTATTAAACGAGACAGCAATATGCTTCCAACCGCCAGGCCAGGCTTTTTTCTCTTTATAAGATTTTCGATTTTCATCACCAAGAAGATGCATTTGTACTTTATTCCAACCAATTCCAATAGAGTACATGCGCTTGTTGCTATTAGCAATTCTAGTGTTATAGACAACACCATCAAAAAACCGCAATTCGTATCTTTGTGATCTAATAGAGGCTTCTTTATCGAAATATGCATCAAACTCAAGCGTAAAAATATCAGGAAGGTAACTCTCATTATCCATTAAAGGTTTAACAATAGTTCCTCTCTTAGCAAAATTAATTATATTATATTTTCCTAACATGGCATTTTCAGCATTTCCGGCAGTTAAATCCCAGCGAGAAGGAAACTCGCCATTCTCCTCATTTGAAAGATTATCTTCAAAAATAATTTTATCTCCCGGAACAAAATTATATTTAGACCATACTTTAAGCTGCTCATTTTTAGCAACCGATTCATTGGGCGACTTAGAGTCTGTATTTTTAGTCTCCTCTTTGGCTGATTCGGTTTTATCTTTGGTATTCTTTCCCTTATCGTTTTCTCCAGCTACACCCTCCGATATTGCTTTGTCAGTCTCATCAATTCCTTTATCCATCCCTTTGTCAATTTTCCGTTCTACTTTTCTTTTCACTTTTTCCTTTGCTTTTTTAAGCAAATTATCAAATTGTGCATGAGTTAATGAACTAATAAAAAATACTCCAAGTACTATTAAAATATATTTCTTGGCAAACATTTTATTTCTCCACTATTAATTTTATAAATAAATTGTTGTTAATTCGGATCTCTATACTGGAAAGAAAACATTATTTATGAATATATAACTTTAGTTTACAAATATCAAATAATTATATATCGGTATAGTGTATGAGTAGTAGCGGATTTCTACTCAAGAACCTTTCGGTTTTGTACTGACCTTTGTTTTATATTTTATCTTTCGTTTTATCACTTAAACCGCTATTAATTATACACATTGTTGGCAATAGTAAATTTTACATTATAAATCAATCAATTATTTCAAATGTTTTTAGCATGTTTTTACTTGAGGCATTTGGCACTTCAGAAATCAATGCATATTTTCCGGGCTCAAGTTTTGCTTTAAAATATGCTTTGGCACCTGCAGGCGAATCATTAACACCACCAAGGAAAGTGAAACCTTTGGGAACCGGATCAATAAGTCCATTTAGATTCAACCAGTTCATCCAGGTTTCAATTTTAGTTATGTCAGCATTTGCATCAATTCTCACAAGGTTTATATCATGTCCTTCAAAATTTTCGTACTTTTTTTGATCTATAAAGTTTACTGAAAACACATATGTGCCTGCCTTTGCAGGTGGATTAAATTTAATTCCGTTTTTACTTGAAATATCAATGGAAAAATCCGCAGTCGGTTCTTTTAAGGTGGATCTTTCATCTGATACAATGAGCTCTTTGTACATACCCATATTGGTATGAAACATACCGTTGCTCATTTTTACATAGCATTCGATAATATAATAACCGGGTTCTAAATTTAAGGTTGTTTCCGCAGTTTTCCCGGGAGAAATCAAACCCACTCCTCCGGGCCATTTTGTACCACCATACCATTCAGGAATTTTACCAAAAGCGGCAAAAGCTTCCTCTTTTTTCCCTTCATATAGAAGGGTTATACCTTCTCCAAAAGGAGGTAATAATTCTTTTTTAAACTCTTTTACAGTAATGCTGTCAGGGTAATCGTCAATCAGGATAAAATGCGGTTGTACTGATTTGTTAATGTACTTCCAGGTGGTCCATCCGGAAGGTATTGTGTCAGGAGCTTGAAATTCCATATTTTCTGTTATTATTTCAATAACATTTACCAATTCTTTGTTGGTAGATTTAGATGATGTTTCTTTTGTATCACTATTGCAAGAATGCATTAGAATAAAAATTGTCGATACACATGTTAACACCAATATTCGGAAAACTGCTCTGTTGTGATTTTTAGAAGATCTCATGATATTTGTCCTTTGTTATTAATATTATTGCCAATAACCCGGCTATATAGATAAAAACGGTCGAGATTTAGAACGACAAACCACACCGATCTTGTTTTTAATTCATACGCAATCATGCGGTTTGTCCAATTTATTTCAGCAAAGTCATTTTCCTTACTTGTAAAAAATCCCCTGCCTGTAAGGAAACAAAATATATACCGCTGCTCAAATTTGAAGCATCAAAAGAATATTTATAAACACCGGCGGATTGTAAATTATTAACCAATGAAGCAACTTCTTTTCCCAATAAATTATAAACTTTAAGGTTTACATGGGATTGTTTGGGTATAGAGTATTTGAGGGTTGTTGTAGGGTTAAACGGATTTGGATAGTTCTGCTGCAATACAAATTGATTTGGAATTGCATCAAGCTTTTCAACAGATGTAACATTGTTTTCGCTCCAACCTATAGTCCCGCTAACTATTCCCGATGAAGGCGGGTTGTCACTTTCTGTTGATATTGATAAAGATTCTCCGGTTTTTGAAATAAAAAAATAATCAACTGTTGAAGAACTGAAGATAGGAATACCTAATAAAAAAGTGGTTGATGTTGATTGCTCTCTTAACCTTAATGCTTCGTATGAATTACCGCTTGGCAGTTTCATTGTTCCCCACGCATCTACTTTAATATTGTATACGGTTGTAACGACTGTTGTAAAAGATCCCCCGGAAGTATTCAACATTGTTTCAGAGGAATCTTTTTTGCTCCAATTTTTATTTGCTTCAATAGGAAAATCAAACTCTAAAAAAGGCGGAAAATGTTTTGTGACACTTGTGCTGGAGTCGACAGAGCTGCCATTTGTAGAAGTGCTAATTGTACCCGAACCAATAGTTGTGCCATCGCTGCTTGAGAAATAGCTCCAAGTCTCGCTGGTTCCCATTGTTCCGCTGCTGTCATAAGTTAATATAAAATAATTTGCAACATCAGCGCCCGAAAAGGTACTTTCAAAAGGTGTACCAGAGGGAGAAATATAGTTGGTTTCAAAAGTAACTTGGGGAATCAATCCGCTAAAATCCCAAGCATTTCCACCCCCGGTATTTCCTATATCAATTGATGTTGTTGAGGTATCACTAAAATTTTTAAAAGTATTACCAATTTTATAAACAGAAGTAAAATCTGACTGTGTAATTATAATTTGTCCCGAAATTAGCGAACTAAAAAGAAACAAAATTAAAAAATAAGTAACCGCTTTGATTTTCATACTATCTCCAAGTATTTTATAAATGTCAATTAATTTATTTGAAGTTATAAAAAATAAGACGTTTTGTCAAATTAAAAAAATATAATCTGATTACTTTCGGTAAGTTTGATTGTAGAGATTGTTATATTCTTCTGCTGAGTGATGCCAGGAATAGTCCTTTATCATACCATTATATTGTATTTTAGGCCAAATGGGTTTATTGTGAAAATCGTTTATTGCTCTTTTGACAGATTGTAATAATGCTTTGCCTGAATACTCATAAAAAGAAAAGCCGTTTCCGGTATCCATTCCGTAGGAATTGTATTCATTCCAATCTTGAACCGTATCTGCAAGTCCGCCGGTTTTACGAACGACAGGAATAGTTCCATATTTCAATGAATAAATTTGATTAAGCCCGCAAGGTTCATAATGTGACGGCATCAAGAAAATGTCGGACCCTGCTTCAATTAGGTGTGCCAGTTCGTTGTTATAGCCAATGTAAACACCAACCTTTCCCGGATAATTATTAACTAACGTATTAAACATGTTTTCGTATTTGCTCTCACCGCTTCCTAAAATTATCCATTGTGCTTCCAAGTTCATTAACTCATTCAAAGCTTCGGCAATTATGTCAAATCCCTTTTGTATCACCATTCTGGATATAATTCCAATTAAGGGAATGTTCGTATCGTAGGAAATTTTAAAATGTTTTAACAAAAACTCTTTGTTTTTAGATTTGACCGATAAGCTTCCAACCGAATAATTGTAAGGAATATGTTTATCGATTTCCGGATTCCAAATAGAATAATCCACTCCGTTCAATATTCCGGTAAAATCATCTTTTCTCTGCCAGAGCGAGTAGTCTAAACCCATACCGTATTCAGGCGTAAGCAACTCGTTTGCATATGTAGGGCTTACGGTGTTTATTTTGTCTGCCAAATGTATTCCGGCTTTTAAAAAATTTACACCGCCTTCCATTTCTATTGGTCCCCCGGAATAAAAATACTTTTCGTTAATTTCTGCTTTGCTTAATGTGTCGGGTGAAAATCTTCCCTGATAACCAATGTTGTGAATTGTTAAAAGTGTTGCGGTATTCTCAAAGAGTTTATCCCAACTGTAATTGTCTTTTATGTACAATGGAATTAGAGATGTTTGCCAATCGTTACAATGAATAATATCCGGAGACCATCCCATTCTTTGTATTGATTCTATTACGGCTTTTTGAAACAGAATAAATCTTTCGTCTTCATCCCAATCGTTTGTATATATGTCTGGTCTATGAAAATAGTGCGGATTATGAATAAAATATATATCAACTATTGAGTCCGGCATGTATCCGTGAAATACGTAAGTTGAATGTGATACTCCTCCAACTGTAATTTTCATTTCGCCAATATATTTATCGTAGTGTAAATTATACTCATATTCACTAACTGGATAGTATTTAGGCATAAATACGCGGACTTCATGACCGAGTTTAGCCAACTCTTTTGGAAGTGCACCGGAAACATCGGCTAAACCACCGGTTTTTGCATAAGGATAAACTTCGCTGGATACAAAAGCTATTTTCATAGTTGTAAAGATAAAAACTTTTGAATATGATGAGGTAATATAATGCGAAAATACTTAATTAACTTTTATTCTTACATCAACAATATGAATTGAATTATCTTCTGCAATGATGAGGGGATTAAAATCAAACTCTAGAATATCTTCATGCTCAATTAGCATTCTCGATATTGATCTCAGCAGCATTTTTATTTTGCTTAAATCCATTGGACCCTCGCCACGCGCACCGTTAAGTATTTTCCCGATTTTTGTTGAGTTAATCATTTCGTCTACATCCGATTCCGTAAGAAAAGCCGATCTCATCGAGATATCATCTAAAACCTCCACATATTTACCACCTGATCCAAACATAATAATGGGTCCGAAAGATAAATCTCTTAAACCTCCCAATAATAGTTCGAATTTAGGCTTAATGAACGGTTGGATGAGAAACTTTTTTAACTCAAAGCCGTATTTAGAAAAATTGTCACACATTTCATAAGCAGAGGAAATTAACTGTGTTTTACTTTTTATTCCAAGCTTAACGGCATTTAACTCCGATTTGTGAACTACTTTTTTGTGTAAACCTTTCAGCACTAAGGGAAATTCAAAATTGTTAAACCGCTCCAGTTTATCAATTGTAAAAATTCTATCTTCAACAATGGGAATACTATAGCGTTGGCAAAGTTCTGCAGCTTTAGCCTGATCTAAAAAAGTTGATTCGGTTTTTTGATCTTTTAGAGAAACTGTTTTTACTGAAATATTATATTTTTTATACTTAGTTTGTTCATAGTGTAAAATGTTGGAAATAATTTCCGCAGGATCTTCCGGCTGACGAAAGATTGGAATTCTCCTCTCGGATTTCTTTCCATACTCCTTCCAAAACCCGGGAAGCGGCATGCAGACTTGGTAAATCGGTTTCTCAGAGCGAATAGAATTTACCACCTCAATTACTTCGAAGGGATTTACCATTACCGGTTCGACGAAAATAGACACCACTGCATCAACGTTATCATCTTTTAAAACCAATTCATTTACTTTGTGGTAAACTTCGTGCGTTGCTCCCGGTAATAAGTCTATAGGATTATTTATACTTCCTTCCGGATGAACAATTTCTCTCAATTTGGATTTTGTTTTTTCGGAAATTTCGGCAAGTACCAACCCCCTTTCTTCAAGTTTATCAACCGCCAAAATTGCCGGACCGCCGGCATTAGTTACTACGGCAATATTATTTCCTTTGGGAATTGGGAAGTACTCGAAACCCTTAGCCGTATTGAATATTTCGTTTAGGGTGTTTGCGCGTATTATGCCGAACTGTTGAAACAAAGCTTTTACAGTTCTATCGTCGTTACTCAGCGCTCCGGTATGGGAAGATGCGGCTTTCATTCCGCTTTTAGTTCTTCCGGCTTTCAGAATAATTACCGGTTTTTTATTTTCCTTGAAAAGTTTAATAAACTCAAGTCCGTTTTCAAAACTTTCCAAATAAAACGTTAATATCTTAATGTTTTTATCTTTAAGCCAAAAGTCCAAAACATCATTTTCGGTGATATCGGCTTTATTTCCGGCACTAATAAAATGAGCAAATCTAATATCCGTTTCCTTTAAAGAATTTAACACGGCAGCACCTAAAGCACCGCTCTGCGAGAAAAAGCCGCTAAATCCCTTCTCCGGTTTTTCCGCAACAAAAGTAGCGTTTAACTTAACAGCATCTAAAGTATTGATTACTCCCATACAATTGGGACCAACAAGTCTTGCTCCTGCAGCTTTCACTTTTTTAACAATTCGGGTTTCCAGCTCTTCGCCTTCTTTTCCTATTTCCCTAAAACCCGCAGTAATTAGGAGAATTGATTTTACATTTTTGTTTAATAATTTGTCGATTGATTCTTCTACAAATCTTTTTGGGACCACAACAATAGCAAGGTCTATTTGTTCGGTTATTTCTTCAATGAAGTGATAACATTTATATTTGAGAACTCTGTCCGCTTTTGGATTTACCGGAAAAACTTTTCCCGTGTATCCGTAAGAAATAATGGAATTTAATATTTCATATCCGATACTTTTTTCTTTTGTTGAAGCACCGACAATGCAAATTGAATTTGGATAAAAGAAAGGAACAATGCTTTTATTCATAACGGTTCCGAAGAGTAATGTGAATATTTCAGATATTTTTAACTAGGAACTAAACCGAAAAATAGAAAATATTAATGACTTATTCATTAAATTAGCATAAAACATATTTATTGAGTTGAATAAGGAAACATATAAAAATGAAAATTCACTTAACCGTTAAAGTCTTTATAATATCTTTACTTTTATTCGGACCGTTATTTTTAACAAGCTGCGATAATAAGACAGATTTCGCTGATCTTATCTTAACCAACGGACAAATAGCAACGGTAGATACCACTAACCCCACAGTGCAAGCTCTGGCAATTAAGAACGGAAAAATTCTATCTGTGGGTACTAACAAAGAAATTAAAAAGTTCGTAGGTGACTCTACCAAAGTTATTGATTTGAAAGGTCGTTTTGCTATGCCTGGATTTATGGACAGTCATGCGCATTTTCTCGGAACCGGAATGGCTAAAATTAATTTGGATTTAAGGTTGGCTAAAAACTGGGACGAAATAATTTACTTAGTGGCAAGTGCTGCGGGAAAAGCAAAACCGGGTGATTGGATTATTGGCCGGGGATGGCATCAGGAAAAATGGGATCCTGTCCCTACGCCTAATGTTAACGGATATCCGTTTCACAATGTATTAAGCAAAGCTACACCGTATAATCCCGTTTTGCTTAAACATGCAAGCGGTCATGCGCTTTTTGCAAACGCAAAAGCAATGGAATTAGCCGGAATTACTAAAAGTACTCCTAACCCCCGCGGTGGCGAAATTGTAAGAGACAGCTTGGGAAACGCAATTGGAGTATTTAAAGAGGATGCTATGGATTTAATAACCAAAGCGTATGATAACTATCTTAATAAACGACCAAAAGAGAAAGAAATTGAAGAAAAAGTTAAGGCATACGAATTGGCAAATAAAGAATGTATTCAAAAAGGTATTACATCCTTTGAAGATGCCGGGTCAACATTTGAAGAAATTGATCTTCTGAAAAAATTAATTGACGAAGGTAAAATAAATATCCGGCTCGATGTAATGCTGCTTGAGAGCAATAAAAATTTAGAAAAACATATTAAGGACTATAAAATATTAGGTTATGCAAATAATCACTTAACAGTTAGAGCAATTAAAAAATATATGGACGGTGCACTTGGTTCGCGGGGAGCTTGGATGTTAAGTCTGTATAATGATGTTCCTACAACTTCCGGATTAAACGTTACTCCGTTAAGCGATATAAGAAAAGCTGCACAAATAGCTATGGAGAACGGATTTCAACTTTGCACACATGCAATCGGCGATAAAGCAAATAGAGAGATTCTAAATATTTATGAAGCCGAATTCAAAAAATATCCGGATAAGAAAAACTTAAGATGGCGAGTTGAACATGCCCAACATGTATCTCCGAAGGACCAGCCGAGATTTGCCAAACTTGGAGTAATTGCAGCTATGCAGGGAATCCATTGTACATCGGATGCAGTATTTGTGGAAAAAAGATTAGGGAAATGGCGGGCTAAAATGGAATCGTATGCATGGCGGTCTTTGCTTGATTTGGGAACGGTTATTTGCAACGGTACCGATTCCCCCGTAGAGGATGTTGACCCTATTCCTAATTTTTATGCGACCGTTACCAGAAAAACAAAAAGCGGTAAAGCTTTTTATCCCGAGCAGAAAATGACCCGGGAAGAAGCATTGAAATCATATACTATTAACGGCGCGTATGCTACTTTTGAAGAAAACATTAAAGGCTCTCTAACACCCGGTAAAGTTGCCGATATTGTTGTTCTTTCAAAAAACATAATGACTGTTCCCGAAAGCGAAATAATAAATACCAAAGTTTTGTATACAATAATAGATGGAAAAATAGTTTACGAAAACAAATAGGACGCTGATTTTATAAGATTGATTTATGATTTTACCTGCTGATTTGGAGGTCGCGTTAGTACGGTAACAAAATGATTGTATTGCCATGGTGCGACCATGTCAGCCGGGTAAGTAATTCTTGACGTGTGGCCACGATCGTAAGATGACCGGAGTAATAGTTAGAAATACCGTAAAATTCCGAAACCGATTCTCCACATATCGTCGCTTGCCGAACGGTCTGCGCCCACAAGATATTGCGAAGGATTAAGTCTTGCATTGTTGGTAACCAGTAAATGAAAAATATGTCCTCCTGTTTCAATATCGAAACCGAAAGCAAGGCTGTTATAAGACTTGCCTTTTTCGTCTAATCTTATTCTGCCGCGGTAACCGGCAATTGTGGGATTATATTCGAACCAGACACTCCAGGTCCTGTTTATGTAATACTGTGCATAAATCCCCAGTGTGAAAGAATATTGTTTATCTATTGCATAAATAAAGCTATTATACAAGTAAGACGGTACCAGTCCGATCCCGAGTTTTTCATTAAAAAGCATTGTATTAAAAACCAATTGGGTATAAAACTGAAAGTTATCACCATCGGTTCTGCTTCTCCCTATATTCGGCGGGACTTCGGTGTTCCAAGAAATTCCTCCCAAAACCGAGATAACCGCCGGTAATTTTTTACTATAAAATTGAAACACTTTTTGTTTCAATTGCAGATCCAGATTATCCGTATTATTGCTGCGTCCGAGCGTAATCATTAAATGATCGGTTATTCCGTAGCCGAGCGCAAATCTTATTCGTGTCGGGCCATCGAAGCCATACAACTCATCAAATCCGTCTTTTATAGACGGTAAAAACCTATGTGAAATTTCATACATAAGGTTTCCCTTTTTAAGTGATTCGGTTGTAGGAAAATTCGCCGTTTGAGTTCCGTGAAATAGTTCTAAGTCAACTTTGGTTGGTTTTTCAGCTTTCCATTTGGGTTGTGCATTTATTGCAAAAGACAATATAAAAAGAACAATAATAATCGTTTTCAACTTCAATTGTTTTTCTCCGCAGATTTCTGTAAGTAAAAATTAAGCGATAATCTAATTTCCTCGGCAACCTTTATAAACGCTAACAAACTCGGAGCTTTAATATTATAGTCTTTTAAAAAAACTGAAAATCGAGTCTGAACATTCATTGTTCCGTTCTGTAATTTAATAACAGCCGGTATTTTCATTTCCTTCTCAACTCCGTGAATAAACATTTTACCTTTTGCAATTATGTCGTATGAGTTTGAAGAATCGGTTTTGCTTGCAGAAACTATAGTTCCCTTAAAATATGTTTTAGGCCATTTATCCGTTTCCAAAACGTCCTCTCTCATATCGCGGTCTCTTTTGCCTATTCCGGTTTTAACGGTGTTTAAATCCACTTCGAAATAAAGTTCGTTTTTACCGCTAAATATTTTATCGCCCTCCCAATATATATAACCGTCAATTTTGTCGGTTACTCCGTCAAAGTCCAGCACGGTAGTTGACGATGTGAATTTAACTGAATTTTTTGCGTCTCTTTTTACATCCCACTCCTCAGCATGAGTGAATGTATTTATTACAAGAACCAATATTAATATTATTATTTTTTTCATTTCAAACCAGTTGTTATTAATTTTTAATTGCTCCTCTTTCAATCCAAGCTTTTACGGAATCAATTGAAGATTTGGAAAGTGGAGATGCATTCCTCGGCATCTGTGCGCCTGAAATTCCCGGCGCCCCCGTAATTTTCATAAACAGATAGCTTTTAGCCGGATCGCCCGGCTGAATATAATTTATGCCTTGAGTGCTCGGCTTGTTGACAATTGTACTATAAGCATCTCCCGATAAATTTGGTGATTGGACACCTGTTACATGGCAGCCGCTTAAGGCGCATGATTTATTAAAGATTTTATTTTGAATATCGGAGAACGTTGCTTTCATCGGTTCGCTATTTGGGTTTTGGTCAACGCTCGGTGTACTTTCAGTAATGCTGTCTGCACAAGCTGAAATAATTAGTTGAATTAAAATAATCAAAGCTACAAGAATTAGTTTAATATGTTTATCTCTCTTGGTTTTCAAAGTCTTTTTAATTTTTAAATTAATACCGTTTTTCACTTCATTGCCCCCTTCATTAACTTAATAAAAAAGCAGCCGGATATTACCGGCTGCTTCTGTTCTTATTTAAGTAAAATCATTTTCTTTGCTGCTGTAAAATTATTTGATTGAATTCTGTATATATAAGTTCCGCTTCGCAAACCGCCGGCATCAAAATTAACACTGTTTAAACCCGCAGGGAGAACTTTGTTTAATAATGTTGCAACTTCTTGACCTAAAATATCATATATTTTAAGTGTTACCAAGCCGGATTCTTTTAGATTAAATGTAATCTTTGTTGATGGATTAAACGGATTAGGGTAATTCTGCAAAAGTCTGTAAGTTTTTGGAAGTCTTGCAATATCGTCAAGAATACCGGTAACTCCAGGCCAGTCAATATCTGTAAAGTTAGTATTATGTGTAAAGTTATCAACGAAATTTCCGGTTGAGCTGTTTACCGTAAGTCTCCATGCATGATCGGTGGGAGGAGTATCGTAACTTCCGTTTCCATTTAGGTCAGCATAAAAATCAACATTATAATCGTGATCAACTTCTATACCCGGTATTGAAACTGAGAACTCCGGAGCGGGAATAGCATCTACTTTTACCCGTCCAATTTCTTTATTGTTGTCTTGTCGTACAATTCGCATTTCCAGCATTTGTCCGACGTGTGGATTCATACCGATAAAGTTTAAAGTATATAGGTAATCCCAACCAACATCCGTAAAGTTTGTATTATGTGCAAAGTCTTGGCTCACATCACCGGTTTGATTATCAAACTGCATCTTCCATGCATGATCAGTGGGAGGAGCATCGTACAAACCGTTGCCGTTAAGATCGGCATAAAATTCAACTTTATACTGCTTCCCAAGTTTTATGCCGGGAATATTTACGGTAAAATTTGCAGACGGAATAGCTTCGAGGCGAATTCTTCCAACTTCTTCGGAAGTAACATCATCTTCTACGCGTAACTCTAATAATTGTCCTACATGGGGAGTCATTCCGCTAAAATTAACCGTTAACATATAATCCCAATCGATGTCAACAAAATTAGTATTGTGAACAAAGCTGACACTATCATTTCCTTGAGCGTTGTTTAGTTCAATTCGCCAAGCGTGATCGACAGACGGAGGATCGTAAAGACCGTTGCCGTTGTGATCTGCGAAGAAATCTATGTAGTAACTATGACCTTGTAAAATTACATCCAGTGTTACATCAAAAGATGCGGTAATTGATGCAAATGTGGTTCTTCCAACTTCTTTCATATTGCTTTTATCAATTACTCTAAGTTTTAACATTTCCCCGACATGGGGATTCATACCTGAAAATGAAACTGTTAATGTGGAAAGAGTATTACTTGTAGAATCTCCTGGTAATGTAACTAAACTTGAACTTCCTGGATTTGGTTGACCTGTAACCCATTGACCAAAAGGGTCTTGCAGTTCTTGTCCGTTTGTAACGCCGTCATTATCGGCATCTAAACTTGCTAACAGCGGTCCCCAAATTACATGTCCGGCAGAACTATGTTCTGTAAGAAATTTAAATTCTACCAATGTGCCAAAATCATTTCTTGGTCCGCCGCCGGCAGGATTAAAATGGCAATTTGAGCAACTGTTCACACTTCCGTTAGGAATTTCATTTGGTCTGAACCCGCGGGAAATAACAGTCGTGATTGTAAAAGCTAATATTCCTACAAATACAAGGCTGATTAAAAAATTTTTCATACTTTATTCTCCTTCGTTAATTGTTTGTTTGAGTTTTCTCTTTAACGGTTGAAATTCCAAAAGGTGCATAGATGGGGCACCAACTTATTGCGGCTGTAAGTATTGGAATAATTCCAACTGCTCCCCACCAGCTTTGGTAATAAATTCCGCCTGCGATTATCAGAATACCAAGAGTGTATCTTACTACTTTGTCTGCTTTTCCAACGTTAGGTTTCATTTTATCTCCCAAGTTTATTTATGATCTTATGTGTTGTATAAATATATTTTATGTTTATAAAATGGATATACCATCCGATTTTCAGCTGTAATAATTTATTTTATTCGAGATATTTGCTAAAAACTATTATTATAAGGAGCAGATAATTATGTAATTAGTATGAAAGTTTTATAAAAAGTGACAAAAAAATATAAGTTCATTTTTTGTCCTCTAAACTATTAAGGAGAAATTTTCTTTTTACGATAAAGAAAGAAAAGCGTAAAAATCAAAATCACAAATAAAACAAACAGATAAACGTTGGGCAGAAGAGTTTTCCTTTCGATATTTAATTTTGATGTATTGCCGGTTAAAACAAAAGCAGCCCAGTAATATGGATTTGGTGATTTGTTTTTAATGAATTTTACTTTTGCAAGCCTAAGGGCTTTGCTTTTGTTGTTTCCGTCGCTTAGAAACTTATAAAAGTATTTCATTAATATAGAAGTATATTTATCGTTTACGTCCCAAAGGGAAACAACAACACTTTTAGCTCCGGCATCAATAAAAGATTTTTGCATACCCAAAACTCCTTCGGATTTATCAAGTTCACCCAGACCGGATTTACAAGAGCTAAGAACAACCATATCCGCATTTAAGTTAAGCTGCGCAATCTCTCCTCTTTCCAGCAGTCCGTCATTTGGAGTATTGCCGTTGTTGGAAAATACAATTAACGGCTGATTGTTATATAAAAAAGAATGAGTTGAAAGATGAATAATGCTGCTTTCCGGTGCATATTTTTTGAAATTACTTTCTGTTGCCTTATCCGAAAGAAATACTTCCGTGTTTTCCAGAATATTACCGATTCCTTCAATTTCTTCTTTAGAAAAGTCCAGGGCGGCAAGGTTTATATCCCTTAATGTTTCTTTGTCTTCTAACAAAGAACCTCTAATGCTGTAAATAGATTTAGCATTTACAATTTCCGGATCGCCGATTAATAGGCTGCTGCTTTTTTGCAAACCTCCCTTCTCTTGCAACGCTAAATAAGCATTAGCAGAAGGTGCATAAGAAATATTAAACTTCTCTATAAGGTAATTTACATTATTATAATTATACGGACTGTCTGTATTGTTATAGTTTGTAACAAGAAATTCCATTGGAATTTTTAACATATCCGGCGGTAAAGAAAAGATAATATTACTGTTGGACTTAATATTTTTTAATACCGGCTCTATTAGCAGTTTATAAAGTTTGTTGGATGCTTTGGAATTAAATGAGAATAAATCTTGATTGAAATAAATTTCTTTTTGTGTTTCCCTGTCTTCATAAAAGGGTGATATGTTTTTAATAAATGATGAAATTGCATCCCCGGAAATTTTTATTTTTTTAGTCCGGAAACTATTTTTTGTTAAATGAAATATCACCGTAAACTTATCATTTGTAAAAAAAGAAATTAAATGACCGGTAGAATCTAAACCGGCTTGTATTTCTTTCAAAGTTCTGTTTTTATTCAGTTCAAGAAAATTTTTAATCGAAGGATTTTCCGAAATTAACTTTTGCCTTAGTATTTTCAGTTCGCTTTTTAAACTATCAATTTCCGGATAGGAGTAAATACCAGAGTGAATCATCCAGTCAAGATTATATAATTTTTTTAATTGTTCTTTGTCCTTTATAACGGAAATAATTTTAAGGTTAGTTAAATTTTGCACCGTGTTTCGCGATCTTTGCGCGTTAACCGTTTCAAAAGCAAGTTCAT
This sequence comes from uncultured bacterium, assembly GCA_965554225.1. Classification (GTDB taxonomy): domain Bacteria; phylum Bacteroidota; class Ignavibacteria; order Ignavibacteriales; family Melioribacteraceae; genus BMS3ABIN04. The sequence continues at coordinate 22,714 of CBEVZC010000017.1, read as the reverse complement.
TTTCATTTTCGCTCAAATACAATTCCGTAAGAGTTTCATAAACCTTATTGAAGCTCGAAAAATATGCAATCTGAATTTCCGGTTTATCAATTAAAGATTTGGAACTGTTTTCCAGAAGTTGTTTTGCATCGACCAAATAATTTTTTGCTTTTTCTATATTTCCTTTATCTAAATAAAAAATACCAAGCTGATAATTAGCTTCAATCAGATTATTTAGTTCGTGAGTTTCCTTACTTAAGTCTATCGCTTTCCGGAAATATTTTTCTGCCGAATAAAAATTGCTTTTTTGTTTATTCAATTCAGCCTTTAACAAACTTTGTTTGGCAAGAAGATGTTTAAGTTCATACTGCTCACAAACATTTCCTATCTTTTTCAATAAAGAATTAGCGGCGCTCAATTTATTTTTAATTAAGTAAACATCCGTTAAATCAAGTGCAACCAATAATTGATTATAAATATCTCCGTTCGCAATATTTAATTTATTAGCTTCTTCTAAATAGTGTTCGGCTAAATCCATCTTTCCCAAAGAAAAATATGCTACACCGAATTTATGAAGCAGCTCTGCTTTAAAAAAAGTATTATCAAGCGATTCCGATAATTCTTTTGCATTTGAAAAATATTGCAAAGCCTTTCCTGGTAGGCCCAAATTAAATTCAAGGATGCCAAGTCCTACTTCTATTTCGGCTTGTGTAGAAATTTCTTTTATTTCAGTCGAGAGTTTCTTTGCTTTGTTATAATAAATTAAAGCTTTAGAATAATTGGATAAGTTTGCGTAAACATCAGCAATTCCGGTTAAATTTAAAATTTTAGATCTTTTATTTTCACCTGCGGTATTAAGTCCCTTTTCATAAGTTTCCAGAGCAAACTTGTAATTTGATATTTGCGAGTATATCTTTCCCAAATTAGCATATAGTGTCGCAAACCGGTTGTTATTCTTCAACTTCTCAAACAATTCCAAACTTTTGTTGTAATGCAATTGGGCGTCAACCAAGCGATTATCAAAAGTATAAGAAACACCTAATTCGGAATGAACCAATGCTTGCAGCTCGACAGAATTTATTTTATCCGCTATTTCCAATCCTTTAAAAAACAATTTCCTTGCGTAAGTAATATCGCCGTTTTCATCAGAAATTATTGCAAGATTGATTAACGATTTTGTAAACTCGATATTATTATCGTGTGTTTTAGCATCCGTCATGGCTTGACTATAAAGACTTCTTGCTTTTTTGTAATTCCCGGATAAATAATAAAGCGAACCTTCCGCATTTAGATATTTGGAAAGTTGGTTTTTGTTATGTATTACTTTTTCGGCAAGTCTTAATTGTTTCAAAGCTTCATCATAATTCCCTAATCCTCTAAATGAATAAGCATTCCAAAAGTAAACGGAGCTGTTTTTTAATCCCGAATCGATTAGCTTGTTAAATATTTTAGCAGCAACTTTATAGTTTCCTTCGCTGTAATTTATAAGAGCTTTTGCATAGTCGTAAAATTTATTTTTGTTCTCCGTATTAATAATTTCATCTTCAATCGCATTAAGTTTATTTTGAATTTTGGCTGACCAAATCAGCTCTTCGTAATAATCCAAATTTTCCGGGATGTTTTTAAAAATAGAATGAAGAACCTCAAACTCTTTCTTAAAATTTCCTTTCTTTTTATAAATAACACCGAGCAGAAATTTTTTCTTATTACTTTCCGGCAAAGAAGCTGCAAAGCTCAATTCCTTCTCAACTTCCGGAGTTCCGTTTAGTAAATAATATTTATACAACGAAATGTTTTTTTCATTCAGACCGTTAGACAGAATAATATTTTTAACAGAATCTAATTTAGAATTAATAAACGGAGAGTTACCGGAAGCAATTGAACCGGGCGGATTTGCTGCAAGAATAACCGTGATTAAAAGAAATATATTTTTCAAACGAGTTATTAAGTTCATTATCCATTAGCTTTCAAAAGATTTAAGTATTTCCTCGGCATCTTTTTTAAAGCTGCCTTTGTTATCGATTACAAGTTCCAAATATTTTTTAGCTTCATCAAAGTTATCCAAGAGCAAAAAATCTCTGGCAATAAAGTAATACGCATCATAATTCAAATGATTAAACTCGGGACTTTTATTTTTCTCAATTGATTTTTGGAATGCCTCTATGCTTTTCTTCAATTTTTGTTTGTCATAATCATTATATAAACCTAAAATGTTGCTTTTGGCAGCTTCCAGATAAGTTTTTCCCAAAATAAAATATGTATAAAAAATAGTTTTATCGTTTGGGTTATCTTTTATATCGAAGTTCAATTCTTTAACTGCTTGTTCAAAATTATGTTTATCCAATTCCGCAATTCCTTTTTGGAATTCGGAAGAAATTCTTCCGCGAGCAATAAATTTTTGGTTTTTTTGAAAAACATTAAATCCTTTTTTGTATTCCGGTGTGGTAATATTATAGAAAGCAAACATTGAAAAATAAATTAAGCAAAGTGCGGCAATTGAATAAACGGTTTTTTTAAAATAAGAATGCTTTTGCAATCGCCACCAAACTGATTCGGATTCTTCCGTAACGGTTTCGGTTTGCTTTTCCGGAACAATGCTCTTGGCTATAAAATTATCAACCGATTCAAACTCTTTGTTCATCATAATAAAGTTATTTTTGCATAACTTGCATTCTCTCAAATGATCTTCAATTTTCGGGAGCAGCTTTTGGGAAAGAACGATATCGTCATCTTGTCCGTTTTTTAACAAAATATACTCGCCGAGAATTTCGGTATCTAAATGAGAACCTTTTTCCGCAATATTTTTAACACTTTGAAACAGCCGGGCAATCTTAGCTGCCTCTGGATCTTCTGTAATTATTTTGTCGAGCAATTGTTTTGCTTCGACTGAAAGTGTTTTTTTATTTAGTAATTCGTATAACTCTGTTCTATCCATAACGGTTTTATATTTTTCTAACTTAATAGTATATTTTACAATGTAAAAGTGACATTACTCTAATTTTTCTTTTATCTCTTCGATTGTTCGGTAAAACATTTTTTTTATAGCTGCCTCTTTTTTTTCAAGTTTTTCTGCAATTTCTGAAAATTTTAGTCCTCCCCAGAACCGCAATTTTAATATGCTTTGTTTTCTTTCCGTTAATGTATTCATTGTCGATATTATTTTTTCTACATCAAGATTCTCATGTGAGTCGTATGAAGATTCATTAATATAGTATGATTCATCGAGTTCAAAAGCTTTGTTCTTTTGGGATTTGCTGTACCAATTTACAAAGGTGAGGAACAAAACACGCCGTAACCAATTTTCAATATTATTTATGTTTTGATATTGCTCTGCAAAAGTCAGATAGACATTTTGGGTTAAATCTTCTACATCTTCTTTATAATTTATTCTTTTTAGATTGTATTTCGAATTAAAGTACGAATAACTTATTTCCCGGATCGTAGCCGAAAGTTTCTGAAAAGATTCGGAGCTGCCGGTTTTCGAATCGGCAAGAAGCTTTAAAAGTTCTTCTTTTGAAAAGTTATGAAAAGTAGAGGGTTTTTTTTTCAATTAAATTAATGTCACTTTTTTGTTATTTTCAAAACTAATATAAAAATAAGCAAAAAATAAAGTCGATATGAAAGCTCTTACAATATTTTTATTAATTTTTATAGTTGGAATAAATAACGCCCAACCGCAATTGGAACTTAAACCAAATAAAATAGAATTCAGGGATATTTTCGACAGACTTGAGAATGTATTATTTATAAATAAGGGCAATCAGGATTTGGTTATTGACACAATTAGATATAACAACAATTTTTATTTTATCCGTTTTGATAAAAAATGGCAATATCCGGTTACAATTCCACCAGGTGATACTTTAAAAATGGATTGTTTGTTGGCGGGATATTTTTTGGTTACCTCACAAGATACTTTAGACACAATGAAAGTTATTTATTCGGGTTATTCGGATCAAGAAGATTTGAAAATCAGAATAAGATATTACGATGATGAAGATAAGTTCGGGACAGTGAGCGGAACGGTTTTGGATGAGAACAATTCTCCATTAATTAATTCAAAAATTTATTTTTATTATGACGGCAGTTACTTGTTCGATACAACTTATTCAAATGCAGGCGGGCAGTTCTCAAAAAGATTACCGCAAGGCAATTATACAATTGCAGCTGAAAAAGCCGGTTATTATTTCACTTTTTATGATAATCAATATGATCCTTACAATGCAAAAAAATTACCTGTTGAACGGGATTCCATTAAGGAAATTACTTTTAACCTTATTCAAAAAATTCAAACTCCTAATAGAGTTCTGGGTAAAGTTCGCGATGTTAGCACAAAAGCAAACGTTAGAAAAGGGATTGTAGTTGTACGAAAAGGAAAACATACACCCACAAAACTTTCTGCGGAAGCGGCAAGGTTAGCAGGAATAATAAATTCCTATACTGTAAATATTAACGATGACGGGACTTTTGCTATTGAGGATATTATTGAGCCAGGGTATTATTATGTTCAAGCGTTTTCTGATTTTTACTTGCCTGCATACGTTAGCAATACTAACGATCCTGCTATTTTTTGGCAGCAGACAGATTCCATACTAATTCAAAATACTGCTGATAACAAAAGCATAATCTTAAAACGTGATTCTTCATACGGGGGCGGGATAATAAGCGGTTCCATTACAGCTGATGCTTCAAATTCGAGCGATTCCGTAAATGTATCCGATATTATTCTGTTTGCTAAAAATATTGACTTCGATGAATTGACATATTATTCAATTCCAAAACAAAACGGATCGTTTAGAATTAACCATTTGCCTTACGGGAAATATCGCTTATTAGCGCAAAGCATTGGGTTTGCCGATGCGGTCAGCACATCCGTTTTCGATATTGAACCTTCATCAACGGAATTTAATAATATCGATTTACATTTTACATTAACATCCGTTTCGGATGAATCGAATATTCCGAGTGAATTCAAGCTATTTCAGAATTATCCCAATCCGTTTAATCCAAGTACAATTATAAAATATTCTATTTCGAATGTAGGTGGCGCAAACTTTGCGTTCGCTACGAATGTAATGTTAAAAGTGTATGATATTCTTGGAACAGAAGTAGCAACGCTTATAAATAAAAAACAGTCACCGGGGAACTACAGCGTGGAATTTAATGCCGGTAATCTTGCCAGCGGAATTTATATTTATCAGTTGCGAATTAACGGACTTGTACAAGCTAAAAAAATGATTCTCCTTCGATAAAAGATTTTAAGGGATAAAACATTTTATTTTTTATCGAACCATTCCCATGTACATACCTCCGAAGTATGGAACTAACCAAATTAACCAGACGGTTAAGCTATATTTATGAAAACTTTTACGGGATGAATCAGTTCCTTTTCTGGCGACATAAGTTGCCCAAATTGCATGGATTAACATAAGCCACAAAGCAATTTGTCCGGTTAATGTATGCGGTTCAAGAATATTGAAAGGTCCTGTTGCAATTTTGTGCATTGCGAATGTTCCGGAAATATCGAACATAAAACCAACCCAGAAGAAAACAACATGTTTAAGTTTTAAATACCTGGCAATTCTCTCCGACCAAACGCCAAGCGAATAGAAAACTAAAGCCAATGTTATTAAGACAGTCGAAACAATAACTGGAATTGACATAATTATCTTTTTAAATCCGTGATTATCCTATTAAATCTGTGTCGTCAGTGTTCAATAGAAACCGAATAATATCATTTTACTTCGACATCAGTAAACCAGACTCTAAAGCTTTCATCTTTTCCGGGTCGATTTAAAGATAGATATAGTGGTCCGACATTTTTATAATCTTCCCATTTTGTTAGTCTTGTTGGCGTCGGCGAATTATTTCTTCTATAAATCCATTGTACAATTTTGTAATTATCGTCGATGTAAAGTTCGTATCTGTCGTTTGGAGTGTATCCTTCTCCGCCGGAATATTCAACTATTGCGCGCTTGGTTTCCCCTTCACCAATAGGAAGTTTATATAAACCTTTATCTAAATTTACTTTTACATTTTTATCGAGAACAAGATGTATTGGGAATAACAGCCAATATTGATCATTAATAAACTTAGCATCAATACCTTTTAATTCATCGGTTGGATTTTCTGCAATCTGTTTCCGAAAATATATAAACGGTTTTTCTTTTTTGTATGAGAGAAATTTAACCAGACTGGTTTTCGGTTCCCAATACCAACTCCGGTGGACTTGCTTTTCACCTTTTTGAACGTTAAAAGTGAACTTGATTGAGTTAACTTTATCGAATGACTTTGCGCCGTAAACGTTAGCTATTTTTTCAGCTACGGTTAATTCTTTTTTTTCTTCGGGTTTATTGTTTTGATTTTGATTACTACAACTGGAAAGTAATAGAACAGTAAAAAGCAAAAACAATAATAAAATTTTTATTTGCCTCATTTTAGATCCCTTCTCTAATCTTTTTAGAATTAAAACAAATTTACAAAAATTTGCTAACGATAAACAATACAAAAAGTTATTTCGAAATTGGCTGTTTCGAGTATTACACTATAGATGCGATATTTTGTGTAAGAGATGGTTCGTTGAATCGGATAAGAACTATTTTCTTTATTTATTAAGCACGATTTTTTATTTTGTATGTTACGAACCAAGTCATCACTGAGATAAAAACGAAACGGAGTTGTTATGAAAAATTTTTTTTTACCGGTAGCTGCAATTTTTATTTTTATTTTTTTCAACTCATGTGCAACAATGAGTGACGTTCTATCAAGCAAAGATGATGGAACGGCAGAAATTTACCCGGTTGGTTTTGATAAAGCTTGGGATATAGCTACTACAGTCTTAAGATGGGAAGGTGCAGAATCGATCGAGCACCATAAAGATAAAGGTTATATGGTAACACAAACAAGTCAAAATCTTGTACTCGCGGGTGCTTTAATAGGCGTTTGGGTAGATAAAATTGATAATTCACATTCAAAAGTTACGGTAGTTACAAAACGAAAAATGGCAACGAACATAGCAACCGGATTGACCGAATCAACTTTTCATTCAAAATTTGCTCAGGCGATCAAAATTGTTAAATCAGGGAAAAGTCTTCCCATAGAGGCTCCGGCATCTGAATAAAAATGAATTTTGAAAGTTACATTGATGTTAATTCTGCAAGGCTTGAAGAAATTATGCTTCCCGGAATTGACACATCTGTAAAAATATATATTAAGCGCGAGGATAAATTTCACCTTGCTATTTCCGGTAATAAATGGCGAAAACTAAAATACAACCTTATTGAAGCAAAGAAACAGAACAAAGATACTTTACTAACTTTTGGCGGAGCTTATTCCAACCATATTTATGCTACAGCATCGGCGGGTAAATTATTTGGATTTAAAACCATCGGACTAATTCGCGGAGAAGAACATTTACCGCTGAATCCAACTTTAACTTTTGCTAAAAATAGCGGAATGGACTTACATTATGTAACAAGAAAGGAATACAGAAAAAGATACGATTCCGATTTTATTGAAGATATATATAAAAAGTTCGGCGATGTTTATTTAATTCCTGAAGGCGGAACTAATTTACTTGCATTAAAAGGTGCTGCTGAAATTATTGAGGATATTGACATAGATTATGATTATATCTGCTCGGCTTGCGGTACCGGTGGAACTTTAGCCGGAATTGTTTCCGGACTTAACGGTAAAAAAGAAGTGCTCGGTTTTCCGGTTCTTAAAGGTGCTTCTTTCTTAAAAGAAAATATTGAAAGTTTGATAAAAAATTATAAAGGTAAATCATTTGATAATTGGCAATTATTTTTAGATTATCATTTTGGGGGATACGCTAAGATAACCCGTGAATTAATAGATTTTATTTTTGAATTTGAAAAGTTGAACGGAATAAAACTCGATCCGGTTTATACAGGCAAAATGATGTATGGAGTTTACGATTTAATTACTAAAGGATATTTCAAATCCGGTTCAACTATTGTTGCAATTCATACCGGCGGTTTGCAAGGAATTGCAGGAATGAAACCGAAGATTGAAAAATTATTGCACCAAGCCGCTCAATAATGTTGTGTTTTTTTTGCTAAAAGACAATGCTCTATGTTGTTTGTAATAATGTTTCAATTTAAAAATCAACTTAGCAAGTTGATTTACACATAAAATTATCCTGAAATTTCAATTCTTAGTTAATATCTTTGTAATTCAACAACGAGGAAATAAAAAATGAAGAACTTAATTAAGACCTTTATATTTTTTATTGTAATGATTACATTATCCGGTTGTATAGAGGTTAATATTAAAGTAGAGGTAAATAAAGACGGTTCCGGCACTATCAACGAAAAAGTATATTTCAGCAAACAACTTGTTGAAATGATTTCGTCTTTTCAGTCGATGGGAGATTCAACAAAAAATAAGAAATTTGAGATTTATAACGAGGAAGAATTAAAAGAAAATGCTTCTAACATGGGAAACGGAGTTAAGTTTATAAGCGGAAAGGAAATTTTGGAAAACGGTAAACAAGGTTATTTAGCAGTGTATTCGTTTGATGATATTAGAAATCTTAAACTTAAGGAAGATCCGGGTGAAAAAGTTCCGGCCAATGCTCCGGTACAAAAAAGTGAAAAGCAAAATGATAATATCACATTTGATTTTTCAAAAGGTGAACCGAATGAATTAATTGTTCGATTTCCTAAAAAAATAAAAAACAGCGAAACCACTGAGGAAAGTCGGAAGGGTAAAGTAACAAAAGATACAACAAATTCGGATCTTTTTAATATGGACCAGTTAAAAGCTATTTTTAAAGATTTCAAAGTTAAATACGAAATCAGCGTAAACGGTAATATTACAGAAACAAACGCCGAATATAGAAACGGAAATAGCGTTATTTTGTTTGAAATGGATTTCTCAAAACTGTTGGAAAATCCTGAAGAATTAAAAAAGTTTAAATCTGAAAAACCGGAGACTTTTGAAGAAACCAAAGAACTTCTTAAAAATATACCCGGTTTCAAAATTGATACAAACGAAAAGTTGATAATAAAATTTAATTAAACACGGAAAACAACAATGCAAATTAAAATTCAATATACAGTTTTAATAATTTTATTGTTTACCACTGCACTTTTTGCACAAAAAGAACCGCCGCGCTTAAGTCCAAAAGCATTTGTAGGACAAACAATAGGTTATACCGATGTGAAAATTACTTATGGAGCGCCGGGAGTTAAAGGCAGAAAAATTTGGGGTGGACTAGTTCCGTACGATACGGTTTGGAGAACAGGCGCTAACGAAGCTACTACAATTGAGTTTAGCACCGATGTGAAAATTAACGGACACAGGGTTCCAAAAGGAAGATACGGATTTTTTACAATCCCTAATCCCGCCGAATGGACAATAATTTTAAATAAAGTAGACAACCAATGGGGAGCGTTTAAATACAATTCTGAAGAAGATTTATTAAGATTTAAAGTGAAACCGGTCAAACACGCATTCAGGGAAAGACTTATGTTCAGCTTCGAGTATAAAACACCGTTTACCGCCGATGTGGATATCGATTGGGAAAATCTGAGAGTTAAATTCACTATCAATACTAGTCACGAAAAAAAATAAATAAGTAAATTTCGATTTATGAAAAAGTTTGATATTCCCTCTAAATACAAAAGCTCAATAATTTCTCTTATCAAAGAAAAAAGAAAACTGGACGACCCGAGGAAAAAAGATTATACTCCAACGGAATTAGATTTCGGTCCGGTTAAATTTTACATTGCCCGCCATTTCGGATTTTGTTACGGAGTGGAAAATGCAATTGAAATAGCATACAAAACGTTGGAAGACAATCCAGGTAAAAAAATTTACTTGCTAAGTGAAATGATTCACAATCCTATTGTTAATATGGACTTGGTTGAGCATGGAATTAAATTTATTACGGATACTCAAGGAAACAGTTTAATTGATTGGAACGAAATAACTTCCGAAGATATTGTGATTATTCCGGCATTCGGAACTACAATTAATAATGAACGAATTTTAAGAGAAAAGGGAATTGATACCGTTAGGTATAATACTACATGTCCCTTTGTTGAAAAAGTTTGGAACAGAGCCGAAGCTTTGGGAAATCAAGGATATACAATTATAATTCACGGCAAACATAAACACGAAGAAACGAGGGCAACCTTTTCACACAGCAATAAATCGGCACCTTCTGTTATTGTGCGAAATATTGATGAAGCTAAAATTTTACGGTCTGTTATTTTAGGAAAAAAGGATTCGAAAGAATTTCATAAAATATTTGACGGGAAATATTCGGAAGGTTTTGACGTTGAGAAAGATTTAAGCAGAGTTGGAATTGTTAACCAAACAACAATGCTGGCTTCTGAAACGCAGGAAATCGCCGATCTGTTTAGAGAAACAATGATTGAAAAGTTCGGTGAAGAAAATATAAAATATCATTTTGCAGATACACGGGATACTTTGTGTTATGCAACAAACGATAATCAGCAAGCTACATACGGACTTTTAGAACAGAATGCGGATATCGCAGTAATTGTCGGAGGATATAAGAGTTCGAATACTTCGCATATTGTTGAGTTGCTCGAACAAAAATACCCCTCCTATTTTATTAGCGATGAAACTAAGTTAATCTCCGAGAATAAGATTAAACATTTCGATTTAGTTTCGAAGCAAGAGAAGATTACAGAAAATTATTTACTGCAAAAGGATAAAGTAAAAATCATTTTAACAAGCGGTGCTTCTTGTCCCGATGCAATTGTGGATAAAGTTCTGCAAAGACTTCTAACATTTTTCCCGGGTTCAAAATCTTTAGATTCTGTTTACAGAAGCATTGAAAAATCGTTTGCAGAATAATGTAAATTAAAGCTTTTGTAAAGCGAAAGTCCTCTTTCGCGATTATTAAACAAATTTATAAAAGTTTCGATTGGAATTTACCAATCCAAATAATCTTCTTCTTCGATTAGTTCTTCAAGACGTCTTTTAATAATTTCATCTTTATTCTTCATTCTTACGGTTAAGGTTTTTTGAGTTTTTGATGTTGATATTTTTCAAATAATAAATTTATAAACGGGTAAACTGGTTAAAGAATATCCTGGTTTTCTCTTTGGAATTAATTTAATGATAATTATAGTTACTTAACTACACGCTGTTATTTATTTTCGAAAGCTTCAAAATAAAAGGAATTGAAAGTATAGACAAAGTTGCCGTTAACCTGTAAGTGTTTTCAAGTCCTATGTTATCGCCCGTAAATCCCACCAGCCATACTGCAAATCCACTGGTTACAAAATTAATTGTAATAAAAATACCGTTTATTAAAGATGGGCGTTGAGATTTGTTATCGTTAATTATTGCCAATAAAATTGGCGTAGTTCCGAAAATAAAAAGTCCAAGCAGCAAGAGCATAGCGAACGACAAAATACCACTATTTAAAATAAACATCCACATAAGTATGGGAGAAGCGAACGCAATTATAAGCAGAGTTTTTCTCCTCCCCAACCTATCGGAAATTGTTCCCGATAAAAACGATCCGGCAGCTCCCGTTATTTGAAGTATAGAAAGGGCAATCCCACCGGTCCATAAACTTTCGCCTTTTGATGTTATATACGTTGGTAAAAATGCAGTTAATGAACCTTTAAGCATAGCGGTAAAGAATATTATTCCGGCTAAAAGTGAAAAGAGAAGTTTTAAGTCGCCAACAGTTTTCCTAACACTGAGTAATTCTTCCTCTTTCTTAAATTTATCCGAAATAGTGATATTTTTAAGTTTAAAGTAAAGAATTAACGATGCCAACAATCCGAACGGAATTAACTTATACGTCCCTTCCAATCCCCAAAGCGAAACTGCGCCGAGAATAACCAAGGGACCTACGCTTCTTGCTATTTCACCTCCGAGCATAAAAAAGCTCATCCCTTTTCCTATTCTGTTTCCGGAGACCTGACGCATCATAACAGGACCGGGAACATGAAACATGGAAGCTCCGATTCCCATAAACAGTAATAGCACAACTAGGAAAATATAACTTGGTGCAACTCCCAGCAAGCTCATACTTGTAGCGGTTACGGTTGGTGCAAAAATCAAAAAATATCGCATGGGAAGTTTATCGGCGGCAAGGCCCACAAATGGATTTAACAATGACGGAACTCTTTGAACAACCGTCAGTAGGCCGGCTAAAGAAAGGGACATGTTGAATTTAGCAATTAGAAGCGGCAATATGGGGGCGAGAAAAGATGAGTAAACATCGTGAAGGAAATGTGCAGCGGAAATAGTAATAACATTTCCGGTTTGAAATTTTTTGTTTTCTTTCATCTAAGCTTCAAAATTAAAAAGCCCGGCATCGTACAAATACCGGGCTTTAGGGTCAACAATATTTTATTTAACTATGAATTCATTATTCTTACGATTTGAATCGGGTATATGCACATTCCCCAAAATAACCTTAGACAATTTTTTATCCGTTTCATATTTTACCGTAACTTCTCCGGTACTGTTTTTCCATACTTTTGCCGGAAGTTCTGTATTGTCTTGTGTTCCGTCATCAAAAACAAATGTTACTTCGGCACGTGTAGGAACATTACCTATCTTTTTAATTTTTGCTTCAACGGTATTGTTATTAACCGTTACATTTTCAATTCCCAAGTCCGGGTAACCAAATTCGAAGAACCAAGGTTTCCAGAACCAGCTTAAATCTTCTCCCGCAACTCTATTAAATGTAAAAAAGAAATCGTAAGGAATCGGGTGGTGGCTATGCCAGTTGGTAATATAATCTACCAAAGCTTTTTTAAATACTTTTCTGCCGAGAAGAAGCTCCAGTTCTCTGTATGCATTAGAGGGGCGCGAATAAAATGCGGTTCGCATATATCTCGTTTTATTCGAATAAGAAACAACCATCGGGGGCAGTTCGCTTTCCATTCCGGCAGTAAATTCGTAACCGTGTACATTTCTTTTTAGATAATCATAGTCGGGAACAAGGCTGTCGACCGTTTCTTGCGGGAAAAAGCTAGCCCAACCTTCATCCATCCATGCATACTTGCGTTCGTTTATGCCCATAATAAACGGGAAATAACTATGCGAAATTTCGTGAAATAATAAACCGATAAATCTTGCTTTGTTTTTTGGAGCTCCGTCGTTTGTCATCATTGGGCTTTCCATTCCTCCGCCTCTTCCTTTGTTGCAGAACGATGTAATGTGCGGATAAGGGTAGGGATATCCCGGAAGAACGTTTGAAAGATAGTTAATAGTAGTCCGTTCAATTTGTGCTCCAGTATCCCAAAACATAGTGCTGTCTTTATAAACTACATCGGTCAAAACTCTTCTTCCGGTTTTCTTATCGACTTCAATGCTGGCTCCATCCCAGACAAAACTTTTACTCATTGCAAATGTAAAGTCAGTTACATTCTTAGCAGCAAATCGCCAAGTATTTTTTTCGTTGTCGGCAGTAACATTATTATTTTTTCTATCTTCGGCTGAAATTATGTGGATCGTTTCATCTGACTGTTTAGCTCTTAAATACATTTTGTAAATATCTTCTTTCAAGACTTGCTCACCGTTTTGTAATTCTCCCGCTGCCCAAATTGTATACCCGTTTGGAACAGTGATGCTTACATCGTAGTTTGAAAAATCGTTGTAAAACTCAACGTTACCTTGATAATTAGTCATATCCCAACCGTCAATGTCGTCATAAACGGACATTTGTGGATACCAATAAGCTACAAAAAAATCGCCGTCTTTATAATTTCCCATCCTTATCGGTACTTTTTCGGATATTTTAAAACTCCACTTTGCATTAATTTTAAGTGAACCGCCTGGAGCTAAAGTTTTTTTTAATTTAACAAACATATTTGTAGATGAAACCCGCGCCTGTCTACTTTTAGGTGAAACATTAATTGTATCTCCGTTTATTAAGAAATAATCCAATTTAACGCCGTCTGTAAATGCATCTGGATTAAAAGGCCAATCGCGTACAGAGCCGGGTTTCATAATATTTTGATAAAGACGAACAACAATTCTTTTCAAAGTATCCGGACTGTTATTATGGTATGTGATTGTCTCGGTTCCCGATAAAATACTTGTTTCGGGATTTACTTCGGCTTGAATTTTATAATCCGATCCGTTCTGCCAATAATTCGGTCCTGTTTTCCCATCATAAGAGCGGGTTCCATTTTCATAGGCTTTTTGAATATTACGCGGAATATAAAGATCTGAAGTTTGAGAATATGTTTGAAGTGTTAGTAAAAAGAAAATTAAAGAAAAGAACGAAAACAGTGTTTTGGATGTCATTTTTTCCCTCATAATTTTATAAAACAATATGATAGACGAATTACAAAGCAAATAGTTTTGTTTATTTAAAAAAATATTTTATTCAATAAAGTACTAAATTATAAATAAGAATGGAAACGGGGGAAACTTTTTGTTATTTCTTTGACATTTATTCTTTGTTTAATTTCATATCAATATCTTTTTTATATTTGAAATTGAATTTATCTGGTAAAAGAATTGAAATATGATTGAAGTAGTAAATCTTCATAAAAGTTTTGGAGTTAACCGCGTTCTTAACGGAGTTAATTTAAAAATTAATGAAGGCGAAACCCTTGCAATTATCGGTAAAAGCGGAAGCGGTAAGAGTGTATTGCTAAAACACATCGTGGGTTTATTATTTCCTGACGAAGGTTATGTTGTGATTGGAAATGAGAAAATTGATCCGAACAACACAAAAAGACTTTACGAAATCAGAAGGAAATTCGGATACTTATTTCAAGGTGCTGCTTTATTCGACTCGATGACAGTTGGAGAAAACATTGCTCTGCCTTTAGTAGAAAACGAATATGATTTTTCTTTAAAAGAGATTAGTAGTAAAGTTAAGGGAAAACTTGAATTGGTTGGTTTGCCGGGAATAGAAGAACTTAAACCGGCAGAACTTTCCGGCGGAATGAAAAAGAGAGTGGGACTTGCAAGAGCTTTAATTACCGAACCGGAATATATTTTATACGATGAACCGACAACCGGACTCGATCCCATTATGTCGGATTCGATTGACGAACTGATCAGAGACTTAGCCGAGAAATTAAATGTTACATCAATTGTAGTAACGCACGATATGTTCAGTGTTAAAAATGTTTCCGACAAAATTGCAATGCTTTACAAAGGTAAAATATATTTCAAGGGAACTCCGGATGAAATAGTTAACACAGATGATAAAATTGTACAAAGCTTTATAAAACGTACTGGTTTTTAATATTATATGGCAAAAGCAAAAAATAAAATAGTTTATATTTGTACAAACTGCGGTTACGAATCATTAACGTGGCTGGGTAAATGCCCGATGTGCGGAGAATGGAATACGTTTACAGAAGAAGTAAAAGAAACAAAAAAAGAGAAAAGCAAAAAATTATTAAAGGAAACGGAAGTTTTTAGTCTAAAGGAAGTTGTTTTAAGCGAAGAAGAAAGGATTAAAACAACCGTCGAAGAATTCGATCGTGTTTTAGGCGGTGGATTAATGCCCGGTTCGGTTGTTCTTATAGCAGGCGATCCGGGAATAGGAAAGTCAACTCTCGTTATGCAAGCGGCTGCAAAAATTAACGGAACCGTGCTTTATGTTACCGGTGAGGAATCGGTTAGGCAAATTAAACTTCGTTTTACACGACTAAAAATAAAAAGCGAAAACTTGCTTGTCCTTGCCGAAACCGATTTGGAGACCATAAAAAATACTATAGCAAAAGTCAGCCCTTTGGTTGTTATTATTGATTCAATACAAACAATTCATAATCCTGATTTAGATAATGCCGCCGGAACCATCACTCAAATTAGAGAATGTACTTTATTACTACTGCAAGAAGCCAAGAAATCCACTTTTGCGGCATTGCTTGTAGGGCATGTTACAAAAGAGGGTTTTATAGCCGGACCAAAAGTTTTAGAACACATTGTTGATGCAGTATTACAATTTGAAGGAGAGAAAAATCATTCGTACAGAATTTTGAGAGCCTTAAAAAATAGATTTGGTAATACAAACGAAATTGGAATATTCGAAATGCATAGCTACGGATTAAGCGAAGTTAAAAATCCGAGCGAGATATTTTTAAGCGAGCGTTACGGAAATACAACGGGTGCAATTGTAACTTCCAGCATGGAGGGAACTCGTCCCGTACTGTTTGAAGTCCAAGCTTTATTAACCCCTTCCAGTTTTGGAAACCCCCAAAGAGTTGCAACCGGTTTTGATTACAGACGTCTTTCGATTCTGCTCGCGGTTCTTCAAAAAAGAGTTGGCTTGCGACTTTCTTCCCACAATGTGTTTTTAAATATGGCAGGCGGAATTAAAATATTTGAACCGGCTGTTGACCTTGCGGTTTGCGCTGCAATTACCTCAAGTTTATCAAACAAACCTTGCAAGGAAAGTACTGTTGTTATTGGAGAAGTTGGTCTTGGTGGAGAAATAAGAAGCGTAGGGAATATTGAAAAAAGAATTCAGGAAGCATACAAATTGGGTTTTGAAAATATTGTGATTCCTAAAAACAACATGAAATCGATTAAACGCAAAAACAAAATAAATATTATACCTGTTGAAAATTTAGTTACCGCCATAGAAGAAATATTAAGCTGATATCAAAACTCCTGTTCTTAAAACTTTATTCTTCAAATAATGTTGAACAGATTAGTTGTCTGTTCAATAAAAGAATTAATAATTCCTAATTAATAACTTTATATTGAAGTAGTTTTTATTTAATTTATAATTAAGTTCAATATGTAAAAAGTTTGTTTTTCGTTAACCCACGTTTTCAAACGTGGGAATAGAAGATAAAAACAAACCTTGTTTTAACGGTTTTAACCGTTTACTACCTTTTTAGAGCGGACTCATAATTAAATTGAGTTTTGGTTATGAATTTATTCAAAATTACGGTAATTGTTTTTCTTTTCATTTCCGGAATTCTATATGCCCAAAGAAGTAAAAATTCCTTTCCTGCACTTCCGGATTCGTCCAAAATTAGACTTAAGTTAGAAGGGACCATATTACCAAACAAAGAATTTCAACATTTAAAAATTATTGTTCCATCCCGGAAATCAAGGAATAATATTTTTCTAATTCCAAATTTGGATTTGAATTCAGACCTTACCCTTACATTAAATAGTTTTGCGCAGAAGGATAAATTAGCTTCGGCAAAGAATAATATTTCAAAATTCCTTATGTTAAAATATAACAGCATTCCAAATTATGATCTTGGAAAGTTCGGTGTTTATTTAGGAATTTCTAAAAAAGTTTTTGCAATAATTTTAGGAATTATTTCTTTATTATAACCATGGAAAAATTATTTTATACGGATAGTTTAGTCAAAATCACAAACAATTATATCCTACTGCGGAAATATTATTTCACCACATTTACATCGCAAAAGATAAACTTTTCAGATATAGCTTATGTTGAACTGGCAAAGCCATCTTTAATGACAGGTAAATTTAGGATTTGGGGAACCGGGGATTTTAAGCATTGGTTTCCGCTTGATTTGCATAGAACAAAAAGGGATGTAATATTTATTATACACAGAAGGCATCATAATTTGCTAGTAGGGTTTACAGCAGTAGATTCCAAAGCGGTAAAATCGATTTTAGAAGGAAATAATTTATTGAAAATTTAACAACAAAAAGCCGCACTTAATTTTATTAAGTACGGCATAAACAACCTGTTAAAAGTCAAATTATACGATTTTTATAAATTTAATCTCTTATGAACTTCTTCTGCAATTTCACCTGAAACCAGCAGTCTTCCGCATGATTCACAAGTAAATAATCTTCTGTTTCCTCTTATTTCTATCTGCCTTTGTGAAGGAACAACGTTGTGGCACCCAGTACAAGCGCCTCTTGAAATAGATGCTACGGCAATTCCGCCAAGTGCTTTACGAATTCTCATGTATGTATGGTAATCGGATTTCCTGATCTGTGAAGCAACCTTTTCGCGCTTTTCTCTTAATTTTACTTCTTCTCTTTCGTTTGCTTTAATAATCTTTTTTAATTCTGCTTCTTTCTTTTTAACCTTCTCTTCAAGTTCATCTACTTGAGGTTGCAACTCTTCAACTTCAAATTTTATTTTTTCAATAATGTTTTCAGCTTCCATATTTTCGGTGTCCAACTCTTTGATCTTCTCTTCGCTATGATCAATTTCCTTAGTGAGGGCATCGTACTCTTTGTTGTTTCTTACTTTGTATAATTGAGCTTTAAATTTTTTGAGATTCTCATTTAACCTCTCAATTTCAGACTCATTATGCTTTCTTTTTTCCAATAACTCGGCTTTGTCAGATTCTTTTGTGGAAATATTTTCTGTTATTGAAGATATTTGATTTTTTAACTCGTTTACAGCCAGAGGAAGATCACCTCGTAATTCTTCTAATTCATCAAGTTGATCATCAATTAACTGTAATTCGTACAGTATTGAAAGACGATTAAGCAATTTATTTTACTCCTTTATTATTAAAAAACTTTACCGGGTTTGTAGATCTTTTGAACTTAATAATTTCCAAAGATTCACCCTGTTTATTTATAAACTTTTCCATTTTCTTCTTCACAATATTTAATACCAAAACTTCCGTTTCATAATGCCCTGCATCAATAAATAGAATTTTATTTTCTCCGTCTTGAAACGTATGATACTTTATATCCGCTGTAATAAATGCATCTGCTTTTTGATCTACAGCAGCGTTTAATAAATCGGTGCCGCTTCCTCCGCAAACAGCAACTTTTTTAATTTTTCCGTTTTTGCCTTTTGCATATCTTACGTTTTCCGTTTTCAAGGATTTGCAAACATGTGATAAAAATTCTTTTTGGCTTAATGATTTTTGTAATTCTCCAACAGCTCCAAAACCATAATTTGAATTTTCATTTTTCAACGGATAAATATCGTAAGCAGGTTCTTCATAAGGATGGACTTTAAGCATTGCAGTAATTACTTTATTTAAACTCCAAGAATTAACCAACACCTCCAATCTAATTTCATCAACATATTCAAACGAGTTTCTCTTTCCTATTACAGGATTTGATATATCAGAACCTTTAAATGTACCTGTTCCGGAAGTTCTGAAACTACATTTATTATATTCACCTATTATTCCTCCGCTTGCATCAAAAATTGCATTCGATATTTTTTCTACATAGCTGTTCGGAACAAAAACAACTAATTTGAATTGATTTTCTTCTTCACGTTTTAAAAACCTAATGTTATTAAGTTTTAATACCTTCGCTAATTCAAAACTTACACCGTCTTTAGTAAAATCCAAGTTAGTGTGAGCCGAATAAACTACTAGGTCATTTTTAACAACTTTTTCAATTAATTTAGCTTTGGAGTTATTTTGAAAATCTAGATTTTTAAGCGGATTGAACAGTAACGGATGGTGGGTAAAAATAAAATTACAGTGACTTTTTACGGCTTCCTCGGCTGCCTCGTCTGTAAGTTCGAGACAGAGGAAAACATTTTTAACTTTTGTTTTCCTCGAACCAATTTGAAGCCCGACGTTGTCTTGGCTCCACGCAGCTCCCGGCGGAGCCCAACCTTCTAAATATTTTATCAATTCTTCAGCAATCATAAAAAAAAATGCACCACCGATTTTGGAAGTGCATTTTGAATTTCAGGTTTTATCCTTTTGTATTCGAATTAAGTAACTTTTGTATTTTGCCTATATTGTATTTTAATACATTCATAATTTTAAGACATTAAATATACTTTTTTTTGAAATTATTTTCAATAGCTCATTTAGTACACAAAATTTTCTCCAATTTTACTTCAGGCAACTATCCGGTTATCTCCGATAACGCTCTTTTGATTAATCCCTCAAGTGTTAAATCCGGTGAGCGTTCTAAAATTTTTCTTACTGCCGATTCTGCAGTTTTTTTATTGTAGCCAAGCGCTAAAAGGGCATTTACCGTATCGGATTTTATTCCAAAAGCTTCCGAGGATAAATTTTCTCCATCGGTTAAAATAGAATCGACCTTATCTTTTAGTTCAACAATCAATCTGTCAGCTGTTTTTTTACCAACACCGGGAACTGCAATTATTCTGGATTTATCACCAAACTGCAATGCTTCTTTGAGATCGCTAACCTGTATTCCCGATAAAATACTTTGAGCAAGCTTAGGTCCCACACCACTAACACTTATTAGTTTTTCAAACATTTCCTTTTCAGAAGTGGTTAAAAAACCATATAATGTTAAAGCGTCTTCCCTAACACTCAAATAAGTATACAACGAAACCGTCGATTCACTATCATGTATATTTTCAAAAGTATTTATGGATATGTTGATGAGATATCCAACGCCATTTACATCTACTAATAATTGGGTGGGTTTTTTAGATATTATTTTTCCGGTTAAGTAACCAATCATTTATTTGTATCTTTGATATAATTTAAAATTTTTACGATTTGTATTATTTTCATACAATAATTTTATCGGGATTGGCGGAAACATACGCAGCCCAACTTGAGCTTTTTGATTGTTTTGTATTCTTCTTAAACGCATGACAGATTGCAACAGCTAACGCATCGGATTCATCAAATTTCATGCTTTTTTCTTCTAGCCCAAGCAATTTATTTATCATAAATTGAACTTGTTCTTTTGATGCGCTTCCCTTTCCAACAACTGCTTTTTTTATTTCGCGCGGAGAGTATTCAGCCGCATCTAATTTATTATGCGCAGAAACCAGAAGAGAAACGCCCCTTACATATCCTATTTTCAACGTTGATTGAACATTTTTCCCGTAAAATGCAGTTTCAAGTGAAAACTCATCAGGTTTATATAAAGTAATTACTTTTTGCAATTCTCTATAAATTTTATCTAACTTGTTTGCAATATTCAAATTAGCAAAAGGCTTAATTACTCCCGAGCCGACATAAACAAGCTCATTGTTCATATACTTTACAATTCCGTATCCGGTAAATTTAGTACCAGGATCAACACCCAAAATTATCATATAACAGACTACAAGTAATAAATTAAACTTTTATTCAGCATCAACAAAATCGGCATTTGTATATACATTCTGTACATCATCATTATCTTCAAGAGCGTCAATTATTTTTATCACTTTTTCCGCATTTTCTCCGCTGACCGAAACAGTATTTTTAGCAATCCACTGTAGACTTGCGTTTTCAATATTAAAATTAGAATTCTGTAAAGCTTTTCTAACCTCTTCGAAATCTTCAACCGCGGTAGTTACTTCATAAAAATCATCCTCAGTTTGAAAATCTTCTGCACCCGCTTCCAGCACAACTTCCATTACTTCGTCTTCGGATTTACCTTCCGCAACTACTGTAATAACACCTTTTCTATCAAACATCCAAGCAACAGATCCGGTCTCGCCTAAACTCCCGCCATGTTTACTTAAAATGTGTCTTACATCTGCAACTGTCCTATTTTTATTATCCGTTACGCTTTCAATTAAAAGTGCAATGCCTCCGGGTCCGTATCCTTCATAAGTTAATTCAATATAATTAACTCCCTCCAGCTCTCCCGTTGCTTTTTTGATTGCTCTCTCAATATTATCACTAGGCATATTTGCCGATTTAGCATTGTCAATAGCAAGTCTTAAGCGAGGATTTGCACCGGGATCGCCTCCGCCTTGTCTGGCAGCTATGGTAATTTCTTTGATAAGTTTTGTAAATATTTTACCTCTTTTTGTATCGGCTGCAGCTTTTTTTCTTTTAATTGTTGACCATTTAGAATGTCCCGACATAAAAGTTCTCCAAATAAAAGTTACTAATTATTCTTTGATTCTCAAATCTTTTAATCTTAATTGAGGATATGTTCTTCCATCTCTAACAATTTTTTCAATTGTGAACACAATATCAACTTTATTTTTATCTTTTTCAATCTGATTAGCAAACACACCCATATTAAATCCAATTGAATCATAAATTCGGTCTGTTCCGTTTTGACTAAACGAAACTACCATGTGGTTCCTTCCTACAATTCGGGGTGTGCTTTTTACGTTAACATTCTCGGCCAAAAATACCGGTCGCATATTACCTGGGCCAAAGGGAGCAAATTGATTTAATATTCTAACAAATTTTGGTGTAATATCATGTAAAGATATTTTCTGATCAATTATTACTTCCGGTTTAACATCTTGAGCAGTTAAAGTTTCTCTTAAAATCTCATTAAATCTTTTTCTAAACTCATCAATTTTATCAATTTTAATCTCTAAACCGGCAGCAGCTTTATGTCCGCCGAATTGAACTAGAAGATCTTTACACTGCTGAAGCGCTTCATAAATATTAAAGCCAATAATACTTCTTGCTGAGCCTTTTGCAACTCCATCAATTGTTGTAAGCATAATTGTTGGTCGGTAAAACTTTTCTACTAATCGAGAGGCAACAATTCCAATAACACCGGGATGCCAATTATCATCGTGAAGAACCAAACCAAGGCTATCATTATTTTCGATATCCTCTCTGGCAAGCTCTGTTGCGTGGGAAAAAGTAACCTCGTCTACTTTTCTCCTTTCAAAATTTTCTCCTTCCAATACACCGGCTAATCTTTCAGCCTCCGCGTAATCTTTCGTGACAAACAGCTCTACTGCTCTATATGCATCTCCCATTCTGCCTACCGCATTAATTCTAGGAGCAACGGTAAAAACAATTTGCCCAGCAGATAAATTACCGGGTGTCATTCTTGCCCGTTTCATTAAAGCTTGTATCCCCGGTCTGGGATTAAAATTAATCTTTTCTATCCCCTCTTTCACAAGAATACGATTTTCATCAACAAG
>CBEVZC010000016.1:0-40078 GCA_965554225.1 uncultured bacterium | reverse complement strand
CTATTAAATATGGTGTAAGAAGTATACCTACTGTTCTTATGCTAAAAAATGGTGAGGTGAAAGAAGTTGTTATCGGCGCTGTTCCTAAAGCAATGTTTGTCGATAAAATAAATTCACTTCTGTAATATTTTTATATCGTATTTTGTTCATTGGCTCACTTTTTTTTAAAAGTGAGCTATTTTATTTGCAAAATTTTTGAGGTCGTAAAGATTAGACAATCCATATTATTATATTTTTTGTTAATATCGTTTTCCCTTACAAATAGTGTATCCTCTCAAATTGTAAGTTGGAAAAATTACAACACAAAAAATTCATGCATACCTTCCAACTCCATTCAGTCAATTGCAATTGGTAAGAATAATATTCTATGGCTTGGGACAAGAGATGCCGGTTTAGTTAAGTTTATTAACTATAAAAGGTGCATGGTTTTTAATAAATCAAATTCGCAATTACCTAATAATAACGTTTATGTGGTCAAAATAGATTCGTTTAATAATGTATGGGCTGGAACATATGGTGGAGGAATAGCAAAATTTAATGGAAGAACTTGGGAAATTTATAACACTAGCAATTCCGGGATTTCACACAACTGGATCTATTCGATTGCATTCGACAAACAGAATAGTGTGTGGATTGGAACTTGGGGTGGAGGAATTTCTGTTTTTAAAGGTTCTACATGGAATGTATATTCCCCTGCAAACACAATCATTCCTAGGTACAAAGTACCCTCATTATTAATTGATAGGAAAAATAATAAATGGATAGGGGATTTAAAAGGGCTGTTAAAATTCGACGGGAAGAACTGGACATGGTATAACGAAAAATATGGTTTCCCCACTGAAAGTGTTTATTCTTTAGCAATGGGGAAAGATCAAACACTATGGATTGGTTTCAAACAAGGTGGTCTGGGAAAATTTAATGGGGAAAGTTTTTTCCACTATACAAGTAAAAATTCTGGGTTGCCATCTGATATAATATATACCGTTGCTATTGATAAAAGTAATGTTGTGTGGGTGGGAACCTTTGGAAATGGAATCGCAAAATTCGAAAAAGGAGTCTGGAAATGTTTTAATAGTTCAAACTCAAAATTAACGGATAATTTAATTTTTGATATACAAATTGATAGCTTAAATAGAAAAGTTATTGGTACAATGAAAGGTGGACTTTTTATTTTATCTGAACTTTAGAAAAGTTTTTTATTATGTCTGAAAATAAGATGCTACTAAAATACGGTATTGAATATTAATAAAAAAATTGAAATATTATGTTATAAAACAAAAATTTTCATATTTTTGACAAAATTAGTATAATATATAAAGAAATATTAATATCTTTTTTTTAGAAAGTACTTTTATAATTAACAATATTTTTGCTATTTTATTAGACGGTTTTATAGAAGCTTTAGTTCCAATAAATAAAATAAAAAAAATGAACCAAAAAATTGGGAGGTTAATATGGGAGGTTGATAGCAATTCTAATTACTTATTTTCACACAAATGTAATAACAAATGTAGGAGATAAACATGTATAGGAGATTATTTTTTACTTTATTCTTATTTGTGCTTCTACCAGTATTTCTTTTCGGTCAAGGAAGAGTAAAAGGCAAAGTAACCGACCTTAGTACTGGAGAAGTTTTAATCGGAGCAAATATTATTGTTGTTGGTACAAGTTATGGCGCTGCTACTGACGCAAATGGCGAATATGTCGTTATGAACTTAACAGCAGGTACTTACACAATAAAAGCTTCATATTTAGGTTATCAAGCAATTACAACACAGAATGTGAGAGTTAATTCAGATTTAACTACAGAAATTGATTTTCAATTACCCCCTGAGGATATTTCTGTTGGAACTGTAACCATTGTTGCGGAAAAACCATTAATTCAAAAAGATGCAACAAGTTCCATCCGAAACGTAACTAACGAAGATATTAAAAACTTACCTATTAGAGGTGTAACTAATATTACTAATCTACAAGCAGGTGTTGTTAATTATAACGGCGTTATTCACGTTAGGGGTAGTCGTGGTTCAGCAGTTGGTTATTATTTGGAAGGTGTTTCAATATCTAACCCTGAATCCGGTAATAGAGCTGTAACAATTGCAAATGATGCAGTTGAAGAGCTTCAAGTTGAAACCGGCGGATTTGGTGTTCAATATGGCGGAGCAACAGCAGGTTTTATTCGTACACAACTCAGATCAGGTGGAACTCAGTTCCATACGAGCTTGGAATATATTTCGGATAATATAGGTTTCAATAGTAAAGATGATTTTGCCAGACAAGACAAAACTCTTGGGGCATACTGGTATGGTAATAACGAAACAAGTTTCTCGATGAGCGGTCCTCTCTTTAGTAATAAAGTTAGATTCTTTTATAATTTAGATTATAACTTTGATAGATCTCAAGCTAAAAAAGGATATCCCGGATTTGATTTTGGACCCACTTCCGATGGAACCAGTGGTGATCTAAGTGATACATTGGATTTATTTTATCCTGCTGGTGTAAGACAAAATCAAGCTAGAGAAGCTTATACAAATTCAGGTACATTAACTTTTGACTTAAATCCTATTACAGTTAGATTGGCTGGTACTTATACTACCGGAACGAGTCAATTTGGCGGTTCCAGTGTATTTGATATAGCTAGAAATAGAACTGGAGTGCAGGATTTTGACAATGGAACAATTAGTGCCAAAGTTACACATGTTTTAAGCCCCGAGTTATTCTATGAATTAAGCGGTGGTGTTTCTTTTAATAGTTTTTCAAATACTGATCCTTTCTTGGATGATAATTACTGGTCTTATGGCGATAGTGTTGCCAATGCAAAAGCCGGTGTTACATGGAAAAGACTTCCGAGAGAGATTGATCAGTGGACAAGAGGTGGTTTAACTGCTGCCGATACCAGATATCAACCTCCGACTAGTTTAAGCATTTTCGGATTCTCATTTTCAGCACCCGGAAGTACTCCTGGAAATTTTGCAAAAGGGAAACAATTTGGTATTGATACAAGATTGGACTTGACTTATCTACCATCAAAACATCATACTATTAAGCTGGGCGGTATATTTAAACAACATACTTTAAGAAGATGGGGCACAAGAACTACTCAAAGAACTTATGCTTCGCAATTGTTCAATTCTCTTAAAAAGTATGCTAACCCAACAGCAGCTGATATCAAACGCGAGAAAGAACTGATTCTTTATAAAGCAGGTGTTAATAATTATGGTTATGATATATTTGGAAATGAAGTTGACGGCAGCGGATTTGACGCTCCTCATAAACCTGTTGAATTAGGTTTCTATATTTCCGATAGAATCGAATTTTCGGATTTGATTTTGAACCTTGGTGTAAGATATGATTATTTTGATATGGACAATTTAGTTTACAAAGATCCTATGAAACCGGAACTGGCAATCGGTAATGTATTTTCCGATGGTAAGTTGGACATGAAGGGATATGTTAAAGTGCCTACATTCAGTGGTGTTAGCCCTAGAATTAGTGTCTCTTTCCCGGTAACGGACATGACAGTCTTCCATGCCGGTTTTGGGAAGTATATACAACAACCAGCCTTAAATCAAGCATATATAGGATATCACTCACGTGCATGGGAAAACGGAACCAGCTTCTTTTTTGCTAACCCAACAGGTGCTAATTTAAGACCGGTAAGAAAAACTCACTACGAGTTTGGATTT
Source organism: uncultured bacterium (assembly GCA_965554225.1). Taxonomy (GTDB): domain Bacteria; phylum Bacteroidota; class Ignavibacteria; order Ignavibacteriales; family Melioribacteraceae; genus BMS3ABIN04. The sequence goes on along the minus strand of CBEVZC010000016.1, from coordinate 36,392 downwards.
AATCAGCAATTAACAGACTTTATGGCTTTTGATATCACCGGTTACTATGACGATATTAAAGGACAAATAACTTTCGATTTACAAGACACTGATCCGGAATCACCTTATCAATCATATAATATCCTTAAAAATGGTGATTTTGCTACGACAAAGGGTGTTGAGATGCAGTTCACATTGCGTAGATATGAAAGATTAGCTGCTAAGCTAACCATGTCTTTCTCTGATGCGCGTGGTACAGGCTCATTTCCTAACTCAAATGCCGGCATTGTTGGTGCACCATTAGACGGAGTTACAATTTTCAGACCTCAGTATGTTTCTCCTCTAACGTTTGATAGACCATTTAAAGGTAATTTTAGTTTAGATTATAGATTTGGAATGGACGATGGTCCTTCAATCTTACACGGTTTTGGCATTAATGTTCTTGCAACATTCAGCAGCGGTCATCCGTTTACAAGAGGTGTAGGTGGTGCAGCTATTGAAACTGATTCAAGATTTAGACAACCGCTTGAACCATTAAATGCATCGTTAACTCCATCTACTTTTAATGTTGATTTAAAAGTTGATAAGACTTTTGGAATTTGGGAAAGCTTATCTGCTAATATATATTTAAAAGTTCTTAACTTATTTGACACTAGAAACGTTGATGATGTTTATATTAGGTCTGGTGCGGCTGATGACGATGGCTATATTTCTAATCCTGATCTTGGTGGACTTTTAGTTAATACTTACGGTGCTAAATATGCCGATCTTTATAAAACATTTAATATTGATTATAATGGTTTTTATTCAGATGCAAGGCAAGTATTATTTGGAATTAGGTTAGAGTATTAAAATATAGAAGTATTAGTTTATAATAATTAATAGGAGTTTTGTTATGTATAATAAAACAATTAGAATATTTACTGTTTTCCTCATGCTGCTATTCTTGTTTGTTGAGGTAATGGCTGAAGGGAACGTAAATAAAAAACCTAATCGATTAAGCAAAACAAATGGCGTCCCTTCAAAAACACATTTTAATATTAATAATATTTCAACGTGGATTTTTGATAATGGGGATTCCGATATTTCACCAACTGGAAACTCCGGATTTATTTTCCCGAAAGGGAGTAATAAAGCTGCGGTATTTGAGTCGGGTTTTATTTGGGGTGCTAAAGTTAATGGTCAGGTAAGAGTTGGTGGCTCAACTTACAACCAAGGTCTATTGCCCGGACGTATTTTAGCAAATGGTCAAAGAGAAGATGATGCTTTACCTGGTGTAAGAATATACAGGGTAAGAAAAGATTGGGAAACTGGAAATTTAAGTGCTGAAGTAAATGACGGTGAAGGTACTGAAGCTGAAATTAGAGCTCAATATGAAAAGGATTGGAATGAATGGCCCGCAGCTTGGGGTGCACCTTACGAAGATGTTGACGGAAACGGAAGTTATGATCCTAATGTTGATATTCCGGGTGTTCCTGGTGCCGACCAAACAATATGGTATGTTGCTAATGATTTAGACCCAGCTACTACACAGCAGCTTTATGGTTCTGACCCTATGGGTATTGAATACCAAGCAACTTTCTGGGGCTATGCTTCCCAGACAGCTCTTGGTAATACAATGTTCCGTAAATATAAATTAATTAATAAAAGTAGTGATACTTTTGAAGATATGTACGTATCTATGTGGTCTGATGAGGATCTTGGTGATGCCGGTGACGACTTTGCAGGCTGTGATGTCGATCTATCTTTAATGTTTGTTTATAATGGTGTAGCTATTGATCCTGTTTACGGCGCAACCCCTCCGGCAGTTGGATTTGACTTTTTCCAAGGTCCAATAGTTCCAGGAGATCCAACAGATCAAGCTATCTTTAATAATAAATTTAGAACCGGATTCAAAAATTTACCTATGACAGCACACTATTTCTTTATTAATAGTGATGCAGTATTTAGTGATCCCGATTTGGGCGATTACGCAAATGGAACTCTTCAGTTCTATAACCTATTCCAGGGATTAATAAGTACTACCGGTCAACCGTTTACCGATCCAAATACCGGTGAAGCGACAAAATTTGCTTTAGCCGGTGATCCTATTACAGGTAAAGGCTGGGTCGATGGTCAATTACATCCGCCCGGAGATAGACGGCAAGGTATGGCTTCCGGTCCATTTACAATGGCTCCTGGTGATACCCAAGAAGTTGTTGTTGCTGAATTAGCAGCAGGTAACTTTGGTAATGTAGATAGATTATCCGCAGTTGGTTTACTTAAATTCTTTGATCAAGAAGCCCAGAATGCTTATGACAACTTCTTTAAGATTCCTTCATCTCCTGATGCTCCTAAAGTTACCGCTTCAGAATTAGACGGTAAGGTTGTTTTGCTTTGGGATCAAGATAGGGAAAGTGTTAAAAAAATAGAATCCCACAATGATGGTTCTTATAGCTTTCAGGGATATGTAGTCTATCAATTCCCTTCAAAAAGTGCATCTTTCCAAGATGCAAAAGTTGTTGCAACGTTTGATAAAGATGACGGTGTTGGTAAAGTAATAGGTCCTGCTTTCGATTCTGATGCCGGTGTGGTTTTACCTCAAGTATTAAAATTTGGCTCAGATTCCGGTATAAAACGTTTTATCACGCTTGATAAAGACTTGTTTAATGCCGGTGCTCCGTTAAATGATGGAACCAAATATTATTATGCAGTAACATCTTATTCTGTTAGTTCAAATGCAGATGCTGTTCCATTAGTACTTGAAAGTAAAGTAAATATTGAAACAGTTATTCCTCAATCACCAGCCCCTGGTGTGAGGGAAGAGAGTGAAATTGGTCAAGTAGTCACCACAACACATGTTACAGGCGTTAGTGACGGTATTGTTAAAGTTAATGTCGTTGATCCCGCTGCTGTAACGGGTGATGACTACCAAGTTAATTTTGAAAATTATGAAGTATATACCGATGACGGCTCTGGTAATATTGATACAAGCTTAGCGCTTGGCTGGACTTTATTTGATGTTACTACCGGGAAACAAGTTCTTGGTTTACAGAAAAATCTTTCCGGTGTTGTAAATTCATATTTAGTTGTGGATGGTTTACAAGTTGCAGTTTCCGGACCAGAACCTGGAATTAAAGGTGACGGTGATGCGATGGTGGAAGTTGCCTACGGCGGTACTCCGCTTACAGAAGACCAATTTGACGCTGCCGGAGCTCCGTATGGCGGTAATAAAGTATGGCATAGCTTAAGTTCTGCCAGTGATACAAGATATTATTTCAGTGCAAGCGGTTCCGGCTCAATTTCAAGAATTATGAGATATATAGATTTTGCCGTTCCGAGAGATTTTGAATTAAGATTCACAGATGCAGGCGGATTAGGTGTTTGGGCATTTGAAGATGATAAAATTGGTACAACACCTTGGGAATTATGGGATATTGGTGTTGCAACAGTCGATGATCCTTCTGATGATGTTAGAATGATTCCTATCCTTCTTTCACAAGATTCCACTAAAGATGCATGGGGTTGGGCAAATGGAACCGACAATTACTTCGGATTCCCTGCTTCCGATATCTTTTACTGGATGGACCCTGAAGGTACAGATGGTTATAATAAGTTTGTTGATGTTTGTAACCAATCCGGCGGCGCTGGTTCAACTTACGATTTTCAGTTCGATACTAGTACTGAAGGGTACTGGATGGATTTCCACGGTGGGTTTGTTTATCCTTGGGGTAGATATATTATTGCCGATTTCTCAGGTAATGGTGCTCCTCCAGCAGGAACCACAGTAAGAATCATTACTTATAAACCGTTAACTGCTGATGAACAATTTACGTTCACTGCTCCGAAAGTAACTAAAGATTTGGCAGCTGAAAAAGCAGATGTTGAAAAAATAAATGTATTTCCTAATCCATATTACGGTGTAAACCCGAATGAAATAAATAAGTATCAACGTTTTGTTACATTTAATCATTTACCGAACAAAGCTGTTATCAGAGTATTCAACTTAGCGGGTCAATTGGTTAAAACAATCAACAAAAATAGCTCAGACCAATTTGAAAGATGGGATCTGAAGAATCAAAACGGTTTACCAGCTGCAAGTGGATTATATATTGTTCATATTGATATGCCGGACTTAGGAAAGACGAAAATACTTAAAGTAGCGATTATCCAAGAGACACAAGTATTGGATAGATTCTAATTTTAAAATTTCGAAGGAGAACGAAAATGAATAAAATAAAAGTATTTTTAATTATATTTTTAGTCACGGCTGCGGGTTCAATATTTGCTCAAAGAATTGGTACAGCCGGGGCTTCTGAATTATTAATTCCTGTTGGTGCACGTGGAGTTGCTTTAGGCAGCTCAGTGCTTACAACATCGCAGGGTGCAGATGCAATTTTCTGGAATCCTGCTAACTTAGCTCGCTCAACCGATGGTGTTGATGTACTTGCATCCCATATGAACTATATTGCAGATATAGGTGTTGAGTATGGAGCAATTGGTGTTAATGTTGGTTCATTTGGACATTTAGGATTCAGTATTAAGGGTTATAGCTTTGGTGATATTACTAAAACTACTGTCCAAAATCCTGATGGAACCGGACAAACATTTTCACCGCAGTACTTAACAATTGGCGCAACATATTCTAAAATGTTAAGCGATAGAGTTTCCGTTGGTCTTAATGTTAATTATATTAGCGAAACTCTTGATCTAGTATCGGCATCGGGTTTAGGTTTTGATGTTGGTGTTACATATTCTGATGTTGCAGGTGTTAGTGGTTTAGACTTTGCAGTAATACTTAAAAATCTTGGTCCTGATATGACTTTTGACGGATCCGGTCTATTTCTAAGTGCAACAGCTGATGGGCAAGCGCGTGGAGATCAGTTTTACAAGATCTCTGCAGCAGCATTTTCATTACCAACTTCACTTGATATAGGTGTTGGTTACAGATTGAACATTGATGATCAGAATATGCTGAATTTAAACGGTTCTTTCAGTAATAATAATTTCTATACCGATCAGTATCGTGCAGGTGCTGAGTATAGTTACGATAATTTATTATTTTTTAGAGCCGGATATATCTATACTGCTGATTTTGAATCCAGCGATGTAGTTTATAAATTTTCCGCCGGTTTTGGTTTACATTATGATTTAGGTGGCGTAAACTTTAAATTGGACTATGCGTATTTACCAGCTGAATTCTTTAGCGACACACATGTATTCTCTATTGGTCTAGGTCTTTAATTGTTAATTAAATAGAGAATTAAATTTAAGCCCGGGTCTTAACAAGGTCCGGGCTTTTTGTGTTTTAAGTAGAATAGGATTAAGTTTAAAGAAGCGGAGAATTTTTCTCTTTTTTCATTCTGGAAAATTCACTATTTATAGGTTAAATAATTTTTAAAATAAGTTTATCAATAGTTTATTTTTAATTATTTTTAATAAATAAAAAAATCATTAAGAAGGTCAACAAACAATGAGAAAGGTAATCATAATTACATTATTGCTATTTTATTCAACTTTTAATTTAGCACAAAACAAATTAGCATTTGACTTTGATTTTGCCCAGTTTGGATACGATTCAACTTCCAATTATGTTGAATTTTATTATTCTTTTGATCAAAGTAAACTTTCTTTGATAGAAAATAATAATTCATTTTTAGTTAAAGCTAAACTTATGGTTCAACTCCAAAATTTGGAGAACAATGAATTTATAGTGAACAAGCAATGGATGTTAAATAATACTATTAAAGATACTGCAAATTTTAAAAATGCAAAGTCATTAGTTGGTGTATTAGGATTTGTTGTTCCTAAAGGAAATTATAGACTAAGTGTCTCTGCTCATGATGGAGTAGATAAAAGTTTAAGCTTTTCAAAAAGTGAAGAATTTAAAATTGTACCGTTTATAAGAGATAATTTTACAATTAGCGATTTGCAACTTGCGAGCAACATAAAAAAAGAAGGAGCGGATAAAAATTCTCTTTTTTACAAAAATACTCTAGAAGTTGAACCTAATCCTACTGTTTTATATTCTAAGCATGCACCTGTACTTTTCTATTATTCCGAAGTTTACAACTTATTGAATACAAATTCTAAAGATAAATTATTTCTTCAGAAGCTAATTGTGAATAGCAATAATGATGTTATTTATAATAAAATGCAAAAAATGTTTGTGAACAATAAGTCAATAGTTGAAATAGGTGCTATAAATCTAAAAAAATATCCAACTGATACATATAAACTTACACTTATAGTTAGTGATAGTATTGCAAACAGAAAAGTATTTTCCAGTAAGAAATTTTTCTTATATAATCCCGATGTTAAGTTGGCTTCTACCGGCGCTAAAGCAGCTAAAGGATTTATGGGAAGTCAATTTGCGGTTTATACAAAGAAGGAATGTGATGACCTTTTTAGACGTTCCAAATATATTGCAAGACAAAATGAAATTGATCAATATGATAGTATAGATTCTCTGAATGCAAAAAGAGATTTCCTCTATAAATTTTGGAAAATGAGAGATCCATTTCCCGAAACGAGAAAAAATGAAGCACTAAGTGACTACTTAAAACGAATTGCGTACGTTAATAAACATTTTAACACTATGCAGAAGAAAGGATTTAAAACAGATAGAGGAAGGGTTTATTTAGAGTATGGACCTCCTGATCAGATAGATAGGTATCCAAATCAAACCGAACAAAAGCCTTATGAAATTTGGCAATATCAGTCGATTGAGGGCGGTGTGATTTTTGTTTTTGCCGATTTAACCGGTTATTCAGATTACGAACTGTTAACGTCTACAAAACGCGGTGAAGTTAGAGATGATAATTGGCAAAGGAGAATTGCAATTCAATAGAATTTTATGAATTTTCAAAATAGAGTTGAATACTTTATATTTATAATTTTTGCTGCCTTTTTCAATTTGTTTGGTATTCGGAATGCAAAAACTTCGGCGAAATTTCTCCATTTTATTCTGTATTATGTTTTCCCAATTCGCAAAGATGTAATTTTAAAAAATATTAAAATTGCGTTTCCTTCAAATAGTGAAGAGAAGAATAAAAAGTTAGTTTCGAAAATTTATTATAGCCTTTCCATTACTTTAGCAGAAATTCTATGCTCTCAAAATATAAAAAAAGAAGATCTAGATTACCTTGTTAAAATGAGCAATAACGAAATAGTTGAAGAATTACTTCAGCGTAAAAGCGGGGCTTTTTTAATTACAGCTCATTTCGGAAATTGGGAATTGTCTGCTTTATATATTGCAGCTATTTTGAAAATACCTCTGCATGTTTTGGCTAAACCTCAAAGGAATAATTTAGTATCTAACTGGCTTAATAAGAGCAGAAGTCAATTTGGAAACTCAGTTATTTCATTAGGTGTATCAATAAGAGAAGTTTATAAAGCTCTTAAAAGTAATGGAATAATCGGAGTTGTCGGAGATCAGCGAGGACCGGAAGATGGATATAGGGTTAACTTTTTCAATAGACCAACATCAGTTTATCCCGGTACGGCAGCGATTGCACTAAAAAATAATATACCAATATATTTTTTTCTAATCATCAGAAATAAGTCGTTTAGATATGATATTATTATGGAAAGAATAAATTATGAAAATCTGAAAGGCGACAATAACGAGAAAATACAAAAAATAAATAATATATATATGAGCCGCTTAGAATATTATATCAAAAAATTTCCTGAACAGTGGTTTTGGATGCATAATATCTGGAAGTACTAAAATGAGAAAAAGGGTTTTGGTTATTCAAACAGCTTTCCTTGGTGATGCAATTCTTACGCTTCCTTTAATTCAGGTAATTCAAAAAAAAATAAAAAATACTATAATAGATGTAGTTGCAATAGAAGCGACTAAAGAGATTTTTGAGTCTTCTCCGTTTGTCAATGAAACAATAGTCTTAAAAAAGAAAAAACAAGAAAAGTCTTTAGTTAAAACAATCCAATTTGCATATAAACTAAAACGGAAAAAATATGATATAATTTATTCCCCGCATCGTTCTTTCAGAACGTCTTTAATAGTATTTTTATCGGGAGTAAAAGAAACTTATGGATTTAATAATGCGTCATTTTCATTTGTTTATAAATATCAGAGGAAGTATAATCCAAATATACATGAAGTTGCAAGAAATATATCTTTATTTGATGAAGATTTAATCAATAAAAAATGGAATGTATTACCAGAATGCAGAATAACTGAGCGTGAAGAAATAAAAGTAAGTAAACTTCTCTCTTCGTTGCCTAATATAAACAAGACAATAGCAATTGCACCCGGTTCGGTTTGGGAAACTAAAAAATATCCTACTAATTACTATATTGAAATAATTAATTATTTGATTTTAAAGTCTTATAACGTAATTTTATTAGGTGGTATTAATGATGCACAATTATGCCAAGTAATTGAAAAAGAAGTAAAAGATAATATCCTTAATTTAACCGGAAAATTATCGATAACTGAATCAATAGCAATTATTTCTAAAAGTGATTTAATAATTTGCAATGATAGTGCACCTACTCATATGGCAATGTGCGCAGATGCAAAGGTATTAACAATATATTGTTCAACTGTTCCGGAATTTGGTTTTTATCCTTATAATAACGCAAGTCAATATATTAGTTATGATGAACTTGATTGTAAACCTTGCGGAATACATGGTCATAATAGCTGTCCGGTTGAAACATTTGACTGTGGGAAAAAGTTATTACCGGAGTTAGTTATTAAAAAGTTAGAGAATATGTTGGAATCTAACAAAGTATCTGAATCTTAATTTTTTTATATTTCTTTACTGGAAATAGATTTCATTTAGGGCAAATTTTTCATCCGATGTTTTTAAGATTGTTGATTATTTTGTAAGAATAACGTACAATAAATGATGGGAAAATTAAAAGTTAAAGACATATTTAATTCTACAATCTTTGTTACTCCAAATTTAACGTCAGGAAGTACAAAAAGATATAAATATACAATAAAAAGGATTTTAACTATTCTTTCTATTTATACGCTTATTATAATTATTTTGGCAGCATTAATTTTTATGTTCACACCTGCGAGGAATTTAGTGCTTCTGTTTGAGAACAAGGAATTAAAAGCTCAAGCCGTTAAGATTCATACCTTGGAAAAAAAAATTGTATATCTTACAAAAGAATTGGAATCAATTTCATCAACAAGTCAAAAGCTAAAATATGCTATAATACTAGCAGGTACAGATACTGTTGATTCGAATTCTGCCATCTTAGATTCCTTGAGAAAAACCGACCATAATAATTTGGATATTGGCGGGAATTTATTTGCTGTAGTAAAAAAAATATTTAAAACTAGTTCTGAAAAAATAAAAAGTAAAGACACGTTATTTTTTGAAAAACCGGTGAATGGATTTATTATAAGAGATTTTAACCCTTCAAAAGGGCATATGGGAGTTGATTTTGCCTTAAAATCAGGCTCGCCTGTATATGCCAGCGCTGGGGGATATATCATTTTTTCAGACTATACTGTTGAAGATGGTAAGAAAATAATAATTGAACACAAGGACGGTTTTATTACAGTTTACAAACATTGTTCATCTTTGCTAAAAGAAGAGCGAGATCATGTTTTTCAAGGTGAATTAATTGCGTTAAGCGGAAATTCGGGTTTGAATACTACAGGACCTCATTTGCATTTTGAGATTTGGAAAAATGGAAAAATCATGGATCCTAAAATTTATTTACCAAAACAATAGGAGTATTTAACATGGCTTTAAGAAAAGATAATAATTTCGTTTCCGAAGATGTTAGTATATTAAGTAGCGGAGTTAAAATTGAGGGAAAAATTTCCAGTGAAGGAAATGTAAGAATAGATGGTAAAGTTATTGGTGATGTTAATATTAACGGAAATTTAACACTTGGCGAAGGCGCTGAAATAAAGGGTGAGGTTAAAGCAAAAAGTTTGATTGTTAGCGGTAAGGTTGAAGGTACAATTGATGTTAGTGATAAACTTACTCTTGAACCCAAATCATTTGTAAAAGGAGATATTATTACTAAAGTTCTTGTAATAGAGGAAGGAGCTATGTTTGACGGTAAAAGCGTAATGAGCAGCAAACCTTCGTTCAGTACAGGATTAAAAGTGAATAATGAAAAAGGAAAAACAGAATAATTTATTTAATACTTACAAGGATGTTGGTCCTTATTTGGGCTTAGGTACACAGCTGGCTGCAACAATAGTTTTAATGTTCTTTTTAGGTAAATGGTTGGATGAAAAGTTTAATCTGTTTCCATTACTTACAATAGTTTTTTCTTTCATTGGCGGCGGAGCGGGAATATACAATTTTATAAAAGCTACTTTGGACATAAATTCTAAAAAAAAGAATGAAAAAGATTAGCCGCCAAACTTTATTCGTATTCTTATTTTTATATTTAATCGTTTTAATTCTATTTGTTTCAAATACTATATCGTATTGGTCTTTTTTAAGTGCTTTATATGCCGGTATATTGGTTTTTTTAAATTTTGCAGCAGCAGCATTTCTTTATAAACTTTCTATTGATAAATCAAATAAAATTTATTTGCTTTTCAATTTAGGTGGTATGGGAATCCGTATCGCATTTCTGTTAATATCTATCGTATTAGTAATAAAATTCTTGAAAATTGACAAATATGCATTTATATTAGTATTCTTTATATTTTATTTTGTTGCGCTTATTTTTGAATTGAAATATATTTTAACCAAAAAAAATGTTAAAAAGTAATTGAATTAAAAATGCTATTAGAAATTGTTCAAACAGCAACCGATTCGTTAAAAAATGTTTCGGAAAGCGGGAGTGGTTCCGGTTGGATTATGCACCATGTCCTTGATTCGCATGAGTTGGATTTTTCACCATTCGCGGTTATCCCTCTACCCCATATTGAGATTTTTGGGATAGATATTTCTATAACAAAACACATAGTTTTTATGTGGCTTGCTGTTTTAATACTGGTGCCCGTCTTGTGGTATGTTGCTAAGGAACATAAAAAATCGCTTGTTCCTTCGGGGCTCTCTAATTTAATGGAAATTTTAGTTGTATTTGTAAGAGATGATATTGCTAAATCTACAATTGGTAAAGGATATGAGAAATTTCTGTCTTATCTTTTAACTGTATTTTTCTTTATCCTTTTTTGTAATCTTATGGGATTAATACCCTACGGGAATACTCCTACAAGTAATATAGCTATCACGGCAACATTAGCTACTTTATCATTTATCGTTATACAAGGCGGCGGTATGATTCAGAATGGTGCGTTCGGCTACTATAAGGGCTTGATACCTCATGGAATCCCAATGTGGTTATTACCGATTATGATAGTTGTGGAATTTCTTGGTTTATTTACTAAACCTTTTGCATTAGCCGTTCGTCTTTTTGCTAATATGACTGCCGGGCATGTTGTAATATTTGCATTAATAGGTTTGATTTTTATTCTAAAGACTTATTTTGTAGCCCCTGTTTCCGTTGGTTTTGCACTTTTTATTTTTCTATTGGAAATTTTAGTCGCTTTAATTCAAGCATATATATTTACTGTATTATCATCTATTTTTATAGGTATGGCTGTTCATCAAGAGCATTAAATTTTAATGATTTATTTAATAAAACTATAATATCACTAAAGGAGGAAATCAAATGGATATGGCATTTTTGGCCGCTGGTTTTGGAGCCGGTTTAGCAGTTATTGGTGCGGGACTTGGAATTGGTAAATTAGCTAGTTCTGCAATGGATGCAAGTGGGCGTCAACCGGAAGCTTCCGGCGATATCAGAACTTCGATGATTATTGCCGCTGCTCTTATTGAAGGTATTGCTCTGTTTGCACTAGTTATCTGTATTTTATTAGCATTAAAATAATTTGTTTAAGTAATCGTTTAGTTTTAATTTAAGGAAAATTAGATGGCTTCTATTTTAAATATTTTCTTGCTTGCTTTTTCTGAATCTGAAAAGGTCGGTAGCCCACTGGATATTAATCCCGGTGTTATTATTTGGACAACCGTTACTTTCCTTATTTTATTGTGGGTTTTAAAGAAAACTGCTTGGAAACCAATATTAAATTCTTTGAGTGAAAGAGAGAATTTTATTAAAGATTCTTTAGAACAAGCGGAAAAAGCTAAGAAAGAAGCAGAAATTCTTTATGAAAAAAATAAGGAAAACTTAGCAAGAGCAGAAGAGGAAGCTCAAAAGGTAATTGAACAAGGCAGAGAGTATGCCGATAATCTGAAAAAACAAATTCTTGAGGAAAGTAAGTTGGAAGCAAAAAAAATGATTGAAGACGCTTCCGTAGATATTACACGCAAAAATCAAGAGGCATTTAATAATCTTAAAACTGAGATTGCAGAAATTGCCGTTGGTGCGGCAGAGAAAATTATTCGTGAAAATCTTGATAAAGAAACTCAATCTAAATTGGTTGATAAATATATTGAAGAACTAACGAAGAGTTGAAAAGATGAGTAATTATGCCGTAACTACCAGATATGCAACTGCACTTCTCGAATTTAGTGAAGAAAATAATACCTTTGAAAAGGTTGCTGCAGATATGGAATTTGTTTTTAACACTTTCAAGAGTTCCAGGGAACTAAAGCTTTTTATGGCTAATCCAATTATTTCCCAAAATAAAAAGTCTCAGATTTTACAAGAGATTTTTGAAAAACATATTAGTAAAGGTGCTCTAGAATTTTTAGAGTTTATGATAAAGAAAGATAGGGATGAAATTGTATTTGATACTTTAAAAAGATTTCTTGAATTAAAAAATGCCAAAATGAATATTGTAAACGTTACGGTTATAAGCGCTTTAGAACTAATAGATACACAAAAAAATCATTTGGTTAAACAACTTTCTGATTTTACCAAGAAGAAAGTAAAGGTAACTTATAAAGTTGACAAAAAAATTCTTGGCGGATTTACTGCAAAAATTGGAGATACTGTATTGGATGCTTCAGTTTTGCATCAACTCGATCTTCTAAGGAAAAGATTGTTAAATCAAGAAACTTTATTTAATTGAAATTTTAACTTATTTAAGGATGGCAAAATGACCGAAGTAAGACCTGATGAAGTATCATCTATTCTTAGAAAACAACTTTCGGGCTTTGATAATAAAGTTGACGTGTACGATGTAGGTACCGTACTATCTGTTGGTGACGGTATTGCACGTGTTTATGGTTTGTCTCAAGTAATGGCAAGCGAATTAGTCGAATTTCCCAATGGTGTAATTGGCATGGTTCTCAACTTGGAAGAAGATAGTGTGGGTTGTGTATTGTTTGGTGAAACCGATCTTATTAAAGAAGGCGATACTGTTAAAAGGACAAAACGCGTTGCCTCTATGCCCGTCGGCGATAAATTTTTAGGCAGAGTAGTTGATCCCCTTGGTAAACCTTTAGATGGTAAAGGTGCTGTTGAAACTGAAAAATATATGCCTATTGAAAGAAAAGCATTAGGTGTTATTTACCGTCAACCGGTAAAAGAACCTTTGCAGACAGGCATTGTTGCTATCGATTCGATGATTCCTATTGGAAGAGGACAAAGAGAGTTAATAATTGGCGATAGACAGACAGGTAAAACGGCAGTCGCTATTGATGCAATTATTAATCAAAAATACACACATACAGAAGAAGCAAAAGCCCAAGGTGTGAAACCAGTATATTGCATTTATGTAGCAATTGGTCAGAAAAATTCAACAGTTGCACAAGTTGTTGCTAAGTTGGAAGAACAGGGCGCAATGGAATATACAACCGTTGTTTCAGCATCTTCATCAGATCCTGCTCCATTGCAGTATATAGCGCCTTATTCAGGTGCTACATTAGGTGAATACTTTAGGGATAATGGTAAACATTCGCTTGTAGTTTATGATGATCTCTCTAAACAAGCTGTCGCTTATAGGGAATTGTCATTACTTCTTAGAAGACCTCCCGGTCGTGAAGCTTATCCCGGTGATATATTCTATCTTCATTCACGTCTGCTTGAAAGAGCTTCTAAACTTAGTGAAGATTTAGGTGGGGGCAGCTTAACTGCTTTGCCTATTATCGAAACACAGCAAGGCGACGTATCGGCGTATATTCCAACAAATGTTATTTCTATTACCGATGGTCAGATATATCTTGAACCCAATTTATTTAATGCGGGCGTAAGACCGGCAATAAACGTGGGTATTAGTGTGTCTCGTGTTGGTGGAAATGCTCAAATAAAAGCCATGAAGAAAGTTGCGGGTACATTAAAATTGGATCTTGCACAATATCGTGAATTAGAAGCCTTTGCGAAATTTGGCTCCGATCTTGATCAAGCTACAAAAAATACTCTGGCTAAAGGTGAAAGGTTAGTTGAACTGCTTAAGCAAGGTCAATTTTCTCCTGTTCCTGTAGAAAGACAAGTTGTTAGTCTTTTTTTAGGAACCAATAACTACTTGGAAAATGTAGGTGTTAAGGATATCAAGAGATTTGAGAAGGAAGTACTTGAATATATCGATTTAAAATATCCCCAGATTTACGAAGCAATTAAAACTAAAAAAGTTTTGGATGATGAATTGGTTGAAATGATGAAAAAAGCTGCGGACGAATTTTTGACAAAATTTAAACCGACTAAATAATTATTATCGATGGCAACTTTAAGAGAAATAAAAAGAAGAATTGTTGGTGTAACAAATACCCAGCAAATTACTAAAGCTATGAAAATGGTTGCGGCTGCAAGATTAAGGAGAGCGCAAGACAATATTATTAATGCTAGACCTTATTCCAGAAAAATTTCTGAAATGTTAAGTCACTTGTTGTCTGTTGAAAAAGATATTTCAAATCCTTTATTGGAAAAGCGTGACTTAAAAAGAGTTGCGTTAGTTATTGTTACATCTGATCGAGGGCTCTGTGGAGCTTTTAATATGAATATACTTAAAAAGGTTGAAGAATTAATTAACGAAGATTATGCAGATATTGAAAGTAAAGAGAACATTGATTTGTATTGTGTGGGGAAAAAGGGGATAGATTATTTTAAGAGAACAAATTATAATATTGTTGAATCTTATTCGGGGATTTTTTCAAAACTTAAATTTGAATTTGCTTCATCTTTTATTAATAGTTTGACTCAGAAATTTCTAAATTCTGAAGTTGATGAGGTCGTTGTTGTTTATAACGAGTTTAAGTCGGTTATACAGCAAAATGTTTTAGTTGAACAATTACTGCCTATAGTTTCGAATAGTCAAAAAGATAATAGTGAACAGCATACAAAAAATATTGAATATATTTATGAACCTGATAGGATGAGTATTATTAATTCTTTGTTGCCAAGAGAGTTAAAAGCGAAAATGTGGAAGGCTCTGCTTGATTCATATGCAGCTGAGTTAGGTGCCAGAATGACGGCAATGGATATGGCTACTGAAAATGCAAAAGAAATGATTAAGAACCTAAGGATTAAATATAACAAAGAAAGACAGGCATCAATTACTACAGAAATTATAGAAATAGTTTCCGGTGCAAATGCGCTTAAAAATGCTTAGATATTTTAATATTTGAAAAAGTAAGTAATTTTGTTATCTTAATTTAAGAACAGAAATTTATGCTAGAGGATTTAACCCTCAAATTTGATAAAGCTCTTAAAAAAGTTA
This sequence comes from uncultured bacterium, assembly GCA_965554225.1. Taxonomy (GTDB): domain Bacteria; phylum Bacteroidota; class Ignavibacteria; order Ignavibacteriales; family Melioribacteraceae; genus BMS3ABIN04. The sequence continues at coordinate 20,851 of CBEVZC010000016.1, read as the reverse complement.
CTGGTCAGGGAAGAATAACTGAAAGCAACATTTCTGACACTTTAAGAGAAATAAGACGTGTTCTTTTAGATGCTGACGTTAATTATAAAGTAGCTAAAAAATTTATTGAAGACGTAAAGGTAAAGGCATTAGGGAAAGAAGTTTTAGCTTCGGTTTCTCCTGGTCAATTGATCACAAAGATTATTTACGATGAATTGACTGTTCTAATGGGAAACGAGGGAAAAGAATTAACACTTAACCCTTCCGGTCCGACTGTAATTTTACTAGTAGGTTTGCAGGGATCGGGTAAAACAACTTTTAGTGCTAAGCTAGCGAAATATTTAGAAAATAAAAAAAGACGTGTTCTTTTAACTGCTGCTGATATATATCGTCCTGCTGCAATTGACCAATTGAAAATGCTGGGTAAACAAATTAATGTTCCCGTTTTTTCAATTGCCGATAGTAAAGATGCCGTGAAAATTGCATCTGATTCTCTTGCTTTTGCTAAAGAGAATAATCTAAATACTATTATTATTGATACAGCCGGAAGGTTACATATTGATGATCAATTGATGCAGGAAATTGTATCCATCAAAGAAACGGTTGTCCCTACGGAAACCTTGTTTGTTGTTGATTCAATGACCGGACAAGATGCGGTGAATTCAGCCAAAGCTTTTCACGATAAAGTGGACTTTGATGGTATTGTTCTTACAAAATTGGATGGTGATTCAAGAGGCGGTTGTGCGCTTTCAATTAGAGCCATTGTTGAAGAGCCCATAAAGTTTATTAGTCTCGGAGAAAAACTCGATTCAATTGAAGTCTTTTTTCCGGATCGACTAGCTTCAAGAATACTCGGCAAAGGAGATATAATTTCTTTTGTTGAAAAAGCTCAACAACAGATTGATGAAAAAGATGCCAAAGATTTAGAAAAGAAATTATTAAGCAATAAGTTTGATTTTGATGATTTCTTGAAACAAATTAAAATGATAAAAAAAATGGGATCATTAAAATCTTTATTGGGAATGGTTCCGGGTTTATCTGCATCCGTAAGAAATGCTGATTTGGATGAAAACCAGCTTGTTAAGGTAGAAGCAATTATTCAATCTATGACTAAAGTTGAAAGAGCAAAACCAAAAATTTTAAACGGTGGTAGAAGGAAAAGAATTGCACGAGGAAGCGGAACTTCTATACAAGATGTTAATCGCCTTATAAAACAGTATAATGAGATGCAGAAAATGATGAAAAAATTTAAATCAAAAGGCGGTAAAAAAATGATTGGAAATTTTGGTAATTTTAAGTTTAATTAGTAATATGATAAATTGGAGGTATGTTTAATTGGCAGTTAAATTAAGATTAAAACGGATGGGTAAAAAGCGACAACCTGTGTATAAAGTGGTTGCAGCCGATGTGAGGTCCCCAAGGGATGGTAAATTTATAGAATCTATAGGTTTATATAATCCTAAAACTCACCCTGCAACTGTAGATATAAATGAAGATAGAGCTTTATATTGGTTAAGTGTTGGTGCACAACCTACAACGACGGTAAAAAATCTACTTTCTGAAAGAGGTATCTTATTAAAAAGAGATATGTTGAAACGTGGTAAATCAGAGGAGGAAATTAACTCGGTAATTGAAGAGTTAATGAGAGTTAAGGAAGCTGCGGGTAATAAGAAAGCGAAAAGTGTTAAGGTTGAGGCTGAATTGAAAAAAGAAGAAAAAATTACTGAATCTAAAGAAGAGAGCGCGCCGGAAGTAACGGGTACTGCTTCTGACGTATCTGCAGAGGAACAAACCGAAAGCGAATAGCTTTGTTATTTTGTTTGGGAATTTGTGCTAAAATAGTACCTTCTTCTTTAACTTATTATAGGGAGTCTCATGAAAGAATTTGTCGAATTCATTGCCAAACATCTTGTGGACAATCCTGATAGTGTTCATATCGAGGAATCTGTTCCCAACGAAAACACAATAGAGCTTGCCCTGAAAGTTGGTCCCGATGATGTTGGGAAAGTAATTGGCAAACAGGGTAAAACTGCTCAAGCAATGAGAACTCTGCTAACGGCAATTGCTGCTAAGGAGGGGAAAAGAGCTATTTTGAAAATTCTTGACTAATAGAATAGTTGTTTAGTTGAGTGATTTTTTTTTAGTTGCTGAGATTAAAAATCTTTTCAACAACGAAGGATATGTAATGGTATCGTCGGTTACGGATTTTCCGGATCGTTTTGTTGTTGGATTAAATGTTTTTATTGATGTTTTTGGCGATAGAAAATTGTTTATCATTGAAGATGTAATTAATGATAAGGGGAAAGTCTATCTGAAATTTCAAAATTTTGATAGTTTGGATAGTATAGATTTCTTAATAAATAAAAAAATTTTTGTTAAAGAAGAAGATTTAGTTAAACTTGAAGCCGATACTTATTTTGTTCATGATTTGATTGGTTGTAAGGTTTATAAAGACTTAAAGTTCTTTGGATATTTGAAGGAGGTATATTCTTTACCTGCGAATGATGTTTATGTTGTTGATGATGAAAAAGGAGAAGAAATTTTAATCCCTGCTATCGAAAAATATGTTAAGTCTATAAATATTAAAGATAAAAGGATTGACATCTCCGGAGAATTTGATTTTGAAGATGAGAATTGATATTATTTCTGCGGTGCCTGAATTGCTGGAAAGTCCTTTGCAGACCAGCATTATTAAGAGGGCTCAAAATAAGGGATTAGTAGAAATTTATGTTCATGATCTTAGACAATATGCTCACGGAAATTACCGCCAGATTGATGATAAGCCTTTTGGCGGCGGTCCCGGCATGTTATTAAAACCGGAACCGTTTTTTGAATGTATAGAGGAATTAAAAGAGCAAAGAAATTATGATTATATTATTTTATGTTCACCGAAAGGGAAAATATATAATCAATCATTAGCAAATAAAATTTCTCTTGCTAAAAATATTTTAATTCTGGCAGGGCATTATAAAGGAATTGATGACCGCGTTAGAGAAATATTTGTTACAGACGAGATATCAATTGGAAATTTTATTTTAAGCGGCGGGGAATTACCTGCTTTAATAATAGTAGATTCTATAGTAAGATTAATACCCGGAGTTTTAGGTGATAGTGAATCTGCATTAAATGATTCGCTTATGGATGGAGATATAATAGAAGCTCCATATTATACAAGACCGGCTGAATATAGAGGAATGAAAGTCCCTAATGTTTTGCTTTCGGGAAATGATGCTGAAATAAAAAATTGGAAAGAGGAACAATCAAAAGTTTTAACAGAGAAGTGGAAAAAAATAAATAGATCGGAGTTATAATGGACAAACTTAAAGAGTTAGTAGAAGATCAGTTACGAACTGATTTACCTAAATTTAATGCTGGTGATAGAATTCGTGTGCACGTAAGGGTAATAGAGGGTGACAAGGAAAGAATACAGCCGTTTGAAGGTGATGTAATAAGCATTAGAGGGGGCGGGGTTCACAAAACTTTTACTGTGCGTAAAATATCCAGCGGTGTAGGTGTGGAAAGAATATTCCCTTACAATTCACCAAGAATAGCAAAAGTTGATGTTGTAAGAGAAGGAAAAGTAAGAAGAGCTAAATTGTATTATTTAAGAAAACTTTCCGGTAAAGCAGCTAGAATTAAAAGCAAAACTATTAGATAAATTTTCTAGTTTTATATCAAAGAAACCGCATAATAGCGGTTTCTTTGTAGGTCTATTCTATGAAAGTTTCTTTCCCAAATAATATCTTTTGTAACTTACTCTTAAAATCCTTCAATTTTTTTAACGACAAAGAAATAAACTATGTCAATGTATCTTCAATAAGCTCTGAAGTTGAGAACGGAAATTTTGATTTAGGAATAATACCAACTTTAGATTTACTAAATCATCATGATTTATTTGTTTCGAGTAAATTAGGTATATCTTTTACAGGGTCTCCTTCATTGGCTTATTTTTATTTTATTCCGGGACAGAGATCAATCAACAATTTGTTTTTACAAGGAGATGTTTCTACAAACGAAATTATTTTATCTAAAGTTTTATTTAAAGATAGATTTAATACAAATGTTGAGATAAATTTAGATACGGAAGAAATTAAAATTCTTGAAAAGAATCACCTTATTGTTGGTGATATAAATTTTAACAATAAATATTTAGGTAAAGGATTAAGCTTTGCTGATGAATTAGTGGATCAAATTGGATTACCTTATGTTAATTTTGTTGTAGTTTCGAAAAATGAGAAAAGTATACAAGAATTAAATAAAAGTATTCTAAACTCAGACATAGTCAATAAAGATTATCTAAAAGATGTTCTGAGCAAATTTAAAATAAATAGTGAATTAAACTCTTTCTTAACCGATAATATCTCTTCTATATCTTTTCTGTTAACGGATAATGATATAGACGGAATAAATGAAATTCTGCGATTACCCTATTATCATGGAATAATTGATGATATGATCGAAATACAATTAATATAAGAATTTCTTATATCTTCATATGTAAAACATTAATTACATTAGGATTATTTCTAATAGTTTCAAGCATCTCATCTGTTGCTGCCTCGGCAAGTTTCATTGTACACAATGCAACAAGTCCACCTTCAAAAATTACATTTTCCAACTCTTCAATATTTATATCTCCATCTCTTATTACATCAAGTATTGATGCTAAAACTCCCGATTTATCATAATGCTTTACTGCTAATTGATATTGAGCATCCGTTACATTTGCTTTATTTACCCAGTGCGGTATGATACCGCTTCTGATTGAGTCTAAAATAACTTTCACTGTTTCTTCGGCTACAGCATTTTGTGCCTGCTCTGTTGAAGCGCCTATATGATGGGTTACGTATACATTATCAAGTTCCTGTAACGGTGAACTTACATCGCCTGTTTTACCTTCAGGTTCGTCAGCAAAAACATCAAGTCCAACTTTCAAATCTTTTTCTTTTACAGCTTTTATTAAAGCGTTTTCGTCAACTACACCTGCACGGGAAGTATTTATAAAAATAGCGCCGTTTTTTACATAACTAAACATTTCATCATTAAATAAATTTTTTGTTTGAGGTGTAACGGGTAAATGCAATGAAATAACATCGGCAATAGGCAATATTTTATCAAATTCCGAAAAATCTTTGTAAGCGACTCCCTCGATTCTGGCAATGTCCTTCCCATAAACGTTCATTCCCATTGCATTGGCTCTTATTGCAACATTTTTACCAATGTTTCCCAAACCAACTATTGCAATGGTTTTTCCGTATAATCCTTTTGCTTTGGAGTATTTAGCTTTATTCCAAACACTGTTTTTAAAATCCTTAACATTATCGGGAATTTTTCTATCAAGAGAAATCATCAATCCTATCGCTAACTCAGCTACAGCAATTGCATTTTTGCCGGGACAATTTGCAACATAAATTCCCTTTTTATTTGCTGCAGAAAGATTAATGTTATTATATCCGGCTCCAGCTCTAACAATTAAATTTAATTTATTTGCATTCTTAATAGCTGTTTCGTTTACTTTTGTTGATCTTACTACTAAGATGTCAATATTTTCGAGAGCTGTTTCCAAATCGTTTTCACCAAACTTAGGTTCAAATACTACTTCGAGACCATTATCTTCTAATTTTTTAATATATAGCTCGGGTAACTTGTCTGCAATTAAAACTTTCATTTTAAACTCCTATGGATTTATTTCAACATTGGGATTTTTATACCAAATTTTTTAGCATTATTGATTGCTCTATTATATCCTGCATCCGCATGCCTTGCAATACCAAGACCGGGATCGTAAGTTAAAACTCTTTCAAGACGTTCTTCGGCTTCTTTCGTACCATCGGCAACTATTACCATACCTGCATGAAGTGATTTCCCTATACCTACTCCGCCGCCATGATGGAAAGAAACCCATGTTGCACCGCCAATAGTATTTAACATAGCGTTTAAAATCGGCCAATCAGCAATTGCATCGCTGCCGTCCTTCATATCTTCGGTTTCTCTATAAGGGGAAGCTACGGAGCCGCAATCCAAATGATCTCTACCTATAACAATTGGTGCTTTTACCTTTCCCGAAGCAACTAGATCGTTAAATATTTTGCCCATTTTTGCTCTGGCTCCATATCCTAACCAGCATATTCTTGCAGGTAAACCTTGAAAAGCAACTTTTTCTTGAGCTAATTTTATCCATCTTACTAAGGCTTTGTCTTCAGGGAATGTTTCCATAACAGCTTTATCAGTTTCGTAAATATCGTTTGGGTCACCTGAAAGAGCTGCCCATCTAAACGGTCCTTTGCCGTCATTAAACAAAGGCCTGATATAAGCCGGTACGAATCCCGGGAAATCAAAAGCATTAGTTACACCGTTTTCCTTTGCTTCACCTCTAATATTGTTGCCATAGTCAAAAGTTATTGCACCACGTTTTTGAAACTCCAACATAGTCACTACATGTTTTGCTATAGTTGTCTTTGCTTGCTTAATATACTCATTAGGATTTTCTTTACGGAGTTTTAGTGCATCCTCAAAACTCATTCCCATAGGAACATAACCATTTAGAGTATCATGAGCAGAAGTCTGGTCGGTTAAAACATCCGGGACAATTCCTCTTTCTAAAATTTCAGGAAGAACTTCTCCCGCATTTCCTACTAAGCCAACAGATAAAGCTTTCTTTTCTTCTTTAGCTTTTATAACCAGCGACAAAGCTTCATCCAAATCTTTTGCGATAACATCAAGATATTTTGTATCAATTCTTTTTTGTAATCTTTTTATATCAACGTCAATACCTAAAAAGGCAGCTCCGTTCATAGTAGCTGCTAACGGCTGAGCACCGCCCATACCTCCGATTCCGGCTGTAAGTAGGAATTTACCTTCGAGTGTTCCGTTAAAATGCTGCCGGGCACACTCGGCAAATGTTTCGTATGTACCTTGCAAAATCCCTTGGGTCCCAATATAAATCCAGCTGCCCGCAGTCATTTGGCCGTACATAGTTAAACCCATAGCTTCCAACTTTCTGAACTCATCCCAGTTTGCCCAATCTGGAACAAGCATTGCATTTGAGATAATTACCCGGGGAGCATTTTTATGGGTCTTAAATATTGCTACCGGTTTCCCCGATTGGACAACAAGGGTTTCGTCATCCTCTAACTCTTTAAGGGATTTAATAATTGCATGATATGCATCCCAATTGCGAGCAGCTTTGCCTGAACCACCGTAAATTATTAGTTCTTCAGGTTTCTCTGCTCCATCAGGATCAAGATTATTCATTAGCATCGCATTGCTGCTTCTTGCAGCCATCCTTTGCATAAAAGGGTTGTACCGTGAGGGGCTCTGATTTCTTTGTAAGTTTCCATATTTAATCACTAAAATATTTTAATATTAAATTGTTGTATTGATTATACATGCTTTTATAAAACCATTTTTTTACAATCCAACTTTCATCCATTTTCTTTTTAAGGTATTTTACATTTTCCTTAAATTGAAAAACTAATTTGGTTTTTTCTTCTTTTGTTAATTTTACAGATTCTTCCGTACCTTCCAATTTATCTATGATGGAATTGAAAGATTTTATATCCTTATAAAAACGTTCATCTCCATCCATTTGTTTAATTGCTTGTTTGCAGAAGCTTGAGATAACTTTTTTTTCGCTTTTATCAAAATCAAAACTGTAATTCTTAAAGAGTTTTTTCTTCATATTAAATTTAGATTATTGTAATGAAAGTAATTGTTCTCTTATTTTTTGAAACCCGGGTTTAATAATATCATAAATGTAACGCAATCTTTCATCATAATGAATAAATGCAGATTTCATTGCATTAATATTAAGCTTTTCAATATCGTCAAAAGTTAAACCGAATTTTGTTGTAGCAATCTGATATTCTTTGGTTAATGTTGTATCGCTCATAAGCCTATCGTCAGTATTTAAAAATACTCTATATTTCTTTTTGTAAAGTTTTATAAATGGGTGATTTTCCAGTTTATGTATTGCGCCTGTGTGTACATTACTTAAAAGACAAATTTCCAACGGCAATCTTTGATCAAGAATATATTGAGCGAGTTCACCTAGAGCAATTATATTTTTATTTTTGTCGAATATTATATCCTCAATCAATCTGGTTGCGTGACCGATTCTATGAGCGCCGCAATATTGTATAGCTTGCCAAATAGATTCTTTCCCAAATGCTTCCCCGGCATGGATTGTTATATTAAAATTTGCTCTCTGTATAAAATAGAATGCATCCAAATGGTCTTTTGGTGGATAGCCGCCTTCCTCGCCTGCTAAATCAAATCCTACAACTCCTTGATTTCTAAAATTAACAGCAAGCTCAGCAATTTCGAGAGAGTTTGTCATATTTCGCATACCGCATAATATTAGGCCGTATCCAACTCCAAAATCTTCTTTCCCTTTATCAAGACCTTTCAGAACCGATGTAACTACTTCATCATAATACAATCCTTCACTAAGGTGAAGCGACGGCGCAAATCTTGTCTCAACGTAACAAACACCATCCTTTTTCATGTCTTCCATCATTTCATAAGCTATTCTTTCCAGTCCTTCCTTTGTTTGCATAACAGCGGTTGTATGCTCAAACCCTTGCAAATATTCTATTAAATTCCCTTTATTGGCCCCTCTATGAAACCATTCTGCTAACTTAGCCGGATCTGATGTAGGCAGCTTTTTGTAATGGATTTTATCTGCTAACTCAATTATAGTTTCGGGTCTTAAACCACCGTCCAGATGGTCGTGAAGAAGAACTTTTGGCATATGTTTAATAATATCTTGAATATTCAAATTAACCTCATTTTTAAAGAATAAAAATATTCTTTTAAACAAGTAAAAGCAATATTAAGAATTACTAAGTAGAATAAAAAGCGTAAAAAATAATTTAAGCTTGACTATACATCTATATTATGATTATTTTTAATAGCTTATTACAATTTTATAAAAAAATGGAGTATCAATGAAGCGTGTAATCATAATTTTAACTTTACTTTCTATGGTTTTCGGTTTTACTGCGTTTGACTGTTCGTCTACTGAACTTACAAGTGCAAGACTTTATATTCAGCAAAAAAACCTCAAAAAAGCGAAAGAATCTTTGTTAAAAGAAATCAAAAAGAATCCAAAGAGTGATGAAGGTTATTATCTTCTTGGATTTGTAAACGGGGAAGAAGGAGACGTCAACGGAATGCTTAATAATTTTGATAAATCTTTAAGCATAAGCAAAAAGTTTGAAAAGCAAATAGATGATTCCAAAAAATACCACTGGGGAAATTCATTCAACAAGGGAGTTGCTTATTTTAACCGGGCAGCTAAACAGGCTAATAAAGATAGTGCTAAAGCAATTTTTATGACATCTATTAAAAATTTCGAAAATGCAGTTAGTATTGAACCTGATTCTTCCGCATCGTATAAAAATTTGGCGTATGCTTACTTAAACGTAGGGATGACCGATAAGGCAATGACAACGGTTGAAAAGCTAAATGAACTTACTCATTCAGCAGGTTCTTATTCTCTTTTAGGCGATTTATATGCTAGAGAAGGTCAGAAATTAATGTCGGTTTTTAAATCAACGGGCAATAAAGAAGATAGCGTCAAAGCTATGAATGTATTCGACAAGGAAGTTAAATTATTGGAAGAGGGTAGGAAAAAGTATCCTGACAATACTGATATTTTAATGGAACTTTCGAATGCATATATTGCTTCCAACAAAATTGAAGTTGCAAAGGAAGCATTTAAAGCCGGTGTTGCAAAAGAACCAAATAATAAATATTACAGGTACAATTACGGCTCTTTGTTGTTAAACGCAAAAGACTATGCTAGTGCTGTTGAACAATTGACGAAAGCTGTTGAAATTGATTCTGCATATGAAAATGCTATTTATAATTTGGGCGTAACGTATATTAAGTGGGGAGCTGATATTAGAGATAAAGCTGCTGCTGAAGATAAACAAGATGATTCTTATAAAGAAAAATTCCAAAAAGCACTTCCTTATATGCAGAAATATTTAGAGTTTCATCCTGATGATCCGACTATTTGGGACCTTTTGGGAAGAATTTATGCTAACTTAGGTATGACAGATAAATCTAAAGAAGCATTTAACAAGGCTGATCAATATAGAAAATAAATAATAATTATAAGTTGCCTTAGGCGTAATGTATTTACGTCTAAGGCGCTTCCTTTTAATAAAGAAAGAAATATGAATAACATGAACGATAAAAAACCGCAGCAAATAAATATTGAATTAGGTGAAAAAGAAGCAGAAGGAATTTATTCTAATTTAGCAATAATTACTCATTCGATGGGTGAATTTATAATTGATTTTACTCGCGTAGTCCCAGGTATTCCCAAAGCTAAAGTACATGCAAGAATTATTACTACTCCGCAGCATGCTAAAATGTTGTTGAATGCTTTGCAAGATAATATTGATAAATACGAGAAAAGATTTTCCGAAATTAAAATCGATAATCAATTTTCTCCTCAATTTGGTTTTACTAATATCGATAGTAAAGATAAAATAAATTAGTATTTTGTTTTCCTTAAACTGTTCTGCATATTTATAAGAAAAACATTTAACATTTATCACATTCTGTTGAAATATTTATTTTGGAAAATTTCGTAAAAAAACTCTCCATTTTTATAGTTTTAATTTTTCTTTCCGGTAATCTATACTCGCAATCTCTATCATTGCAAAATTATACTGCCGATGATGGGCTTCCTCAGAATACCGTTTTCTCTATTGTCCAGGATTCGGTCGGTTTTATTTGGGTAGGAACGGAGGCCGGCGTTGCCAGATTTGACGGTAATAATTTTAAAATATTTGGTTTGGAAGATGGTCTTGTCGGTACCGGTGTAAGAACACTTTTCTTAGATAAAGAGAAAAACATTTGGATGGGAACTACTAGCGGAGTTTCAAAATATGCTAATGATAAATTTGTAAATTATACAAAAAATGATGGATTAGCCGATAATTATATATACTCTATTACGCAAGATACAAGCGGAGCAATCTGGTTTGCTACTAGAGCTAAAGGGATAACCAAATTACAAGATAGTGTTTTTACAAACTATAACATTAGAAACGGGTTGCCATCAAATAAAACCAGAAGTATTCTAACGGATACTGAGGGTAATTTATGGATTGCTACTTGGGGACGTGGGATAGTTAAATATAACGGTCATAAATTTAAATCTTTCACAACTAACAGTGGACTGGTAAATAACTATGCTATCTCGCTGTATCAAGATTCCAAACAGAATATTTGGATCGGCACTAAAAGGGGAATCTCAAAATTTAAAGACGGAAAGTTTACTAACTTTACATCAATCAATGGAGTCCCGCGAGCCGAAGTAAGAACAATAGTTGAAGATATTTATGGAAATATTTGGTTTGGACTTTACGGAGCCGGTATAGCAAAATTTGACGGCCAAAAATTCAAAATGTATGGAAAGCGCGGCTCAAAAAGATGGTTTGTTCAATCTTCATTTTTAGATAAACGCGGAGATATTTGGTTTGGGACATTTTTAGACGGCCTAAGCCGCCTGCCTGCCGACTGGTTTGAAATTTATGACAAATCCAATGGTTTAGCCGATGATGCTGTCTTTGCAATAAGTGAAGGTGCAGACTATTCAATTTATTTTGGACATTACGGAGCCGGTATAACTGAACTTTCAAAAAAATCAATTAAATATATTACAACCAAAAATGGTTTAATTAGTAATAACACATCGTCAATGCTTTTTGATAATTACAAAAATCTTTGGGTTGGTACATTTAGCGGTTTAACACGTTTTCACGACAGTCAAGCGACCAATTTAACAATAAATGAAGGGTTATATAACAATAGGATTATTTCGATTGAAGAAGACAGAAATAATAATATTTGGTTTGGCTGCGAAGGGGGAATAAGTAAATTTGATAGATTGGAAAATAAAATATCAAATTCTTTTGATTCTACAGTCAGCTTTGGCGATGGTTGGGTAAATGATATTTATGAAAGCCGGAACGGAGATTTGTGGTTTGCAACGGAGACTAAGGGTGTTGTTAAATACGATGGAAGAAAGTTTACCTTTCTTAATACAAAAAATGGCATGTCTACAAATGAAGTATTCACGATAACGCAAGATCAAATTGGAAATTTTTGGTTTGCTACTAACGGGATGGGACTTATTAAATACGATGGTAAAAAATTTACTAACTTTACTAAAAAATCCGGGTTATCATCTAATGTTTGTTACTTTGCAGTTGAAGATAGAGGCATTCTCTATATTGGTACGACAAATGGTTTAACAATGTTCGATTATCTTAATTATGATAAAAAAGGTGCAGCTGCTTTTAGGTATTATACTAAATCAGATGGTTTACCATTTAAAGAATTCAATCAAGGTTCTTACCTTAAAGATAGTAGAGGATATTTGTGGTTTGGTACTCAAAAAGGTGTAATCAAAATTGATCCGAATAAAAAAGCGCGAAAAACAGATCAGCGTATTTTAATGAAAAGTGTGAAAATTTCCGACGGTAATAGAGAGGACGTATTCGGGAATATTTTTAATAAGGAATTAAAATACAATCAAAATAACATCACATTCGATTTTTTTACAATTGTATTTAATCAGCCTGATAAAATTATTTACGAAATAAAACTGGACGGAATTGAGGATAAATGGTCCAAAACACATGAGCATAAAGTTTCTTACAGAGCTTTGCCACCCGGTCATTATTCGTTTGAAGTTAAGGTGCGCGATAGTGACGGTATGGAAAGTAAGAATTATATATTAAGTACATTTACTATTAAATCTCCATACTATTTAACATGGTGGTTTATAACTTTGGCTGTTCTTTTTGTTTTACTTTTGATTTATAATATTTATTATTATAAAACTCAGCAAGTGCGTAAACGGAATATTGAATTGGGTGAAATGGTAAAAGATAGAACAAAAGAATTAGAAGTTGAGAAAAATAAATCTGATGAATTACTGCTTAATATATTGCCGGCAACGTTGGTTGAGGAATTAAAGAAAGATGGGAAGGTTCGTCCGAGAGAATTTAAACACGTCTCAATTATTTTTACAGATTTTAAAGATTTTACTTATACTGCATCAGTACTTCCGGCAGAAAGTTTGGTAGATGAACTGAATGATATTTTTAGAGAGTTTGACGAAATAGTAGAAAACTACGGACTAGAAAAACTTAAAACCGTTGGAGATTCTTATATGGCAGCTTCCGGTTTACCGGAAGAAAATGAAAATCACGCTATTAGAGTTGTGAGCGCTGCGATTGAGATGAAAAATCTTATTGCAAAAAGGAATGAAACTTCTGCTATAAAATGGGAAATGAGACTTGGAATCCATACGGGTAGTGTTATTGCCGGAGTTGTAGGAACCAAAAAATTTACTTACGATATTTGGGGTGATACGGTTAATATTGCCAGTAGGATGGAAAGTTCCGGTGAACCCGGCGAAGTTAATATATCAGGATATACTTATATGCTTGTCCGCGATTATTTTGAGTGCCAGTACAGAGGAAAAATAGATGCTAAAGGAAAAGGATTTGTTGATATGTATTTCGTAAGAGGTATAAAAAAAGAGAGAGAAACCGAATTAAAATCATTATATACTGCATAAAACTTACCTAAACAAATCATTATTATATTCGATTATTTTCACATACAAACCTGGTGACTTTTTGAAAATTGCTAGTTATTAATAACTATAGTTTTTTAGTTATGAAATAAGATGAAATTTACTTGGTAATACACAATATGGTATGATTTTTGTCACATTATTAGGTCGGAATGTTTTAAAAAGAAACATTCTTCAGATTTTTAAAATTTTTTAGATCAAAAAAAGCAAATTATTTTATTAAAATTAACCTTTTGAGAGGAATTATGAGGAAAATAACAATTTTTACATTAGTTGCCCTTCTTTATTTCGTAAATAATGTGTTTGGGCAAGATACCAACAAAGTTGAGTATCGTTTATTTATGGAACAGTCTCTCCAATTTGGTACGTTCGATACAAGAATTGACTCGGGAGCTTTTTATGAAGGTGGCAGTTTTATTATTCCGGAAGCAACTCTTCCTTCATCACCCATTGATTTTTCGAATTACCAAGATCTTTATAACGCTCTTGTTGGTGGAAAATTCCATATTGATTTTGGAGCTTTGAATAAAGATATTGTTCTAAAAATATACATTAGGAATTTAGATCCTAATTCTAATACTTACCTTCCTAAAGGAAGTGACGGAGACACATTATTTGCGTATTTTGAAATGAGAATTTGGGAATTGCCGGATTCAAACTTTATCCCCGAAGATTCTAATTACTATTTTAATGATGGTTTTAAAGCACGCTTGTGTATCCCAAAGACTTCGGCATTTGATAACTTTTTAGATATTATAGGAATATCTCAGGATGATACATTAGCTTTCGCTTATTTTGGTAAATCCGATTGGACTGAAGACGGAATAACTACAATAAATACACCTGACTCGGTTTGTTTTGAAGGAATTCACCTTTCCAAAATTGGGGGTGGAAGAGGGAATATTTATGTGACTGGAATAGAAGTTGAAAAATTAGATGGAATTCCAACTGGATATCAATTAAATCAAAATTATCCGAACCCTTTTAATCCAACAACAAAAATAAAATACAGTATTCCAAGTTCAGGAGATTTAAGTCTTACAATTTATGATATTCTGGGTAACAAAGTTTCAAACCTTGTTTCCGGTTATCAAAATAGAGGAACTTACGAAGTATCATTTAATGCAGAGAATCTTGCTTCGGGAATTTATTTCTACCGTTTGAAGACTAAAGGATTTACTTCGACAAAGAAAATGATACTTTCTAAATAGTATCTAAAAATGCTGTAATTGAAACTTAAGAGGAAATAGTGTTTAGAAAGTTTTTTAATATTTTAGTGATAATTTTAATCAATATCTATTTACTTAGCGGGTGTTTTGATGCGCCAAAAGATTTTGTGACTCCTTCGTGGGATGTTCAACTTCATATTCCGGTTGCAAATAAAACTTATACACTGAAAGAAGCAATAGATAAAGATACTACTTTTGTACATTCTTATACCACCGCCGAAAATTTAGGTTTATTGTATTTCGGTGATAACCAACCGATTGAAAAAATAACTCTCGGTGATAATTTGTCTATAGAGCCGTTTTCAACCTCGGCATCAGAGGTGGTCGGTCCGATAGAACTAAATTTTCCGGCAGTTATTCAAACAGGAATAAGAGTTGAAGATTGGACGACAAACGTAACATCAGGTAGTTTTCAAGTTTTTCCTGAACAAGAAGGAAATGTGACAATTGGATTTAAAGGATATGACAAAATAGAATCTGCAACTTTTGACCGTGGAACGCTGAATATTACAGTTATAAATATTTTACCGGTTCCAATTACGCTACGTGGTATAGAAATTCGTAATGCAGCTGATCAAAGTATAATTGCAGATACATCTAATGCCGTCAGAGATTGGATAAGAATACCGGCTCTATCTCATGAAGATTTACATTTTGATGTTTCGGGAAAAACGGTATTAGATTCTATTGAGTATCATGGCACTATTTACTCGCCCGGAAGTAACGGACAAAAAGTTCAAGTTCCGGTAGAAGCCGGAACTCAGGTATTTGCAGTTTTTACAAATCTTATTGTTTCAAAAGCAACTGCTGTTATTCCCGAACAGAAAATAAGTTTTACAAATAGTTTGATTTTAGACGACTCAACTAAATTGGAATCGGCTGAAATCTTTGATGGAAATGCTTCTATTGTTGTTACAAATGATATAGACGTTGACTTAAATGCCGATATTACTTTCGATAATTTACTGGATGCCGGCGACAATCCTTATAAATTAAGTGTGCTTTTCAGAGGCGGGGAAAAAACAAAGTTGGTACAGATACCAAGTTTGAAAGGCTGGAAAATAGTAACTGCCGATTCATCCGGTAATCCTTCAAATGAAATGAACTATTCGGTTGATGTTACTACCGTCTCTAGTGACGTTCCGGTAACAATAAGTAAAAACGACAGTATCGCTTTACAAGTAAATTTTAGTAAACTTTATTTTCAATCAATTTCCGGTCAACTTAAACCTACTCGATTTGCTTTTCTGCCGACAAATTTTATGTTGGATTTAGGAGATTTTAACAACAAATTTAAGTTTGGTTCAATTAATTTTAATAGTGCTGATCTTACTTTGAACTTGATGTCCTCTGCCAATTTAGATGTTGAAGTTAATGGAAAGATAATTGGTACGAATGGATTGAAGAATAGTGAATTACCTTTACAAAATATTTTATTACCCTCAACACAACCGGTTAAACTTAATCTTGCAAGTCTGTTAAATGGGTTCTCGGATAAGTTGCCGGATCAATTTAAGGTTGAAGGTACTTCATTTGTAAATCCTAATTATGAAGTTGGAAGTGTTACAAGAGACGATTCCGTTTATGGTAGTGTGGATTTTGAAATACCGCTTGATGTTGGAATATCAGGCGGAGAAATAGTAGATACGGTTGAAATTGATTTTGGCAGTATAGATCAAAAAGATATAGATAAAGTTAATTATGGAAAAGTAACATTTACTTTCCAAAATGAAATTCCGGTTTCAATATCTTTCCAAGGTAAAGTTTTAAATGATGGTTTTAATCCGGTATTAAATCTTCCTCCGTCACATAATTCAATTTCAGCATTAACAATTCCTGCACCAACAGTTGATCAAAATGGAAATGTTCAAAATGCGGGAGAAACTACAGAACAAATTGAGTTAAAAGGAGATGATATTCAGAAATTTTTAAATAATCCGTATCTGCTGATCGATTTCAAATTTCAAACTTCAGGTGAAAATATACAACCTGTTAAATTTAATATAAACAATAAGATCTCTTTCCGCATAAAAGCTGAAGCAGGTTACAAAGTGGAGTTTTAGATTGGTGGAATTTATTAAAATGAAAATTCTCAGGACTTTTTCAATACTATTGTTATTTACAAATTTTGCATTTGCTCAAGGTTTCGGTTCAATTGGTAACGGCGATGCACGATCAATTGCATTAGGGAAAATATCTACTGTATCTTCGAGAGGAGTTTATAGCTTAGGTGCTAATCCAGCAAATCTTGTACTTAGTGAAACAAATAGTATTCAATTAGCAACAGTATTTCCTTTGCCTAACTTGAATGTATTTGCCGGGAATGATTTCCTAAGTATAAATGATTATAACTATTTCTTTTCGGGTGAGCAAAATGCTTTAGGGGAAACAGTAGGAAAATATTTGAATATAAGTGATAAACAAAAATTTAGGGATTTATTTAGTAATGGAACAGGTTTTGCTTCCGATGTATCTTCAGTAATTTTTGCTTTTACGATTAATCTTAATCCCAAAATTGGTGCATTCGGTTTTTCTATGAGCGATAAAATTTCGGCACAGGGCGACATACCTTTGGACTTAGTTAATTTTTTCTTAGATGGTAATGAAGTCAATAGAACTTATGATTTAAGTGATTTGGATTTTAAATTCTGGTACCTGCGTGAGTATTCATTAAGTTATGCAAGAGATATAAGCAGAGTTTCCAGGAAATTTTTAAAGCAACTGACTGTCGGAATTTCTATTAAACTGGTTCAAGGTTTTGCCTATGCAGGTGCTCAAGAGACTAATACTACAGTGAAAACTCTAAATGATTATTCAATCAAAGTTAATAGTAATAATTTATTGGATGCAGCTTTTTCACCAAGTTTTGGAGTTAAATATGATTTTGAAGGTGACGTTACTAAAGAATCTAGTGCTGGATTCTTTAACATACCTGCGGGTCATGGGTTTGGATTTGATTTGGGTGTTTCAGGTAAATTAAATAATGTGTGGTCGTTTGGTTTATCCATTACAAATATTGGAAGTATTACTTGGGATAAAGATGCAGCTGAATATACTGCAGGGGGAGAATTTCTTTTTAGCGATTTAACAGATTCAACTATGGTAGATTCACTTTCTAATGCTTTTACCGGTGAAGGACAATTTGTAAACAATTTTTCTACTGGTTTGCCATCTGCTCTTCATTTTGGAGTTGGGATGCAATTGGATAAGTTTATTCACGGTCATTTCCCGGGCAAAATGTTAATTCTATTTGGATTCAATCAAGGATTTAACAGCCAACCGTCTAATTCTACTAAACCGAGATTTTCTTTAGGATTTGAATGGGTGCCTTTTAAATGGTTCCCAATTCGTTCAGGAGTTTCTATTGGCGGAAGAGATAAATTTCATTGGGGATTCGGTTTCGGACTGGATGCAGGTATCGTGGAATTTAATTTTGCAGCCAGTGATTTCCAATCAATCGTAATGGCTAACGACGCAAAACGAATTGGTGTTTCTCTCGGCAGCAGATGGAAATTTTAATTTTTATTGAGATAGAAAAGTCAACTGATTTATTTTCGAACTCTTACTAGATTAACTATACCGGCTATTAAAAACAATATATTTGCTCCCCATGCAGTTAATAAAGGGTCTAGTAAACCATTCTTTCCGAATGCCACACTTATTTTCATCAAAACTAAATATATAAAGGTAAACAAAACACTTATCCCGAATTGTACTGCTAAGCCGCCTCTTCGCCTATTTGATGAGATTGTAAGTCCAAACAAAACAACTACAAAATTAGCAAAAGCAAAAGCAATTCTTGAATCATACTCAATTTCAATTCTAGTAGGATCGTTACCGGCATTTAATAAATCGGTTTCGTAATCTTTTAATTCACTTAGCGTCATCTCCTCGGGTTTCCTCTGTTTCTTTATTACTTCGCTTGGTGTAAAATTCAAATCGTTTATTCTCATTGAATCAAATTTCACAACCTTTTCAGTGGTATTGCCGAATATGCGCTTAATTCCTCTATGCAAAACCCAATCCCTTTTTGTTGAGTCATATTTCATCATTTTAGCATCAACTCTTGCATCTATTACTGTCGGATCAGTTTTGTTAAAATCTTCAATGCTTACTCTATTAGCTTTGTTGTTCAGGATATCGTAGTATGATATTGTTACAATTCGTGTGGGACTGTCTTGGAAGAAAATATTACTTCCGGTTCTTATTATTCCTTTTTTCATATAACTTCTTTCAATATAAACCTTATGCTTATTTGCAAGGGGAACAACATAACCCCCAAAATAAATTGCTAATAAACTTATTATAAGCGCTGTGACAAGGAAAGGAGCCGTATATCTATATAGACTTATACCGCTCGATTTAATTGCCGTAAGTTCATTTAATGAAGACATTTTCCCGGCAGTGAAGAGAGCAGCCAAAAGCACACTTACCGGAAGCATTAGACGAGTAATCTCAGGAATAAAAACGAAATAATATTGTAGAATAATATGCGGTGGAACATCATGATCTATAAAATCATCAAGGTTTTCCATTAAGTCTATAATTACGAAAATTAATAGGAATGTGAGTAACCCGAATAGAATAACTTGAAGGAACTGTTTGGTACTATATTTATCAAGAATCTTCAGTGTTAAATCTCCATTGCTTGGGGATAAGTTTTTGTAGAAAATCAAAGCTAAGAGTTATACGTTCCTTAGCGCTTTTAACAGTTAGTATTATGCCGAATATTCCCAAAAAGATATTAGCGCTCCAAATTCCCCAAAAGGGTGATATTATATCACGATCAGCTAATTTCTCTCCGCCTATTAGAAAAGCCCAATAAACTAAAAAGAATATCAAGCTTAAAGCAGCGGCTATTCCAATTCCTCCTTTTCTAGTCATTGTACCTAATGGAACTCCGATTAGAACAAATACAATACATGCAACAGGGATAGCATACTTTTTATAAATTTCAACCCTATAATTATCCATTCGTGTTTCTGTACTTTTGATTCTGCGAAAAATAGAAAGCACCGTATTGCGCTTTGCATTCAATATATCGGAAGCCCTGAGATATGCTAATCTCATATTTACTTTTTTAGGTTTAATACGCCGAATCCCGGAGAAAGAATTAGAACGCAACGGTAGGAATATTTTACTGTCAACTTCCTTATATAATTTGTTAGATATAATCTTCAAACTATCAACAAATCGTATCATTGCCGGTGCACCTAATTCTCTGTCGCCTCTTCTTGTATCAAAAGTAGTTTGTTGAAACGAAAACTGAGTTGCATCCATGGCGAGTTTATATCTCTTAAACTTTAACCGCCTGTAGTTGTCTTCTTTTACTCTTTCTGTTGTATGTATTTCTCCATTGTGCAAGTCCAAAATCATTTTCTTTTGATTTTGTGATAAATAAATTTTACCGCTTTTTGCAGTGATTATATTTGTTTCCGATGGATCGGAGTTATCATATATTACTATATCATGAAGCAGATTAGTTTTAGGTTCTATCTCTTTAGCAAGAATTGAATAATGTCTTACTTCCTGTGAAAACACGCCCGGAACAAGTGAAAGCATCGGTTTCTGTCTTGAAACATCTTCCATTAGAACTCTTAGTTCGTGGTTGGCATTTGGATAAACATGATTATTAAATTGAATTAAAAGTAAAGCAACTATAATACTTCCGAAAAGAGGAGGAATCATCATTTTGTAAAGACTAACACCGGTTGCTTTTAAAATCGCAATTTCATTATTTTGTGCTAACGATCCGAAAGCCATTAACGTAGCAATCAATACTGCCATTGGAACCGCAAGTACGAACATCCAAGAAAGGCTGTAAGTAATTAATTTTGCTATAACAAAAAAACTTAAACCTTTCCCGATTAATCTGTCGGCTATCTTCATTAAAAATTGAAGAAGGAATACCGACATTAGCGTGAATAAGGCGAATAGAAAAGGGATGAAAAAATTTTTTAGTATATATTTAAATAATATCATTTAAAATTTTTTGTAAGTTATTCTACTATTTATT
>CBEVZC010000015.1:0-40610 GCA_965554225.1 uncultured bacterium | reverse complement strand
TTCTTTCGTTTTTAATCCAGTTTCTTGCTTTTTTGCCTTTTTCAGGAGCTACTATGTACACTTTTATTTTTTACTTCTCAGCATATCGAAGAAATAATTTAGATATTTGATTTTTTGCTAATCTCCAAGTGTTGGTAAAGAATTCCGCCGACAATAAAAACCAAACCTAGAATAGAAGAAGGAAGAATCTTTTCCTTTAAAATTATTGCAATGAAAATTAAAGATATAAACGGCGAAAGGTAAGCCAACGTTGAAGTTTTGGCTCTATCTATACTTAACTGCAGACCTTTCATCCAAAGGAAAAATGTTATACCCATTTCAAATAATCCAACGTAAACAGCGCCAAAAATAAACTTTATGCTGCTTACCGAGAATGAATCGAAAAGTAAAATATAGACCACACTTAGTATGCAGCCGAAAAGGAAAGCGGCAAATAGTTTAACCGAGCTGTCCCTTTCGTCTTTCAAGTTTAATATCCAAAAGGTTGCCCAAATGATTGAACTGCCAGTTGCCAAAATTACTCCTAATGTATTATGGAAGCTTAAGCTAAAAACCTTACCGTGTGTTGCAATAATAACAACTCCCAGAAAAGCCGAAAGCAAACCGATTATAGTTCTAATAGTAAGTTTTTGCTTTAGAAAAATAGAAGACATTAAAGCAATAGCAATTGGCCAGGTATAATTAAGCGGCTGTGCTTCTTGCGCGGGAAGTAGCGAATATGCTTTAAATAAAACCAAGTAATAAGAAAAAGGATTTATTAAACCGAGCAGCAGATTCTTAAAAAAATATTTTCCCTTAAACACATCTCTTAATTCTTGTGGCGAATTATGTAAAGCAAAAACTAGTAGCACTAGAGTACTTGTTAGTGAAGCATAGAATAACAACTGAGAATAACTTAATCCTTTAAGCGATAGTTTAAAAGCGGTTGCTACTGTTGACCATAGGAAAACAGCACTGACAGCAAATAAAAAGGATTTGGTTTTTTGTTTCACTTTATTTTTGTATTTAGACTTTTGTTTTTCTTTAGATTACAAAACAGTAAAATACCAAATAGAAAAATTGTTTATAAAAATTCCTAAATAAATTTATACTTTCTTTATGTTTTTTATCAAATTTATATTTGTTAAAATTAACAGAAATATATTTATGAATTATTTTGACACAAAAGAATTATTAAAACCCGAAAACATGATTTCCCTTTATTCAAGGGGCGCTTTTCCAATGTCTGATGAGAAAGGAGTAATAAATTGGTACATGCCGGAAGTACGCACTATAATTCCTCTCGATAACTATAATGTTCCCAGATCATTGAGAAAATTTATGAAAACTTCCGGTTTTGAGTACAGATATGATGAGAATAGAGTTGCGGTTATTAAAAATTGTGCCGATAGAAAAGAGACATGGATTTCGTCCGAACTTATCAAAGCATACAAAGGGTTGATAAATAACAACTACTTGCATTCCGTAGAAGTTTACCGAAATAATAATCTGGTTGGCGGGTTGTACGGCATAACTTACAAAGGAGCGTTTTTCGGCGAGTCGATGTTTTCCAAAGTTTCACAGGCTTCTAAGTCCGCTTTGGTAAAATTAATTGAGCACTTAAACAAAAAGGGATTTGTTTTATTGGATGTTCAGTTCCAAACGGAACACCTAAAAATGTTCGGGACAAAAGAAATTTCATTCGATGAGTTTCAATCACTTCTCATAAAATCGTATACTAAAAATATTTCATTTATATAAATACTTTAAGTGTTTAGTAAAGGAAATCTCCTTATGGACAGGCAGGAATTCTTAATGCAACTAAATAAGAATGACAAATTTTTTATGTCATGCCGGTTTTCAATTTCCGCAATACCGGCATCTCCTTCGTTAAAACCGGAATTATATAGAGGTGGGACTTATATGCTGAATATACACCAGCCTCTAAATTCATCGATGAAAAAAGGACAAGAATTTCAATACTAAACTTTATAACTTTGAACTTTATACTTGAGTACGGATTAGGATTAAGAGTAAATAAAAATAAATATAGGAAACATTTTTCCTTTAAAAGCATCTTTAATATAAACAAACAGATATTTTGGAAAATTCTTCGAAAGAAATAATTGAATTTACACTCATTTACAACCGTTACAAGACTAAGTTGTATAATTATGTTTTGCGTATGGTCGGCGATAAAATTATTTGCGAAGATATTATCCAAAACGTTTTTATGAAGTTATTTGAAAACCTGAGAGGACTCAAAAATAAAAACAGCGTTGGTTATTGGCTTTTTAAAACTTCCAGGAATGAGGTCTATGCGTTCTATAGAAGAAAAAAAGTTAAAGTTGACCAGCACGGTCATGAAAAGCTAGAGAATGTAAACGTTGAGTCGACAATAAATGTTGAAAATAATTTTGAGCTTAAAGAAATGAAAGAACTTATTTTACAAGAACTTAATTTATTGCCGGTTGAGCAAAAAGATGCATACTTACTTAAAGAATACGGCGGACTTACTTATAAAGAAATTGCATCTGTATTGGAAATTGAAGAGGAGCTTGTAAAAAGCAGGCTGTACAAAACAAGACAGAAATTAATTAAACGAATTTCAAAAATAATTTTATGAATTAATTTGCACGGTTTAACTTTATTGTAAATTAATTTGGAGCAAAAATGAGCACGGAAAAAATTAAATCAACAATAAATATGTATTTCGATAATGAGTTAAGTAAACAAGACGAAATAATTTTATTTACTCAACTTTCACAAAATGAAGAAGCAAGGGAATACTTTAAACAGCAGAATATTCTTAAAACCTCTCTACAGGCATCTGCTGCGGAATTTCCCGAGGAGTTGGAAAAGAGAATTCTTAATTCCATTGGTGAAAAAGAAAACCGGCGGAATAGTCCGAATTTTATAAAGAGATATTTGCCAGCTGCAATTTCTTCGGGATTAGCTCTGCTGCTTTTGCTAATATCGCTTTTCTTCTATTCAAAAACTTTGAATTATAAAGAACAATTAAATGCCACAATTTGGCAGGTAAATAAACAGCAGCAGATGATTCAATTGCTGTTCAATAGTTTACCAACCACTGAGGTTAAAGGATATTTAAAAAATCAAGTAATTGTAACACCATCATTGTGAGGTAAAAAATGAAAAAAATAATCGTTCTGTTTTTTCTTTCTGCATTACTATTTTCGTGTGGAGTAAAGAAAAACAAAGTAGAAATACTTAAGAATTACAATCAAATTTATCTTGATGCCAATTCTACCAAAGTACCTGTTGAGCCAACAAATAAAACTAAAGAATTAGATTTTAAAGCTAAGTTAAGTTCAATACTCCTTGACCTGCATAAAATGAGCCCTGACAAGAAAATATATTTTCCGATTGGGTATAGATTGTATATTGGAAAATCCGGGAAAGTAGAAAAGATTATGATAAAAGATAGATATTCTAAAGGCTACGTTATGGGAATGATATCATCAACTCCTGAATTAAAGGAAGAAAACATTTTTTCAGACTCTAAATTGTTGACAACAAAGCTAATACCAATATTTGAAAGTTTGGAATTTAAACCGGGGAAACTTCACGGAAAAATAGTACCATTTAGAATTGATTTGGATGCAATTGGGAGTGTAAACAAAGAAGAAAAAGTAAAATTAAAACTAACAAGAAAATCAGAAATAGATTTTAATTTTGAATCTATAGGAGAAATTAATGACAACTATTTCGTTGCTGTCGAACAAATGCCGAGTCCTATTGGCGGTCTTCAAGGAATCCAAGAAAAAATAGTATATCCTGAAATTGCAAAACGAGCCGGCGTACAGGGTAGAGTTTTTATTAAAGCATATATCAATGAAAAGGGAGATGTTGATAAAGCGGAAGTTATAAAAGGAATTGGAGCTGGATGCGACGAAGCTGCAATA
This sequence comes from uncultured bacterium, assembly GCA_965554225.1. Classification (GTDB taxonomy): domain Bacteria; phylum Bacteroidota; class Ignavibacteria; order Ignavibacteriales; family Melioribacteraceae; genus BMS3ABIN04. The sequence continues at coordinate 36,705 of CBEVZC010000015.1, read as the reverse complement.
AAAGCCGTTAAAGAAACTAAATTTGTTCCCGGAATGCAGAGAGGAAAACCGGTCAAAGTTCAGGTTGCAATTCCAATTTTATTTAAGTTGGATGGAGCTGAAAATAGTTCTCATATCCATTTCTTATTGAAAAGAGCTAAAAATGAAAAGAAAAGTGAAACAGCAACAATAACCGGAAGAGTGTTTAATTCTGAAAAAAATAAATCCATTCTTGGAGCCAATATAATATTAAAGAATACTAAAATTGGTGCGGCAACAGATGAAAACGGGAACTATTTAATTACAAATATTCAGCCCGGGCAATACAATTTAATATTTACAAAATATCCATACGATAAAAGTGAGTCAAAAAAGTTTACCTTCAAACCGGGTTTTAAATACGTAATTGATATTATTGTTAAGAAATAATGTTGTTTGAAAAATTTTTAACCTTCTCTCTTCCAAAGATGGTGTCTTTCAATAGGATACCATCTTTATTTCCTCTTAAATTTAGAATTAACCAAGTTCCTTTAAGGAATTTAGTTAATGATATGCAACTTATAAGCTGATAATATCGCTGTAAATAATAAATACCATTAAAAGTAAAAGTACTACAAATCCGAAATTCTGAATGGCAATCTTTGCTTTTACGGGGAGTTCTCTTCCCATAATTCCTTCAATAAAAATAATAACAAAATGTCCGCCGTCTAAAGCAGGGAAGGGAAGAATGTTAATTATAGCCAAACTTAAACTCAGCATTGCCAAGAAGAATAAGAAAGTAATTATTCCGGCATCTGCCGATTGAGCTGCATATTTTGCAATTTTTACAGGCCCGCCGAATGCTGAACTAAATTCAACATCGCCATTAATTATATTACCGACCATAGAAAAAGTAAGCATTGTATAACGACCGATATTAGCAACGGATTGGTTAAATGAACCCCAAAATCCGTATTCGGCTTTTTCAACTGGACCGGTATAAATATCTCTAATAGCAACACCAATTTTGCCTGAAATTCCGGGATTAACTGAAATAGCAACGGTATCCTTTCCCCGCAATGTTAAAATTGAAAGGTCTTTGTTCTTGCTGGAGGAAATGATTTTTATTAATTGTGCACTATTTTCAACCGGCGCATTGTTTATTTTTAGAAAAATATCGCCTGCTTTAATTCCCGCAGTTCCCGCAGGTGAATCTTTCATAACTTCTTCAATTAAAGGTTTCGTATAAGAGATAGGCAGAAATGAGCCGCTTTTAATAACTTTTTTCGATATGATACTGCTCGGCAAGCTTAATGATGTATCTTTACCTCTTCTTTGTATTTCAACTTTAAGATCTTTTCCTATATTTTCAACAAAAGCAAGATTCATATCCTGCCAGTTTTTTACATTTTTATTATCTACCGCAATTATTTTATCATTAGTTTTAAACCCGACTTTTGCTGCAAGACTTGTATCTTGTACGGCTCCAATTTTTGTTGTCTTAATTATTTGTCTTCCTTGGTAAAAATTAATACCCCAAAAAATTACCACGGTTAAAACAAGATTCATCATTACGCCGGCAGTAATTACAAATAATTTTTGATAAGTAGGTTTTGCTCTAAATTCATAGGGTTTGGGTTCTTCTTCGGCAAATTTTGTATCGAAACTCTCATCAACCATTCCCGCAATTTTAACGTAGCCGCCGAGCGGAAGTAAAGCAACTCTATAGTCAGTATGACCTTGACCGTCAAAATCCTTTGGTAAATCGCCCCAGACAAATCCGGTTAATTTGTTCCAGCCAAATAATCTTTTGCCCATTCCAAGGGCAAAAACATCTACTCTCATTTTGCATATCTTAGCAGCTGCAAAGTGACCGAATTCGTGAACAAAAACCAAAATGCCTATAGTTATTATAAAATAAATTACATATTCCATGAAAATCTAATCTCCTTAGTTAAAAATTTTTGATGCCAATTCCCTAGTTTGATGGTCGCATTCTAAAATTGTTTCTAAATTTAAATCGAAATTGTTTGAGACTTTGTTTAGAGATTCTTCGATTAATTGAGGTATTTGAATAAAAGAAATTTTTCCCCCTAGAAATTTTTCTACTGCAATTTCGTTTGCCGCATTTAGTATACAGGGAGTTACACCTCCCAGTTCCATTGCATTAAAGGCTAAACTTAAACATTTAAACTTCTCCTCGTCCGGTTCAAAAAATGATAATTCGTGCAATTTAGGGAAATCCGTTTTTACGAAATTACTCTCTAACCTCTCAGGGTAAGTTAGTGCGTATTGGATTGGAATGCGCATATCGGGAATGCTTAATTGTGCTTTAATTGATCCGTCAATAAACTCTACCATAGAATGAATTATGGATTGAGGCTGAATTACGACATCAATTTTATCTCTGTTCAGGTTAAAAAGCCAATGCGCCTCAATTACCTCGAGCCCTTTGTTCATCATTGTTGCAGAATCTATAGTTACTTTGTTTCCCATATTCCAGTTGGGGTGATTTAGCGCTTGTTCAATAGTTGCTGTTTTTAAGTCATCTACAGATTTATTCAAAAACGGTCCGCCGGAAGCAGTAACAATTAGTTTTTTTATTTCGTTGTACTTTTCGCCTACAAGACATTGGAAAATTGCACTATGTTCCGAATCGACCGGAAGTAATTCCGCATTATTTTTATTTAATAAATCAATCACAATTTCTCCGGCAGCAACAAGGGTTTCTTTGTTTGCCAGAGCAATTCTTTTGCCTCGTTTGATACCCTCAATAGTTGGAAATAATCCTGCAAATCCTACAAGAGCGGAAACAAGGATATCATAATTACCGTTTCGTGCAATTTCAATCAGTCCTTCTTCTCCTTCCAGAATTGTACAAATATTTCCAACTCTGTTTCTAAGTTCGGCAGCTTTGTCCTTGTTTTTTACTACAGCAAATAAAGGTTTGAATTCAAGAATCTGCTTTTCAAGCAAATTAATATTGTTATTAGCTGTAATTGCCTCAATTACGAATTTATCATTAAGATTTTTCACAACATCTAATGTATTTAATCCTATCGATCCTGTGGACCCTAATATTGTAATACGTTTCATACCAATTTTAAAAGTTTTTAAACTATTAATAATACTAAATTAATTGAACAAAAATAAGCGATATTCCGGTTTGTGATATTTGGAGTATTTTATACCGGGTGCGGGGAAGTGAAAGAGATCAATTGTATTTTTAATTAGTTTGGAATTATTATTTGAAGGGCTAAATAACGAAGCAAAGTTAAAATCAATACCAAATACAAACTCCCGTCTGCTTCCGTTATTTGCCACACTGAAACCAACAGCGGGTTGAATAAGCTCGGGCCATTCAAATCCCAATTTATTCCCAATCAGATTATGCATGTTTATAGTAAGCCAATAAATATGCGCATCATAATCTTCGGTAAAGCGGGGAGGAAATCTAAATCCCTTTGTCGGAATAAAACTCCATTTAATGTTAAAATTGTTAAGGAACGGGATTTGATCCTGCAGAAATCCGTAAGTCAATCCGCCAAGATTAAAAATCAAATCCTGGTAATCAAAACCGAAATTTGAAAATCCGTCTCCTAACTCAATTAACAAAGCTATTCCGCTGCTTGCACCGAAAGAAAACCACTTGGCAAAACTTTCGGAATGACCGCCCCACAATAGAATATTTTTAGATTCCTTGTAGAAGAAATATGAGGTATAAAAATGTCCGACTTTATCGATTCCTAAAATTCCGGGTTCATTAAACCAATCTTTACCGGCAGGCTGTTTGTAGAAGTTAAACGGTTTAAAATCATCTTTCCACCAAGCGATGTATGAGTCGACTAACGTAAACCCAAGTACACCGGAAATAGAAATTATGGAAATATTTTTTCTGTTAAAAAATGGTTTAGCCGGTTTTTCTTGAGCATTTATTTTAATAAAAAAAATTAAGATGATAAATATGATAGCTATTTTTTGAAATTTAGAAATCAATGAAAAGACCTAATAAGTTTTTATTATCTTTTAGATTGTAGAGCTGACCTCTTTCTTCAAATCCTCTGCGATGAGTATAAGCCAACCTAAAATACATCTTTTCCCCGTATGGGAATCTTAGTCCGAGTTGGTAACTTTGTGTCGTTCCGTTATTTACTTCCGATTTTATTTTTATATCGATGGCTGCATAGATTAAAATCTTATTCCCAATATTTATTCCCCCATCACCGCCGACCTGAAAGGTTGTGTGTTTATCCAACGCCGGTTCGTTGTGAAAATTAATAAAGCTTCCTATATAAAATTTTCCGTTAAGCGATGGTAGTCTCCTTTCAAAGTGCAGACCGATATAATCTCTAACATAACTTATGGGGAAGTGTTTTAGTTGGGTTATTCCGTCATCGGAAAAATGAGCGCTTACGTGTCCCCAAATAAATCGGGCAAATAAATATTTTGAAATTTCCGTGTCAAAGGTAAAATCAACCCGGTAATCAACTGTAAAAACCTGTATATGTCCTGGAGTTTTAATAAGAGTATTAAAAACGGTTGTGTTAATTGAGGACTGCAATAAAAGATTTGAAACACCAACATTAAAAATGGGAAGTTCACCTCCTACGTTTCCAAACCATTGAGTCGATTCAAAATGTTTTGATATTGAAAATTGAGGTGATAATGCATCGGCAAAATATTTTTCATATAATTTTGAGTTTGGGAAAACGTCAATATTAAAATTTTGTGCAGAAGTAAGTTTGGAAAAATTAAAAATTAGCAGTATGAAAATAAGAATTTGTTTGAGTTTCATATAAATTTCGTTCGATCAAAATAACTAGATTAGTTCTTTAAAAAATCCTTCTAAATGGGAAAGGTCTTGGGTATCAAGCCCGAAAGTAACTGAGTCGGCAAAATTATTTAAGATCACAACTGCGTTTATTCCTGCATCCATAGCTTCAATCTTTGAAATTTTTTCAGCAACATTTTGGTTAAGAATTAGTATTTCGTTATAAATTTCATTCAGATTTTTCATTTCCCAATCAGGCTCTTTGCCGTTTTTCATTTTAAAATATTGCGCAAGTAAATACATCGAGAAGACTTTGAATTCAGTTTCTTCAATTGTAGAGAATGGCAAATGAAATTTGACCAGCGGCTTTAGTTTTGCTAAAATCGGGCAGCCGCTTGTAGGCATAATTATTCCCATTAAGCTGCTTACACCGGTTTGTATAGCAACATTTTTAACATATTGTCTTTCTTTAGCGTTAACGGTAACTTTTGTTTTTTCGTATGAGGGAACGTCGTTGAAAAACAATAAAACTTGTCTTATACTTATTGCAAGGGGACAGTATTCATTTTTATCTTCATCTAACGGGCAATGCGGACACTTAAAGCTTTTTAATTTGGTCCATTCGGGCAAGTTATTTTCTTGTTCTCGAATTACTTCTAAAGCTTGAGGGTCAATATTAATTTCGAACTTTTTATTGTTTCCTTCAACGCTCTCAAAAGTGTAGCTGAATTTTAAAATATTATTTTCCGGCATTTTAAAATTACATCCAAATTGTTTATAAAATATAGTAATAAAATATAAAAAACTTAAATAATTAGAAAGACAGAATGTAATAGGTCGTAATTTTCTAATGGACTTCTTTTTTTAGATTTTGAAAAGAGTCGTCAAATTCAGTTATTAGTTTTTTAAAGAGTTCTTTTACGGTAAGAATTTTATCAATTTGTCCAACACTTTGACCTGCTTCAATCATTCCGTTTTCCAAATCGCCCTCAAAAATCCCTAATTTCTCTCTTTTTTTGTCAAGTAAACGTAATAGATCTTCGTTACTTGCTCCGCTGCTTTCCAATTGAGCAGCTGAATTGCTGAATTGATTTTTAATAACGCGTGCCAAACCGATTTTTTTCAAAATTAATACAGTATCGTTTTCTTTAGTTTCAACTAACATTTTTTTATAATTGGAATGAGCCGAAGACTCAACGGTTGCAGCAAAACGGGTCCCAATTTGCACTCCTTCGGCGCCGAGAGCCAGTGCGGCTAAAATTCCTCTTCCGTCTGCAATACCTCCGGCAGCTATTACCGGAATACTTAGCGAATCGACTAGTTCGGGGATTAGACAGAAAGTTGTGATTTCATCAGCTCCATTATGTCCGCCGGCTTCTACGCCTTCCCCAACTATTGCATCGCAGCCTACGCTTTCGGCTTTCTTTGCAAATTTTAACGACGGTACAACATGAACAACATTAATATTATTCTTTTTTAAAATGTCAATAAATTTTCCGGGATGACCGGCAGATGTAAAAACAGTTTTAACATTTTCTTCAATTGTAACTTTTACCAAATCTTCGGCATCACTGCGCAAAAGAGGAATATTAACTCCAAACGGCTTATCGGTGGCATTTTTACAATTTTTAATGTGCTCGCGCAGTAATTCGGGTTTCATAGATCCTGCTCCTATTAGTCCTAGTCCACCGTTATTTGATACTGCGGATGCTAATTTCCACCCGGAAACCCAAACCATTCCCGCTTGTATTATAGGATATTCAATTTTAAATAAATTTGTTACTTTATTAGATATTTTCATCGTTCTATAATTGTTTTATTAAAAATTACTAATCAAGTTAAAACTATGAATATAAATATCGATTATCCAATATAATTTGAATATAGGAACGAATTTCTATAAGTTTACTCTTTGCTTAAAATATTATAATTAAATATATAACAATTACTTAACAGAGGCCTAAATGTCTTATTTATTTACATCGGAATCAGTATCCGAAGGACATCCTGATAAAGTAGCGGATGCTATTTCTGACGGGGTGCTCGATGAAATTTTAAAACAAGATCCGAAAGCAAGAGTAGCTTGCGAAACATTTGTTACAACCGGTTTGGTTTTGATCGGCGGCGAAGTTACTACAACCGCATATGTTGATATTCCCACAATAGCCAGAAAAATAGTAAAAGAAATCGGTTATACGGAAGCAGATTATAAATTCGATTCCGAATCTTGTTCTGTATTAAATGCAATTCATTCTCAATCACCCGATATTGCAATGGGAGTTGATAAAGGGGGAGCAGGTGATCAGGGACTAATGTTCGGTTATGCATGCGATCAAACAGCAGAGTATATGCCGATGCCGATTGTATATGCGCATAAGTTAGTTAAAAAGTTATCGAATATTAGAAAGAGAACACCCAAATTAATGCCTTATTTAAGACCGGACGCTAAATCTCAAGTTACAATTGAATATGACGACAATAACAAACCGCTGAGAGTTGATGCTGTTGTTATTTCCACTCAGCATGACGGAAATGTGCGTCAAAGTAAAATTAAAGCCGATGTAATTAAAAATGTAATTAAGAAAGTTATTCCTGCAAAGTATCTTGATAAAAAGACAAAATATTTTGTAAATCCCACCGGTCGTTTTGAAATTGGGGGACCACATGGAGATAGCGGTTTGACCGGTAGAAAGATTATAGTGGATACGTACGGCGGTTGGGCTCCTCACGGCGGCGGAGCATTCTCGGGGAAAGATCCGTCAAAAGTTGACAGAAGTGCTACGTATGCGGCCAGACATATTGCTAAAAATGTTGTTGCTTTAAAATTAGCTAAAGAGTGTTTGGTACAGTTAGCTTACGCAATTGGAGTTGTAGAACCTGTTTCCGTTCATGTTGATACAAACGGAACCGGAGTTATACCGGATGTAGAAATAGAAGAAATGATAATGAAAGAAGTTGATTTAACTCCTAATGGAATAATTAAAAGACTAAAGTTAGCAAGACCAATATATAAAAAAACTACTGCCTACGGTCACTTTGGAAGAAACGATAAAGACTTTACATGGGAGAAGTTAGATTTGGTACCGAAATTTAAAAAATATAAAACTAGCAAAGGAAAATAGAAATGGAACAAGACATTTTAAATAATGATGTAAATACCCTTAAGTATAAAATTAAAGATATATCTTTAGCAAATTGGGGAAGAAAAGAAATTAGCTTGGCAGAAAAGGAAATGCCCGGTTTAATAGCGCTGCGTGAGAAATACGGGGAAACAAAACCTTTGAAAGGTGCTAAAATCATGGGCTCACTTCACATGACAATTCAGACCGCAGTACTGATAGAAACTTTAACTGAACTAGGCGCGGATGTTCGCTGGGCGAGCTGCAATATCTATTCTACTCAAGACCATGCGGCAGCGGCAATTGCCGAAGCCGGTGTGCCGGTTTATGCATGGAAAGGTGAAACATTAGAAGAATACTGGTGGTGTACGGAACGTGCGCTAACTTGGCCCGACGGTTCCGGTCCTAATATTATTGTTGATGACGGCGGAGATGCAACCCTTATGATTCACAAAGGAGTTGAAGCTGAAGATAATCCTTCTATCTTAGATAAAGAATATCTTTCTGAAGATGAAATTGAACTTTTCAAAAAATTGAAATCTACTTACAACGAAACTAATGATAAATGGCATAAAATAGCAAATGAAATTAGAGGTGTTTCGGAAGAAACAACAACCGGAGTGCATCGCTTATACCAAATGAAAGAAGCCGGCAAACTTCTATTTCCTGCTATTAATGTTAATGATTCGGTTACTAAGTCTAAATTCGATAATTTATACGGATGTAGAGAATCTTTGGCGGATGGAATTAAACGAGGAACCGACATAATGGTTGCCGGAAAAAATGTAGTTGTTTGCGGTTACGGTGATGTAGGTAAAGGATCGGCAAAATCTTTACAAGGATTTGGAGCCAGAATTCATATTACAGAAATTGATCCTATTTGTGCGCTCCAGGCTGTTATGGAAGGTTTTGAAGTTAAAAGACTTGAGGAATTTTTAAGCGTCGGAGATATCTTTGTAACTACAACCGGAAATAAAGATATTATTAAAATTGAGCATATGGAAAAAATGAAAGACGGTGCAATTGTTTGTAACATTGGTCATTTTGATAATGAAATTCAAGTAGAGAAGTTAAAGAGCTACCCGGGAATAGAACATATTAGCATTAAACCTCAGGTTGATCAATATGTATTCCCCGACGGTCATTCTATAATATTACTTTCAGACGGCAGACTTGTTAATCTTGGTAATGCAACGGGGCACCCTTCGTTTGTAATGAGTAATTCGTTTACAAATCAAACGCTTGCACAAATTGAATTATGGCAGAAAGATTACAAAGTAGATGTTTATAGATTACCGAAATATCTTGATGAAGAAGTTGCTCGTTTACATTTGGAAAAACTTGGAGTTCATTTAACAAAACTTACAAAAGAACAATCCGAATATCTCGGTGTTCCGGTTGAAGGACCTTACAAACCGGATCATTATAGATATTAATATTTAGTAAATATCTAAATTAAAAATGGCATTTCCATAAGGGATGCCATTTTATTATCTGACAATTAAATTGAGCTTTTATTGCATTTTAGAAAATATGTTGACTTTATATAAAGTATACTTTATATCTGGACGTCTAATTATAAAGTATAATTTAAAATAATATGATAAAACGAGTATTTTGGATTAAAAAAATTAAAAATGGGTGGGAAAAACGACCGATTGTTTGGTTGTCGGACGTTAGACATGTGGGAAAAACCACATTAGCTAAAATGTTACCCTAATCAATTTATATGAATTGTGATTTGCCTTCGGTTGTTAGGAGGTTGGAAGATCCCGAAATATTCTTTAACGATTTAGATAATAACAAAATTGTTGTGTTTGATGAAGTGCATAAATTGGCTGATCCAAGTAATTTATTAAAAATTGCTACCGATTCTTTTCCAAGTTTGAAAATTTTAGCAACAGGATCATCTACTCTTGCAGCAACTAAAAAAGAAAGAAATTTATTTTACTGGCGTGATAAATCCGGAAGAGAAATAGATTTTATAATTATAAAGAAATGACGATAAAGTTGACGCAATTGAATGTAAAATAAATCCCGATAACTTTAATACTAAATCTTTAATTGCATTTAGAAAAATATATCCTCAAGGGACTAATTATTGTATATCTCCGTTTATAAAAGACTCGTATAAAATTCGTAAAAACGATTTAATTATAAATTTTACATCTTTGGAAAATTTATTTAGTTAGTTCAAAAGCTGCTTTATTGTTGGATAACATATTATTTACATCCCTAATTTTTTCTACCGGAAGTTTATTTTAGTCGTTTTGTCTGATCATTTAACAGCTTGTAGAAAATAGTTCATCAACCCTTTCCCGAATAATTTTAATCAAGTAAAATTCGTAATCGTTTTCATTAGAAATATCATTATTAAATTTATTATTTATGTATGAATTAGTAAATACCCATTAATAGGTAAATTACATACCTATTAATACCATTAAAAGGTGCTAAAAAATTTTCCACCTTTTCTTTAATGGAACCGCGCCGGGCAGGTAAAAGCAACATACCATTCGTCCACCAAGATGGTGGAGATTCTTTAACACACCCCCCTCCAAAAAGCTGGCGGGCAAGCTTGTCGCTTTACGACGTTCCCCTCTCGAGAGGGGATGTTTTAAAAGTCCCCTCTAGAGAGGGGGTTTGGGGGTGTGTCAATAAACTTAGATTACCTGGGAAAAATTTAACCATTCTCATCAATCCATTCTTCAATAGTTTTAACCACATCATCCAAATTATAATAAATCTCACTCTCATCAAATCTTAAGAAGTTAACACCAAATTTTTCAATTTCTTTTTGTCTTTCTTTATCTTTTTCTTCATTACCATAATGACTTTCACCGTCTATTTGAATTGCCAGCATCAATTCATTACAGAAAAAATCAACTATAAAATTGCCGATCGGTTTTTGTCTGTGAAAGTCATATCCTTTTAGTTGTTTTCCTTTAAGATAATTCCATAGTAGTACTTCCGATTTTGTACTGTTGTTTCTTAAGTCCCGTGCAAGTTGTTTTAGTTTCGGGTTGTAGGGAATTATTTTTCTTCGTTGCATTTTAATGTTTTGCTTTGGTCTTATATTTTTGTTAATAAACTGTAATATATTTACTAAAATAAAATCAATTAATCTATACCCATTAAGTAAATAAATTGCATACCTATTAATAGGTACTTGGATATGTTGTCCGGTTTGATGATTTTGTAGATTTTTCCTAAAGTGTGTTTGCTTTATGTTTGGTATTAAAAAAACTGCTGCCTGTAATGCCTTATTTATGTGACTGAAGTAAATGTTCTTCAAAATTTTTATTATTTACAATTACTGTAATTATTTAAAAATGGATGTGGAGTTTTTGCTACGTTCTGTGAATTGATTCACCAAATATCCCGCTTTTTAATGAATTAGTAAGTTAATTTTGTGAAGAAATTTAATTCGTGCATTAGCGGCTCTTATTTTTTTAAACGAAATTTTTAATTTTACTTTGCCGTAATAAACCCAATTAACTCTGCAGTTGAATGAAATTTTGTTTTTTAAGGATATGTTTTCGGTGTGCATCTACGGTAAGTTTGCTTAAATTTAATTCTTCCGCAATTTCTTTAATGCTTTTGCCTACCATAAGGTTGTTTATTATTTCAACTTCCCTTTCGGTTAGGCTATACTTTTTAATTAGGTCAACCGGAATTCCATTTGGTTCGTTCGTAATTTGGCTTTCATAAAATCTGTTGAGGGCATCTTCTAGTTCATCAATATCTATCGGTTTTACAAGAAAATCAAATGCTGCAACGCGGATTGCTTTTATCGCATATTGGTTGTATCCGGTTACAAATATAAATTTTGGATTTACATTTTGCTTTCGGACTTCCTTAATAATATCAAAACCGGTTTTACGCGGCATTTCCACATCAACAAAAAAATAATAACGAAAAAGTAGCAATATATAAACCCGGCTTACCACCGGGTTTATTATTTATTCTGCTTGTCCTGTAGCTCTATTTTTGCTTCGCTCAATTGATTGCAGCGCAAGATAGTTATCACCGAATTTTGACATGTTTTCTAATTCCGTATCGTATTGATCGAAATGGCGCTCTTCATCGGCGACCAAATCCTCAAATAATTTCTTAGATACAGAGTCGGCATTTGCTGAGCATTCATTTGCCCAAAGATTATAATCTCTCGCACTCTCTTGTTCCATTTGTCTTGCTAACTCCAGCATTTCTTTTACAGAATTAATGCTTTTGGTTTCCATGCCTGTTTTCATTTCAACATCGCCCTTTAAGAATAAAATTCTTTCTGCAAGATGTTCAACGTGCATCATTTCTTCTATTGCAGTTCGTCTAAATAATCCGGCAAGTAAATCAAGACCTTGATCATCACAATGGAAATGGAAATACATATATTGATGAACAGCCGAGAGTTCATCTGCAACAGCTTTGTTTAATAATTTCAGACTTTTTTCATGCATTTTCTAATTTCCTAATAAAGTTAGTTGTTAATATTTACAAAATAATTAATCTTTAACTGTATGTACAACTCTTTGTGGAAATGGAATTTCAATATTTCGATTGTCAAAATTTTTCTTAATGTCTTCAGTTACACTATAATATACATCCCAATAATCATCTGTTTTGCACCATGGTCTCACTTTAAAATTCACACTGCTATCAGCCAATTGGCTAACTAAAATATCGGGTTTTGGTTCTTTCAAAACTTTTGAATTATCATTTAAGACTTTGCTAATTATAGATCTGACTTTATCAATGTCTTCCTTGTATGCTGCCCCGAAGACCAAATCAACTCTTCTGAGATCTTTTGTTGAATAATTAACAATGTTATCTGCGGTTAATTTTGCATTGGGTACAAAAACGGCTTTATTATCAATAGTAATTAATGTAGTAACAAAAATTCCAATTTCTTCAACAATTCCTTCCATTCCGCCGCCTTCAACGTAATCACCAACTTTTATCGGTTTAAAAATAATTAGCATTACACCGGATGCAAAATTTGAAAGCGAGCCTTGCAGTGCAAATCCAACTGCTAATCCGGCCGCGCCTAACACAGCTACAAATGAGGTTGTCTCAACTCCAACTTTGCTGATAGCTGCAATTACAACAAAAGCAATTAATGATATGTTTACTAAAGCTGTAAAATATTTAATTAATGTCTCATCAACTTCTTTTTTTGCGAGTAGTTTTCTAAAAGCTTTGGTTATTAATTTTGTTATCCACAATCCGATAACCAAAATCAATATTGCACCTATAACTTTCATACCGTATTCAGCAATATAGTTTTGTATGTTAAGAATTATATTATCCATAATTTTCTTTCCCTCAATATATGTTTTGTTTAATTTATTGAATATACATATTTAAACGTTAATAAATTGTTAAATAATGGTAATTAGATATCACAACTATCCGAAAGTTAGAAAAACCTAAAAAGCTCCTTATCTTTGAATTACGAAAAACAAAGGATAAATCATGGAGCTTTTTAGTCGCACGAAAAATAATAATAAACCGTTAATACGCCAAATTATAGATTTAATCCCCAAAGACATATTTAACAATTTGGTATCTCAATATCAAAGTAATAAGGGCTGTTCAAAATATAAAGCCTACGATCAATTTGTAGCGATGATTTTCGGACAGCTGAATAAGAGTATAACGCTAAGCGACATATCAACGGGCATAGGCATAAGCGGAACCTTTATCAAGGACTTGGGTTTAGAACAGTCGCCGGCTCGTTCAACGATGAGCGACGGGAATAAGAAAAGGAACTACCAAGTCTACGAAGCCCTTTATTATCAGACTCTTAGGCATTATGAAAAGATATTGTCCAAAGCACATAAAAAAATAATAATAGAAGAAGTAAAAAATAAAACAATCAAAATAATTGACAGCACAATAATATCGGTATGCTTATCAATGATTAACTGGGCAAAGTATCGGACAGCTAAAGGTGGAATAAAGATACATACATGTTGGGATGATACACTGATGATACCGGATATCGTAAATATTTCGGAAGCGAAAGTTCATGACATCAAAGGGTTTGAGAATTTAGTATTTCCGAAAGAGACAATAATAGTAGAAGACCGCGCATATTTGGATTTCACGTTAATGCTAAGCAGAATAAGGGCAAAGAACGTTTTTGTAACAAGGATAAAGAAGGATACAATAATAACGCCGATAGCAGAAACTGATTTGCCGGAAAATGCGGACGATACAGTTCTAAAAGATGAAATAATCCAGCTAAGTTCAAAGAAAGCCAGGGAGGTTGGAATAAGCGAAGAAAAACTACGAATAGTTCACGTTTATAAGGCAGATGAAAATAAAGTAATAGAAATAATCACAAATCAATTAGACTGGAAAGCCGAAACGATAGCCGCTCTATATAAATAGCGATGGGATATTGAAACGTTTTTCAAAGCGATCAAGCAGAATTTGCAGATTAAATCATTCCTTGGGACAAGCAAAAATGCGGTAAAATCACAGATTTATATTGCTCTTATTACATATTTATTATTACAATTGATTAAAAGAACCGTTGTTCAAAAAACAATTGCATTTTCAAATTTTGTAGAAAGAATAAGAACTTGTTTGCCTTTTTATTTATCTCTAAAGTATGTTTGCAACCATATTTCAGAAGGTGCCAAAAGGGTGAAACGTCCACCGCCATTGGATTTATTTCATAAGAACGACTTATTTTCCTTTGGTTGTAACTAATTGTTTGGGTTTTTAACTGAAATTAAACTTTTTTTTCGAATCTTCAAAACTTTCGGATGGATGTGATTAGATATATTTTTTTTAATGGAGATGACTAAAAATGAAAGCCCTGAATCTAAAGTTTAAAATAGATAAAACACTCCGGCAATTTTTTTACCGCATTTGTAGCATTTTCCATTAACCAACTTGTTGTCTAAAACCGAATGCCAGTCTCTAATAATTAGCGGTTCTCCGCAATTGGGGCAATAAGTGGTTTGCCCTTCGCGATTGAATACGTTTCCAACGTAGCAGTATTTTATTCCGGATTTTATTGCTATATTTCTTGCCATGTTTAAGGTGGAGGGTGGAGTAGGAGGTTTGTCACGCATTTTAAAGTCGGGATGAAATGCGGTAAAATGCAAAGGAACTTCATCACCCAAGTGTTCTAAAATCCAATCGCACATTTGTTGAACTTCTTCCGGCGAATCATTTTCGCCCGGAATTAGAAGGGTTGTTATTTCCAGCCAAACATCTGTTTCGTTCTTTATCCACTTTAAAGTGTCCAAAACCGGAGCTATATGAGAAAAAGTTAACTTGTGATAAAAAGTTTCTGTAAATGCCTTAAGGTCTACATTTGCGGCATCAATATATTTGTAAACATCTTTTCTTGCTTTTTTATCGATATAACCGGCTGTTACCATAACCGAATTTATATTTTCTTCCCTAGCAAGTTTTGAAATATCAATTACATATTCACCGAAAATTGTTGGGTCGTTGTAAGTATAAGCGATGGAAGGGGTATTATTTTTTTTTGCAAGACGAACAACATCTTCCGGTGAAGCCTCAACAGAATAGGTCTCATCCATTTTTGCTTTGCTCATGGTCCAATTCTGGCAAAACTTACAACCTAAATTACAACCCGCTGTTCCGAAGCTTAATACATCTGTGCCGGGCAAGAAATGACTTAAAGGTTTTTTTTCAATAGGGTCAACGGCAAATCCCGTAGGGTGACCATAACCGATAGAGTATAATGTATTATCTATGTTTTCACGAATATAACAAAATCCTTTTTGTCCTTTTCCGATTGTACAATAACGCGGACAGAGTGTGCAGAGAATTTTTCCGTTGGGTAAAGGTTTCCACCAATTAGCAAGTTTAAGCTCCATTATAAGCCTTCAATTCTTTAGCGTAAAAAAATAACATCTCCAACGCCGGAATTTTAAGAAGAATTAGAAAATTCAGAACAATGTAACTAATAAATAAAACCGTTCTTTGAAATTTAATGAGCACCGGTTTTATAAAAATTTCAGAATGCATTTTAAAAATTATACAATCGAAAATCTTATCCAGTTTCTTCGATCTTTATCGGTAATAGGTGCACCTGAAGTAAATAGAATAACGTCACCTTTATTTACATATCCTTTCTTTTTCAAATAATTTGTTATCTCTAGGATTGAAGTATCCTCATCTTCAAATTTTTCCAAATAGAGAGGAACAATTCCACGGTACAAATTAAGAACATTTAAGGTTTCAAATTTATTGGAAACCGCAAAGATCGGAGCTCTTGGTCGGAACTTAGACATTACTTTTGCTTTTCTTCCGAAATGGGTAAATACTACTACAGCTGCAGTGTTGATTTGGTCTGCAATGTCCGTAAAACCTTTTCCGGTAGCATCAAAAAGATTATCTGTTATGGAAGAAGGCGTATCATATTTAATGACCGGTGCAAACTGGGATTGTGATTCTGTTGTAAGAAGAATATCGTTCATCATTTTTACAGCTTCAACGGGATATTTCCCAACAGAGGTTTCTCCGCTAAGCATAACTACATCCGTCCCGTCAAGAACGGCATTTGCAACATCGGAAGCTTCTGCCCTTGTCGGAACGGAATGCTGAATCATTGATTCGAGCATTTGTGTTGCGGTAATTACTAATTTACCAACAGCGTTACAGCGTTTAATTATATTTTTTTGGATTATCGGTACAAGCTGAGTCGGAAGTTCCACACCCAGATCTCCGCGGGCAACCATAATGCCGTCAGCAGCTTCAAGAATCGATTCAAAATTATCAACTCCTTCCGGCTTTTCTATTTTTGCAATTATCGGTTTATCCGATCCTCTTTTATTAAGCCAATTCCGCAAATGCAGAATATCTTCTGAGTGTCTTACAAAAGAGAGTGCAATAAAATCAACTCTATGTTTTAATCCGAATTCCAAATCTTCCTTATCCTTTTCTGTAAGAGCGGGAGTGCTTAATTTCATCCCCGGCAGATTCATTCCTTTGTGCGGTTTAAGTTGACCGCCTTCTATTACCTTACACACAACGGCATTATCTTCTTTGCCAATTATTTCCAAGTGGATTAGTCCGTCGTCGATTAATATTGTATCGCCGGCAGCGGCGTCTTCTACAAGATAAGGATAAGAGGTTGAAATAATTTCATGAGTTCCTATAATCTTTTCAACGGTAATTTTAATCGTTTCGCCTCTGGAAATTTTAATACTTCCGGAAGCGAGATTACCAATCCTAATTTTGGGACCTTGCAAATCTTGTATTATTGGTATCGGTAGTGATTTTTTTTCGCAAACGGAATTTATTTTTTGGAATAAACTTTCATAATAATCATAAGTTCCATGAGAAAAGTTTAATCTGAAAGCATCCGCACCTGCATCAATTAAAGAGAGAAGGTTTTCTTCCGAATCCGATGCAGGTCCTATTGTGGCAAGAACTTTAGTTTTTACTATCCGTTCATTCATTTTCTTTTATTTGTTTTTTTCTTTTTAGATTTTGTGTTATCGGTTTTTTTTGGTGCCGGAGGTTTAATAATTTTTCTCATCTCTCTTAAATGCTTTTCTACCTCACCAAATACCGTATTTGCCTGATATTTTCCATTTTTTAGTTGAGCGCCTGCTTTAATTCCGGTTAAAAGTTCAATTGCATCTTCTACTTTTTCAGCAGGATAGATATGAAATTCTTTATTGTTAACCGCTTCTATAACTTCATCTTTCAGCATTAAATCTTTTACATTCTGCTTTGGAATAATTACACCTTGTCGTTTTGTAAGACCTTTAGCTTTGCATACATTAAAAAAGCCCTCAATTTTCTCGTTAACTCCGCCTATAGGTTGAATTTCTCCTTTTTGATTTACCGAGCCGGTAATTGCAAATGATTGTTTGATAGGAATTTCAGAAATGCTTGAAACCATTGCAGCAATTTCAGTAATTGATGCACTGTCACCGTCAATCATTCCATAACCTTGTTCAAAAACCAAGCTGGATGTAAATGATAGGGGAATTTTTTTGCCGAATTTTTCCCTGAAATAGCCGCTGATAATTAAAACTCCTTTATTGTATGTGCTGCCGCCCAAACCTGCTTCCCGTTCAACATTTATAATGTTGCCGGTGCCCAAGGATACAGAAGCTGTTATTTTAGAAGGTTTCCCGAAGGAAGCATTGCCGCTTTCGTAGACTGCCAATCCGTTAATCTGACCGATCTTTGTTCCATTGGTTTCAATTAAAATAGTATTATCTGTTATCATTTCCTGCATTTTGCTTTCATATAACCCGTGTCTTTCACGGTATGCGTTGTACGCTTGAACAACATGATTTGCTTCAACGAGTTTCTTTTTGTCGTTTTTGGCCCAGTAACTGCTTTCACGAACCAGATCGGCAATATAAGCAAATCTTGTTGTAAGTTTATTTTTTTCACCTGCATATCTCGACCCGTATTCAATAATTTTCCCTATTGCATTTTTATCAAATTCCAATAGTTTTTCAGTAGCAACAAGTTTTTTTACTACACGTGCATATTCAATAAGAGATTCAGGAGTTCTTTTCATTTCGTAATCAAATTCTGCTTTTATTTTGAATATCTTGTTAAAATCGTCTTCGTAAGAAGACAACAATGAATAAACATTATTATTCCCGATAAAAATAATTTTAGTATTTATGAAAATAGGTTCGGGTTTTAAGATGCTCTGAGTAAGCTGGAAGACATTTCCCAGATCTTGAATTTCCAATTTACCATGAAGCAACACTCGTTTTAACATTCTCCACACGCCGGTTTCCGAAATTGCATCAGCTGCATTCAGAACTAAATATCCGCCGTTTGCTTTCAATAACGACCCGGCCTTGATGGACGTAAAATCTGCACGCCATCCGCCAGACGTATCAGTAAACTTTTCAATTAAACCAAATATATTGCTGTAAGTAGGAGATGTTTCAACTACAACCGGGCATTGTTTGGTTCTGGAATTATCTAGTATGATATTAATTTCATAAGGCTTAAAATAATCTATAACTACACCGTCATCGGCTTTTGCTTGTGCCGGATTTATACCTTTAAATACTTCCAAGTTCTGTAATATATTTTCTGCAATACAGTCAAGGTATCTTCTTACGGTTTTAATTCTGTATTTTGTTTTTAATTGTCCTATATAATAACTAACCAAATCATTTGCCGCCTCTGTTTCCAGTTCACCAAGTTTCCTCTGGAATTCTTGAGTTAATTGTAAGCTCTGTTTAAAAATAATTTGCAATTCATCTTGGTAATCCGTGTATTTCTGTACAATTTTATCCGCCTGACGTTGAGTGATTTTTTTTTGTGCAACATATTCTTCTAACTGCTGAATAATTACGGGCTGATTGTCAATAACTGCAAGAATTTCGGGGCGAGCAACTTCCCCTACTTTTATTTGTCCCAGCGTAAGATGATCTTTACTTAGTTTCTTCTCAAAATCTACCATTACCTTTTGTTGAGCAGAACCGTACTCGTTCATTAATTTTTTCCTTTTTGAAAGGAATGGTTCGGTATCTAAAATTTGCGGTATATTGTCTTTTAATATTTTTATGGTTTGTGCTAGATCTTTTTTAAACTTTTTCGCTTTGCCTGCGGGAAACATTAGTAAAGTTGGGTGATCGGGATCTTTAAAATTATTTACATAAGCATAATCGTATAATCTGGGTTTATGAGGCAGAATTTCTTCGAGCACCTTTTTGATGGTAGTCAATTTTCCGGTACCGGATAGACCGGTAATAAAAATATTATAACCTGGACCTTTCATATTTACGCCCATTTTTAGGGCTTTCATTGCTCTGTCTTGACCAACAATTCCTTCGATGGGAGTTAAACTATCGGTTGATTCGAAATCAAAACAGCCAACGTCACATTTCCACTTTAAGTCGCTTACTTCTAATTCTTTATGTCTGGGAGCTTTAATTAACGGCATTGTAAATATCCTTTTCTTGTTATTAGAATTGTGCAACACTTAAAACTTAAGAAAAAATAAATATAAGACAAAACTCAAATAAACCAAGCGTCACTAATATTACAAAAAAGATTTGATTTTTTTAGATAAGAAACTAAATAAGCAAAATATTTGAGAATGGGTCCTTTGAGAAAATAGATTTACTTTTACAAAGACCTCCAATTTTCATTGTGTTTTTAATCCCTTGTTGTTCTATTTTATGATAGCTAAATTTAGAGTGTTCATTCTGCAAATCATTGCAAGAATGGATTATTGTATTTACAATTATAAGCTTTAATATTAAACTATAATAACTTGTATGAATAATTTAGTAGTTGATCAATTTGAAAAAATAGCTGCTGTTAATTCTTTGTTTCAGGAAATAAGTTTGAACAGCGCTGAAAATAAAATAATTCCGGTGACAAGTATCCCTTCGTCAGTTAAATCTTTACTTATAAAAACAATATCAGAATTAAAAAGAAATATTTTCTTACTATTGCCCACACGGCAGCTGGTTACTGAAACGAATGTAGAACTGAATATCCTTGGCTTAGGTAAAAATACTCTTTCATTGCCTGAAATTGATTTTCAAACAATACAAGAAAAACTGACGGCAATGAAAGGTTTGCACAACATTATTCTTCTTTCTACCTATGATATTTTGAATCTAAAATTACCTTCTCAGTCCGAGATTGAAAAAAGTACGACAAAAATAGAAATGGGGAGCGAGCTTAATTATGATGAATTATTGGAATACTTTGCTTTGTTGGGATATGAGAGAGAAAAATTAGTTGGTGAAGTTGGTTTTTATTCTTTGAGGGGATCAATTGTCGATTTTTGGTCGTACAGCGAACATCGTCCATGCCGTTTAGAATTTGACGGCGATTTTATTGAATCTATAAGATATTTCGATCCTGAAACTCAAAGATCTTCTAGTCAAATTGAGTTTGTTACACTTGCATCTAAAATTAGTTCTGAAGAAAAACATCTTAACTCGGATATATTCGATTATGTTGAGAACCCGGTTATCTTAGCATCCGATTCGGAACTAACAGGCTTCTTCAAAGCAGATCAAAAACAGCCGGTAGATGAAGCATATAATGATGAGAATGAACTTGACGAGGAACTAAGAGAAGAGTTATGCTTTAATAAACAGCCAGGTCAGCCTGAAATGGTTAGCGACAATGTGGTTTATGATAACAGTACTATTGAAGAACTACTAAAAAAAAATGCAACTTGGTTATTAGAAGATGAACTTGGAAGATATTCTGATAGAATAACTCTGAATTTATCATCACCTCCGGCATTTAATGCAAATTTTAAACTTCTTTTTCCATTCCTTCAGAAATACAGCGATCTCGGATTTTCCTTAACTATTACTACGGAAAATGAGTTTCAATCCAAACGGTTAAAAGATTTACTAAGTGAGTACAATAACGAATCAGCTTGCTTAATAGACTCCGGTAGAATAAAAATTACCGAATTACCTATTAAAGGCGGATTTATTGCTAAGAAAGATAAAGTAGTTGTGCTTACGGATTATCAAGTATTTAATAAGCCCTACAGAACAAGGATTATTAAAAAGAAAAAGAATAAAAAATCAAATATTAAAGAATTTACTTCAATTAAACGCGGTGATTATGTTGTTCACGAAAATTTTGGAATAGGACAGTATGACGGCTTAGAAACTATTAAAATTGGTATGGTTAATCAGGAAAGTATAAAAATACTATATGCCGAGGATGGTGTTGTGTATGTAAACTTAAACTATTTATCCTTGGTTAAAAAGTATTCATCCCAAGATAAAGCGCCTACTAAACTTTCTAAGCTTGGAAGCAATGAATGGAAAAGCACGAAGAAAAAAGTTAAAGGGAAGATTAAAGATGCTGCGCGTGAATTGATTAAACTCTATGCAGAAAGAAAAGCAACTAAAGGGTATACTTTTAGCGCCGATACGGTTTGGCAAAAAGAACTTGAAGCCTCTTTCCTTTATGAACCTACGGTCGATCAAATAAAAATTACTGAAGAAGTAAGAGAGGATATGGAATCGGAAAACCCTATGGATAGGTTGGTTTGCGGGGATGTCGGATTCGGTAAAACCGAAATTGCCGTTCGTGCAGCTTTCAAAGCTGTGAGCGATGGTAAACAAGTTGCCATGCTCGTCCCAACTACAATATTAGCCGAGCAGCATTATAACACTTTTAAGGACAGGCTGTTACAGTATCCCGTTAATATCTCGGTACTTTCCAGATTCTCGGGAAAATCTAAACAGAAAGATATTCTCAAAGAAATGTCCGAAGGTAAATCCGATATTATTATCGGAACACACAGACTGTTATCGAAAGACATAAATTTCAAAGATTTAGGGCTGCTGATTATAGACGAAGAACAGCGGTTTGGAGTTTTAGCAAAAGAGAAGCTTAAAAGATTCAGAGTCAATGTTGATACTCTTACTTTAACTGCAACCCCAATACCGCGTACTTTAAATATGTCATTATTAGGAGCGAGGGATTTATCGATAATGGCAACTCCTCCGCCAAATCGCCAGCCGATTTATACGAAGGTTGAAAAGTTTGATATTGTAAAAGTAAAAGAATGGGTGCTTCACGAAATTAGGAGAAACGGTCAAATCTATTTTGTGCACGACCGCGTGCAATCAATTGACAAGATTGCAATGTATATCAAAAAACATATTCCTCAAGTTAAACTTGGTATTGCTCACGGACAAATGAAGCCCAGCGAATTAGAAAAAGTAATCTACGATTTCCTAAATCAAAAAATTCAAATGTTAGTTTGTACTAAAATAATTGAATCCGGATTAGATATTGCAAATGTAAACACAATTATTATAAATCGAGCAGATAGATTTGGTTTAGCCGAACTTCACCAATTGCGTGGAAGAGTAGGTAGATCCGATAGGCAAGCATTTGCATACCTTCTGGTTCCTTCGTTAAACACAATAACAAAAAAAGCAGTAAAGAGAATGCAGGCAATTGAAGAATACTCCGGGCTTGGCGAGGGCTTTAATATTTCCATGCGCGATCTTGAAATTAGAGGTGCAGGTAATTTGCTGGGAACAGAACAAAGCGGTTCTATTAATTCTGTTGGTTTTGATATGTATGTGAAACTGCTGGACGAAGCAGTGGCAGAACTTAAAACTAATGAGTTTAGTGATGTATTTAAAAATTTACCGAAGCAATTGCAAAGAGCCGATACAACGGTCGATCCGTATTTTGAAATCAATATACCAACAGCTTTTATGCCGGATCAGTCGGATAGATTAAGTTTTTACTCGGCGCTATTTTCAATGCTGAATATTGAAGAGGTAGATGAAATAAAAGATGAAATGATTGACCGCTTCGGTAAACTTCCGGTTGTGGTGGAAAGACTTATAGATACTGCAATATTGAGATTCTATGCTTCGCTGGCTATGTTTGAGAGGGTTGTGATTATGAGAGATAAAATTTCATTAATATTTCCGAATAGTAAAAATGAAGATTATTACAAAATCAAATTCCCGGTACTTATGAATTTTGTGATGGATAATTATTCAAAAACAGTCCTGTTTAAGCAAGTAAAGGAGACGATGAAGCTTGAGATTGAAAATAATTTTAGATCGGTGGAAGAGACACTTGAGTATTTAACAAAATTAATCAAGAAAATAGTTGATTTATTTGATAATATGGAGCAAGAAGCGGAAGTTGCGGAAAGTGAGAAGACATAATTAGATTTTGCTTTAAATTATTTGACGGAACCAAAAGAAGGATGCAAGTTATAACGATTAAATAAATTATTTGCCGGTCAACTTGCCAAGTTGACCATACCTTAAGTTCTTTTTGAAATACCGGAAATATATAATGCAGTATGAATCTAAGAGAAAATTCTATATCCTGCTAACTTTTGCAATTGCAATGGGATTTCTTGAAGCAATTGTAGTTGTGTATTTACGCGAACTGTACTATCCCGAAGGGTTTTCATTCCCGCTTAAACTTATCCCCGTACATACTTACTTTGTTGAAATTATTCGTGAAATAACAACAATTGTTATGCTTATTACAATAGGACTTCTCGCCGGTAAAAATAGAATTCAAAAATTTGCATTTTTTCTCTTTGTCTTTGGCATTTGGGATATTGCATATTATCTGGGATTAAAATTATTCCTGAACTGGCCGGCTTCATTTTTAACATGGGACCTGTTGTTCTTGATTCCTATTCCCTGGGTTGGACCTGTATTAGCACCGGTTATTTGTTCTGTGGGGATGGTCTTGATTTCCTTGCTTTTTGTCAGTCTTGAGGATTGCGGCGCTTCAATCAAATTTACAGTGAAAGAAATAATAATTATGACAGCGGGCGTTTTTATAATTTTTGCAACTTACATCCATGATTATTCTGTAATGATATTTAAGGGCGGTTATTTGTCGCATTTTTTCTCTCTTTTTAAAAATCAGCAATTTAGAAAACTATCGGCACAATACGTTCCCGTGTTTTATAATTGGTATCTATTTTTTATCGGAGTAGTTTTAATTCTGGTTTCCGTATTAATGGTTTATAATTCGAGTTTCAGGCAAGAGAGAAAAAATTAACATGCAGAAATTTCTAATTTATAGCGGTGTAATATTAGTCGTAGCCGGGTTGTTGTGGCCATGGCTGTCGAAATTACCGTTTGGTCATTTGCCCGGTGATATAATTATTGATAGACCTAACATGAAAATATATATTCCTATTGCGACAATGATAATCATTAGTATTGTTTTGTCGGTAATACTATGGATTCTCAAAAAAATATCGTAATTAAATTTTCTCCTAAATCATTTTGTTAAACATTTCTCGGCTGTACTTTAGTCTGAATTGTTGTTTCTCAAAAACCTAACTGAATTAATATTGTGAACCGGAACAAAATAATTATATAGTCGTATAATAAATACTAAATAATTTGAAATTTAAAGGAGGACTTAAATGGCCAAAATTTTTCTTGCCTTGTTTACGTTTTTCTTAGCAATCAATTTATTTGCACAAGACTCGAAGCTTAAATTTCAATTACCCGATTCCCTTAAGTTTAAAAAGGAATTTAAAATTCCAAAATTATCTAAGAAACTCTTTAATCTGACAAAAAGAAATGATTATTCTCCATACGATAATATGCCGCTAATTAAACCGGACCCGGGAATTCATTATAATATGCCAAAAGTTAAACCGGGTTCTTCAATTAATTATAACATGCCAAGAGTTGTACCAAATATAAAACAGAAGAAACCTAAAATCATAAAATCCGGGCAAGAAAAACGTTAAGCATTTTCCAGTATATAGCTAAGTATAAATTTCCAATATGTAAAAATTAATGCCGTGGGCAAGCAAATTTATATTAAGTTCAGCCCCGAAAACTGCTGCTCAAAAAATATTTAAAAAGAAAAGATTGATTGTGAATTGGTTTTATAAATTTTCTTAACGTCTTAAAAATAACTCGCAAATAATTTTTATCAAAAACAATCCCGGTATAAATTAGTAATTGTCAAAATATACTTGTCCTCTTCAATTTATTTTTTTGTTATACTTACGGTGGTTGATTTTGTTATTTGTATTCATGTTGTTATACCGGTAACGATTTGGTTTCCTGATTTATAATGGCATATTGGCTTGCCCGCCAACATGTGATACTGATATGTAATAATTTTCGATATGAACCTACTTATTTCGGATAGATATAGTTCGAGCTGAAAAAATAGTAAAATTGTCTTATTCCCGATGTTAAATAACATCAAAATTGTGTATTTTTGATGATTATAAGTTTATACAACTTGGTTTTATTTTTCTTAAATTACGCATCTAAAATTAAATATTGCTTAATGTATTTTTAGAAATTCTTATGTATAAAAGGAAAAAGAATTATGAATGAAATAAAGAACAACACACCGGATGAAGTAAAAGAACAAGAAACTAAAGAGTGGTTGGAGTCTTTAGAATATGTACTAAGGTCTCAGGGTCCGGAAAGAGTTAGAGAAATACTTAATGAACTTGATACATACGCACATGAGTCCGGAGTGGAACTTCCCTTTACCGCAAATACTCCTTATATAAATACAATACCAAAAGATAAACAGCCAAAATACCCCGGGGGACGGGAGATTGAAAGACGAATAAAAAGTCTTGTACGCTGGAATGCCATGGCAATGGTGGTTCGCGCTAATAAGGAGGAACCGGGAATTGGCGGGCACATTTCAACATTTGCTTCTGCAGCAACACTCTACGAAGTCGCTTTTAACCATTTTTTTAAGGGAAAAGATCAAAACTCAGAAGGCGATCAGATTTATTTTCAAGGTCATGCAGCGCCGGGATTTTATTCAAGAGCTTTTCTTGAAGGAAGAATATCAAAAGAGCAGCTGATCAACTTTAGAAGAGAGCTTGCAAAAGGCGGCGGACTTTCATCTTATCCCCATCCGTGGTTAATGCCGAATTTTTGGGAATTCCCAACGGTTTCTATGGGTTTAGGCCCAATTATGGCAATTTATCAGGCAAGGTTTAATAAATATCTTGAAAGTAGAGGATTGAAAAAAAGTAACAATTCGAAAGTATGGGCTTTTTTAGGCGATGGCGAAACCGATGAACCGGAAGCTCTCGGAGCCATATCATTAGCTTCCAGAGAAAAGTTAGATAATTTAATATTTGTAATCAATTGTAATCTGCAACGATTAGACGGACCTGTAAGAGGGAATGGTAAAATTATTCAAGAGCTCGAAGCTGTTTTTAAAGGCGCAGGCTGGAATGTAATTAAAGTTGTTTGGGGAAGTGATTGGGACACTTTACTTGAGCAAGATAAAACCGGATTGCTTGTAAAACGCATGAATGAACTTGTAGATGGTGAATCTCAAAAATATATAGTAGAAGGCGGCGCTTATATCCGTGAACATTTCTTTGGTAAATACCCCGAACTGCTGGAATTAGTTGAGAATTATTCGGATGAAGCTTTAGCAAAAATGAAAAGAGGCGGGCACGATCCCGAAAAAGTTTATACAGCTTTTAAAGCTGCTGTGGAGACCAAAGGAAAACCAACGGTAATATTGGCTAAAACAGTTAAAGGATATGGTCTTGGTGAAGCAGGCGAAGGTAAAAATATTACTCACTCTCAAAAGAAATTAAATGAAGAAGAATTGCGGCATTTCAGAAGTAGATTTGGAATCCCTATCTCTGATGAAGACATTGCCAAAGCTCCTTTTTATCGTCCAACGGAAGATAGCGCTGAAATTATTTATTTGAAAAAACGAAGAAAAGCTTTAGGCGGTTATTTACCCAAGCGTGTTGTTCATATACAGCCTTTGCAAACTCCATCAGAAGATATTTTTAAGGAATTTTATGAAGGGACCGGAGATAGAAGCGTTTCTTCAACAATGGTTTATGTAAGAATGATAACTAAATTATTGAAAGATAGAGAAGTAGGGAAACTGATCGTTCCCATTGTTCCGGATGAAGCAAGAACTTTTGGAATGGAAGCTTTATTCAGACAAGTGGGAATTTATTCCTCGCGCGGTCAGGTTTATGAACCGGTTGATAGAGATAGTCTCCTTTATTATAAAGAAGCAAAAGACGGACAAATTCTTGAAGAAGGAATTACGGAAGCCGGATCTATGTCTTCCTTTGTAGCCGCTGGTACGGCTTATGCAACTCACGGAGTAAATACAATTCCGTTTTTTACTTTCTACTCTATGTTTGGTTTCCAAAGAATGGGGGATTTGGCTTGGGCTGCTGCCGATATGCGTGCAAAGGGATTTTTAATTGGAGCTACAGCAGGTCGCTCTACTCTTGCCGGCGAAGGTTTACAGCATCAAGATGGTCAAAGTCATTTATTGGCATATTCAATACCTACGTTAATGACTTATGATCCTGCGTTCGCTTATGAACTTGCAGTTATTATTCGAGACGGTATTTACAGAATGTATGAAAAGCAGGAAAACCTTTTTTATTACATCACCGTGATGAATGAAAACTACCCGATGCCTAAAATGCCCAAAGGTGTTAAGGAAGGAATATTAAAGGGAATTTATAAATTCAAAAAATCTTCAAAACGATCTGCAAAAAACAAAGTTCATCTGTTGGGAAGCGGAGCAATTTTGAATGAAGCGCTTAAAGCTCAAGAAATTCTTGAGACAAATTATAATATTGCGGCCGATGTTTGGAGCGTTACCAGTTATAAAAATTTACACTTTGATGCTCTTGAAACAGAAAGATGGAATATGTTAAATCCGACAAAGAAAGCTAAGACACCTTATATTGCCGAGGCTACGAAAGATGAGAGCGGTGTTTTTGTTGCCGCATCGGATTATGTCCAGATTTTGGGCGATTCTATTTCAAAGTGGCTGCCGGGTCCTCTACATACACTTGGCACTCTCGGTTTTGGTCGTAGCGAAGGTAGAAAAGAATTAAGAGACTTTTTTGAAATTGATGCAAAACATATTGCACACGCCGCATTATTTTCGTTGAGTAAAGAAAACAAAATAAAAGCCGATTTAGTTAAAAAAGCTTTCAAAGAACTTAAAATAAAATCTGATAAACCGAATCCATTAAAATCATAAATTAAAAATAAAGAGTACATATAATGGTTAAAGAATTTAAGTTACCTGAATTAGGAGAAAATATAGAATCTGCTGATATTGTTAATATTATGGTTTCGGCAGGCGATAAGGTTGTAACGGATCAAATAGTATTGGAGATAGAAACCGATAAAGCAACTATTGAAGTTCCGGCAGATGAAAGCGGAGTTGTGAAGGAAGTGCTTGTGAAAGCCGGCGATAAGGCTAATGTGGGTCAGACTATTTTTACTTTTGAATCATCAGAAACAGTATCAAAAAGCATAAAAGAACAAAGCCGACGTGCTCCAGCTGCAAAGAAAGGGGAGGAAAAGCCAAAACCTGTTGAAGAAAAAGGGAAAGAGACAAAAGAGTCTACAACAATAAAGAAACCTGGAATTGTAGATTTTAAATTGCCTGAACTTGGTGAAAATATTGAATCGGCTCAAATAGTAAAAGTGCTTGTAAAACCCGGCGATAAAATTACAAAAGATCAAATACTTTTTGAAATTGAAACTGATAAAGCAACTATTGAAGTTCCTGCGGATTATGACGGTATTATAAAGGAAGTAAAGGTTAAGGACGGAGACGTTGCCGAAGTTGGAAACACGGTTTTGGTAATTGAAACTTCCGAACTTCATTCGGCTTCTAATAAACCTAAGGAAGCAAAAAGTCATCCGGTCGAATCTGTAAAGCAGAGCGAAACATTCGAGAGAGAGAATAAGGTTAAAAAAGTTGAAAAAAGTAGAGATGATATTATCCCTAAAATGGAAATGCCAAAAGTTATTGCTCCGGCAGCTCCTTCCATAAGAAGGTTTGCGCGCGAAATTGGAATTGATATAAATCAGGTTAAAGGCTCCGGCCCCGGCGGAAGAATATCAATAGATGATATTAAAGTTTTTGCAAAAAGGTTAAATGAATCAATAAAAGAAAGCGGGGGATTCTCCGGCATAGGAATTAAAACCGAATCTTTACCCGACTTTTCAAAATGGGGACAAGTTGAAAAACTTCCGATGAGTAATGTCCGAAGGAAAACAGCCGAGCATTTATCCTATGCGTGGGCAACTATTCCACATGTTACACAATTTGACAAAGCTGACATAACAGAACTTGAAAAGTTCCGTAAACAGTACTCGAAGAAAGTTGAAGCTTTAGGAGGTAAATTAACAATAACAGCAATTTTGCTGAAAGTTGCTGCCGAAGCTTTGAAAAAATTTCCGCAGTTTAATTCTAGTATAGATCTGGCAAATAACAAAATAATACTAAAAAAGTATTTTAATGTGGGAGTTGCGGTAGATACGGAAAGGGGATTGATAGTTCCCGTAGTAAAAGATGTTAATAAGAAAAGTATTTTTGATCTTTCTGTTGAGTTAAGTCAAATTTCCGAAAGGGCGAGGAAGAAAAAAACTACTCTTGAAGAAATGCAGGGTGGAAATTTTACTATCAGCAATCTTGGCGGTATAGGAGGAACGGCATTTACTCCTATTGTAAATTCACCTGAAGTAGCTATTCTCGGTGTTTCACGCGGCGGATTTGAATCGGTATTTATAGACGGAGAATTTAGACCGAGATTAATTTTACCGTTGTCTTTGTCGTATGATCACAGAATAATTGACGGTGCTGACGCAGCTAGATTTTTAAGATGGGTTTGCGCAGTTCTTGAACAGCCGATGCTGCTGGTTCTGGATTAAGAAAGAATATTTAATAGTTTTTTTTAATCTGTTTTTATTTCATTCCGGTTTTGTTGAATGACGAATACCGGGATTTCTATACAATCAATAATTTGATTCCTTGAGATGCCGGATCAAAATTCGGCATGGCAAAGAGAATGTGTCATTCAGGTTTGTCCTAGGATCCTCTAAATAAGAGAAGAATAAGACTAAGATATGAGCAAGATAATAAAATTGGAGAATAAATAATGAGTAAAACGCAACTTGCGGTTATTGGCGGCGGGCCCGGCGGTTATGCAGCTGCTTTTCATGCTGCGGATTTAGGAATGCAGGTAACTTTAATTGATTTAGAGAAGAATCCCGGAGGTGTTTGTCTTTATCGCGGATGCATCCCTTCGAAAGCGCTTCTGCATGTTGCAAAATTAATAAGCGAAGCCGAAGAAGCTAAAAAATGGGGAATAACTTTTGGTAAACCTGAGATTGATCTCGATAAACTTCGTAGATTTAAAAAGAAGGTCGTAACAAAACTAACCGGCGGATTGGGGCTTCTGACTAAACAAAGAAAAATAACTTATATACAAGGAAGAGCTTCATTCGTAAATTCTAATACAATTGTAATTGATAGATCAGACGGAAGCATGGAGGAGCTTTCGTTTGATAATGCAATATTAGCTACCGGTTCGGTTCCTACTAAAATCCCGGGAATTTCTATCGATTCTCCTAATGTTATGACATCCCGGGAAGCGTTGGAATTAGAAAGTGTTCCGGAAAAACTTTTAGTGCTTGGCGGCGGTTATATCGGACTCGAAATGGGTTCGGTGTATTCTGCATTAGGAAGCAAAGTAACGGTAGTAGAAATGATGCCGTCGCTGTTGCCAGGTGCTGATAAGGATTTGGTTGATGTTTTAACAAGAACTCTTCAAAAAAGATTCGACTCAATTCTTTTAAACACAAAGGTTACTTCTCTTACGGAAACCAAGAAAGGAATTAAAGTTAAACTTGAAGGGGAATCGATAAAAGAGCCCGAGCAAGTTTTTGATAAAGTTTTAGTTTCAGTAGGTAGAAGAGTGATAACAGAAGGGCTTGGAATTGAAAACACGGAAATTAAAGTTAATAAACACGGTTTTGTAATTGTTAATGAAAAAATGCAAACCGACGATCCGGTAATTTACTCAATTGGGGATATTGTAGGCGGAGCAATGCTTGCACATAAAGCTTCTGCCGAAGGAAAAGTTGCGGTAGAAGCAATATTGGGAAATAAAGTGGCATTCGAACCTGCGGCAATTCCCGCAGTTGTATTTACCGATCCTGAACTTGCTTGGACCGGTATAACGGAAAATGAAGCTAAAGAAAGGGGCATTGAAGTTGAAGTTACCCGTTTCCCATGGGCGGCAAGCGGAAGAGCAACAACTCTCGATCGTTTTGACGGGCTAACCAAATTAATTTTTGATCCTAAAACTGAGCGTGCATTGGGAATGGGAATTGTTGGACCCGGAGCTGGCGAATTAATAGCTGAAGGAACGCTTGCAGTTGAAATGGCTGCTTTGGCAAAAGATGTCTCGTTAACAATACATCCGCACCCAACGCTTTCGGAGACCGTGATGGAATCTGCAGAATTGTTTTTCGGACATACTACACATTTGTATAAACCGAAGAGAAAATAGAAAGGTATTCTAACAGTAGTTTGGTTCAAGCTCTATGATAAGCTGAACTTAATCTGATTTAGTATTTATCATAATGAAATCTACAACTGTAAATTAAAATTTCATTTTTATGAAACTGGTAAACTAAACGATGTTCCCTATCAATTCGTCTCGACCAAAATCCCGCCAAATCATATTTTAATGGTTCCGGTTTGCCACGTCCATCGAAAGGAGTTTTCTGTATTTCTCTTATTAGCTCATTTATTTTTCTGAGCATTTTTTTATCTTCCGATTGCCAAGAAATATAATCTTCCCAAGAGTTTTTTGTAAATATTATTCTCACTGCTCTTTAATCAATTCTTTTTGAATTCCTTTTCCTTCTTTCATTTGTTGAATTGATTCATAAAGTCTATCAGCATTTGCTTTGGTACTTAATAAATGAACAGTTTCCATTATTGAATTGTATTCATCTAATGAAATCATTACTGCCCCTTTTCCTTTCCCTCTTTTGATAATCAAAGTTTCATTATCTTCTTCTACACTATTGAGAAACTTTTTAAGCCCTGTACGGAATTCTGTATAATTTGCTGCAATCATTTTTTATTACCTTAGGTTATTATTTAAGTACTAAAATACGTACTGAATCAGTAAAAAGCAAACCCAAATTCATAAAATATTGGAGGAGTTTTTTTGTTTAAGAAATTATTCTGATTTTAGGCTAAATGTTTTTCTCAATATGATTTTTTTCATCATCAGTGATTTGGAATAAATTCATGATATAATTTGTGTTGTAGGGCGTTTTTATTTTTTCAACCTTCAGTAAAATTCTTTCAATTCTTGTTTTCTAATATCATCAAGTCCGTGCCACCTAATTCCTTTAATGGCTCCTTCAAATGCATAAGTCATATTTATACAAGCACAGTTTTTTCCAAATGTCACAATTTGATTATGACATTTTTACTCCCTATTTCTTTTAAATCTTGCTCATTCTTTATTTCTATCATATTCAATTTGTCAGCAAGAATTTTTCCTCTATTTGATAAGTCTGTAATTTTATTTTACAATCCGGTTTTTGCTCGTTGTATAAAAGCAAGAGCAGCCATTATTAGGAAAAGTATAACTGCACTAATCGACCAAGCTTTTCCAGCTTGTGAGGCAACACCAATCATACCACCTGTGCTTGCAAAGAAAAACATTACATATGATATTGCCATCCATTTTGTATGTCGAAAGTCAACCTTGAAAATATAGTCAAGCAACAATTCAAGAATAATAAATCCAATCATTAATACTAACTGAATGTAATACAATTTAGGTCTTTCAATATGTGATGATGAATAAATCAAGTAAATTATTGGGAATGCAGTCAGCATAAAAACGATTCCAGTCCAATATTCTGCAGTTTGATGATTAGTTATTCTGAAAATAAATATTAAACTGCTTGTAAACAGTATTATAATAGCAATATATGCTCCTAATAAATTTAATTTAATGATGTCCATATTTTTTCTGTAATAAATGCCCTACAAAGGTTTAAATATGCTGCGTGCTGCATTATATTCGATAAATTTTCTTTGGTTTCCGAATTGTAAATTTACAAATATTTTTCTGTGAAAAAGTAATTGCGGCATGAAGTATATTTATCTATAACTGAATAGTTTATATGATTTAACAAAATTTTATTTTCTTAACCAATCGTCATGTATATTTAAGGTTTTTACTACTTTTGCAGGAACGCCGGCAGCTAAACTCTTGGCGGGAATTTTTCCAGTTACTACTGATCCGGCAGCAATTACAGTGTGATCACCGATAACGGCTCCAGGTAAAATCATAGATTTTGAACATATCCATGTATTATTTCCTATTAAAACAGGTTCGCATTTTGCCGGGTTCTCAGGAGATATTTGGTGAAAATCAGTATCGTAAATATATGTCATGTCCCCAATCCTTGCGTGATGACCGATTTTAATATATTGTGCAGCACAAAGATTCACTCCATCGTTAAAACGTGCACCTTTCTCAATTTTTAATACGCCATTTTTCTTAACAGTGAAGTGTTGCCTTAGTCGAAATGAATTAAAGGAACAGTTCGGACCAATTATAAAAGTTCCTTCATTTTTTATTTCAGGCCAGTGACCGGAAAAAGAGGGACATGCAGCAAATTTTACATTCTTCTTCCTTAAATATATTTTTATAAAAAAGGTTCTTAATCTCCATTGAATACTATTAATAATCCGACGCATTTTATCTCCTTAGAGTTGTAATACTCGTTGCACATTTGCTCTTTAGTTGCCTCTACCTCCGGTGTGAGAAAGTCAACACAAGCTAGCGCAGCTGTCAAATTGATTCTATATTCAAATAAACCATTTTATGGAACGGTGCAATACATTTTCATATAACTAATGCACTTCAATACATGAGAAGAATACTGCAATTAAGTATAGGGAGTAACAATACACCTACTATGGTTTTCTAGTCTAGTCTTCTTTTTGCAACTTAAATAAAAATTTCAGCTAATTCAACAGCTAAATGTTAAATGCCTGCTTTGGGTGGTTCTGGCAAAATTACTTTAAAGAAAAGATAAAAGTTAAATATAAATTTATAAGCAATTTAAGTTTACAGCATGCTATACCATTACAATTTTTCTAAAATAAAATATAAAGCAATGCCAACGGAAAAAGCCAAGTATCCGATTGTAAGGAATTTAAGCGTAAATGACTTTGAATTGTTTGTGCTTTTGTTTGTGACATAAAACTTGTAAGCAATTAAATTTGCTAGTGATCCTACTAAACTACCGAACCCGCCGACGTTTGTTCCCCAGAGTAATGCTTTCCAGTGAGGAGTAAATTTTGCGAATAATAGTGCCGTGGGGACATTACTAATAATTTGACTGGCAAGAGCAGAAAAATGAATACATGCTCGGAATGCGATATTTCAGCTGCTAAAACAATTTTCATATTTTCCGCAAGTCCGAAAAAGAAGCTTAACAACAGTGCATAATCAACCATAAGGCTTTTTCTATCAAATAATAAAGCATAAAAAATAACAAGAAGACCAGTTAATACCGGTAAAAAATGAAGAACGATTAAAAGGAGGATAATCAATAATAATCCATAAATATAAGAAGGTTTCCCAACTTTTTTAATCCCTTCCGGATGTTGTTGAGCGCTTTTGGTTTTTACAATAAAAGTTGAAATGACAAGAAGGCAGAGAAAAACGAATGAAAATGGTACAATTGATAAGATAAATTATAGCGGAGAATGATTGGAAGTCCAGTAAATAAAAAGATTTTGGGGATTACCGAAAGGTGTTAATGCCGATCCGGCATTGGCGGCAAGTGCTTCTAAAATTACAAGAATATCTCTGCGTTTTATTTTGCAGTAATCACTTTGTTTCCCTCTAATTACAAAAGACTAAGCAATTATACTGTGTGCGATATTTAATTTGTTAAACTTTAACTATAAAGTACAACATCAGTACCTTCATCATTTGTAAATCAAAAAGTAAACTCAATCCCAAATTTAAGTGTTTCATAAGTTAACGGTGCGGTAGAAGCAAACGGCCAGTTCATTTTATCTCTTTTTAATTGATAAAAAGCATACGACAAACCGTTTTTAAGAAAGAAGTTTATAATTGGTCCTGCTGCCGGAGTAGACTTCATTACTTCTTCAACAAAATAATCTGCTACAACTAAACTGAAGTTTTCCAAGAAATAACTTCCCACCTGTTTCCAAAATAGATGTCTCGGAAAAATAACTGCCGTTTCATAAGAACCTGAAAAAGAAATTAATTGACTAAAATTTATATCAATGCCTGCTTCAGAGCTTGTTCCAAAACGAAATGAACCGTCGTAATAGCTCAGCGCATCGCTAGTTTGCTTATTATAGAAATCTCCAGAAAATGTCCTGATATCGGGCAGCGCCGTTTTTATGTTCGACCAAAAAATAGAGCTTTGTATGTAAGGTATAATTGCGAAATTGTTCAGTTTATAGCCGAAACCGTCTTTGTTACCAAAACCTAAATTCCATCCGTCGGGATTTACTTTTATTCCGGATTCAGTATTAAAATTAAGATCGCTCGTTAAATAAGAAGCAAAAATATAACTCTCATTTTCTTCTAAAATATCATTTTCTTTTTGTTTCTTAATTGTTGCATAGCCAATTCTTATTCCGGCTAATCCCGGGTTTTTAAACTTGGCTGAAACATTTTTATGACGCAATGTGCTAATTCCGTAATTTAGTTCAATAAACGGTCTTGAGTTTTCATCAGTATTGAAAATACTACTACTTATATCATTGATCTTTCTTTGAGCAAGTAAATTTGACTGAAACACACATGCTAAAAATAATACGATAGTTATCTTTGTAATACTCATTTTTATTTCCGGTTTAATTTTTTCTTTAGACGCATAAAAAGAGAAAAATGTTACTAAAGATTATATGGAAAAATAGCAAAGATTTATGAAGGGAACTATAAAGAATTGCAGTTTATTTAAAAAAGAAAAAGACTACCGGAGCAGTCTTTCTCCAGGATGCTTTAAATTTTATCTTATGCTTGAATACCGGATTTTTCTTCCAAAGTTTTTACGAGTGTGTTCATAAGAACATCATTTTGTACAGGCTTTGTTAAAAACACATCAACGCCGGCATTGTATGCATTATCTTTATCCTTTTGGAACGCGTGAGCGGAAAGGCCGACAACAGGTAAATCCTTATATTCTTCAGTCTGCCTAATTTCTCTAGTAAGCTGAAGCCCGTCTTTTTTCCCTCTTAATGAAATATCCATAAGGATAATATCAAATTTGGATTTGTTTAATTTTTCGTAGAATGTTTCTGCGGAATCACAAATTTCCAAGTCGAATTTTCTTCTTAAAAAAATTTGCAGAAATTTTTGATTTTCATAATCATCTTCTACTACTAAAAGTCTGGGTTTTGTTGAAGTTAAATCACTCATATATAAATTACCTATTATTGTCTTAACTTAATTTTATTATCGGATAATTTACAAAATTGTTAATGAAAATTATATACTTTTTAAAATAATAGATT
>CBEVZC010000014.1:0-40765 GCA_965554225.1 uncultured bacterium | reverse complement strand
AAATCAAGGTTATTTGTAACGCAAATTAGTAATCTCTGAATATTGTCTTATACAAATAACCAATTCCAATTAAGGTCAAAAAAATGTAATAGACATATTTGTTATAAATTGGTTTAACTATTCAAAAATTGCTTTCCGAGTTAAAACAAAAATATAGTATATTTACTAAAAGATTTAAATAAAATAAATAAACAAAAGCAAACAATTATGAGGTGAAATTATGAATTTTTTGAAAACCCTAAAAATTGAAGAAGTTAACTACGGTTCATCTACAGGTCGCAAGTGGAGTAAAACAACTGACAGCGGTCAAATTGCCGTTCATACTCCGGTTGACGGGAAACTGATAGCCAAAGTTTATCAAGCTTCCACAGAAGATTATGATGCAGTAGTTGCTAAAGGTCAGGAGGCTTTTAAGTATTGGAGAACAGTCCCAGCTCCTAAGCGAGGTGAAATAGTAAGACAAATTGGTTTACGTTTACGTGAATACAAAGATCCGCTCGGTAGATTAGTCTCCTATGAAATGGGTAAATCTTTGCAAGAAGGATGGGGAGAAGTTCAGGAAATGATTGATATCTGTGACTTTGCAGTTGGTCAATCCCGTCAGTTATATGGATTTACCATGAAATCGGAAAGACCAAAACACAGAATGTACGATCAATATCATCCATTGGGAGTAGTAGGAATAATTTCAGCTTTCAATTTCCCGGTTGCCGTTTGGGCTTGGAATGCAATGATTGCTGCAGTTGCCGGTGATACTAATTTATGGAAACCGTCTTCAAAGGTTCCTTTAACTGCTATTGCCGTACAAAAAATTATTACAGAAGTTTTGGATGAGAATGATTTGCCGGAAGGATTATTTAACCTTGTAATCGGGAAAGGTTCAACCGTAGGCGAAAAAATGCTTAACGATAAACGAGTTCCTTTAATATCGATTACCGGTTCTGTACCTGTTGGCAGACATGGCGCCGAAGTAATTGCAAAGCGTTTCGGCAAAGTTATTTTGGAGCTTGGCGGGAACAATGCAATTATCTTAACTCCGGATGCCGATCTTCATATGGCAATACCCGCAATAGTTTTCGGCGCTGTAGGAACTGCAGGCCAGCGATGTACTTCAACAAGAAGGTTAATTATTCACGAAAGTATATTTGATCAAGTAAGAGAGTCTTTGATAAAAGCTTATAAGAGTTTGAAGATTGGAGACCCGATGACTGTTGAAAACCATGTAGGTCCGCTTATTGATAAACCGGCTGTTTTAGATTTCAAAGAAGCATTAAAATTGGTTCAAGAAGAAGGCGGAAAAATACTTTACGGGGGTGAAGTTTTGGAAGGCGACGGTTATGAATCCGGTTGTTATGTTCGTCCGGCACTTGTTGAAGCTGAAAATGATTTTAAAATAGTGCAGGAAGAAACATTTGCGCCTATTCTTTATTTGATTAAATATAAAGGCGATGTTAGCCATGCAATTGAATTGCATAACGGAGTTGTACAAGGATTATCTTCCGCAATATTTACAAATAATTTAAGAGAAGCCGAAGAATTTTTATCGGCTTGGGGTTCCGATTGTGGTATAGCAAATGTAAATATAGGTACTTCCGGTGCTGAAATTGGCGGTGCATTCGGCGGTGAAAAAGAAACTGGCGGCGGTCGTGAGTCCGGTTCGGATGCCTGGAAAGCTTATATGAGAAGACAAACAAATACAATTAACTTTGGAACAGATTTGCCGCTTGCACAAGGGATTAAATTTGAAATATAAATAGCCCGAATAATTCATACCTAAATTCCTCTTTCTTTAAGGGGAATTTAGGTTTTGTTTAAACCGGCATCATAAATAATAGGAGGTAATTATGAAAAAGATTCTTCTTCTTGGTGCAGGACGAGTTACAAAACCTTTGGTCAACTATTTATTAAACTACCCTAAATTTTTCTTAATTATTGCAAGTAGAACACTCAGTAAAGCTGAATTGCTGATTGAAAACCATCCTAACGGGAAAGCAGTTAAAGTTAATGTCGAAGACTCCGAAGCTTTAGAAAACCTGGTTCAAGAAGCCGACATTGTTATTAGTCTGTTGCCGTATACTTATCATGTTAAAGTTGCAAAACTTTGTCTGAAATATAGTGTGAATCTTGTAACTTCCTCTTATGTAAGCAAAGAGATGAGACAGCTTAACTATGAGGCAATTGAAAAAGGCTTATTATTCCTAAACGAAATTGGTTTAGACCCCGGTATCGACCATATGTCTGCAATGAAGATAATTGATGAGGTTGAACAAAACGACGGTTCAATTAAGTCGTTTGAATCTTTATGCGGAGGACTGCCTGCTCCGGAAGCTAATAATAACCCTTTTGGCTATAAGTTCTCCTGGAGTCCACGCGGTGTTCTTCTTGCAAGTAGAAATGATGCACATTATCTCAAAAATAGTGAAGAAATTAAAATTGATGGCAATGATTTATTCAAAAATTACTGGACAAAGAAAATTGAGTCAATTGGAGAATTGGAAGTTTATCCTAACCGCGATTCGATGATTTACAAAGTTATGTATGGACTAGATAACGCCGACACGGTATTTAGAGGAACTCTAAGATACCCGGGTTGGTGCGAAATAATTTCCAATATATCAAAGCTGGGTTATTTGGATAGTGCGGAAAGACCTGACCTGAGCGGGAAAACTTACGCTGAGATAACATCTTTACTGGTTAATGGCTGCAGTGTAGACTTGCAAAAATGCGTTGCGGAATATTTGGGAATTTCAAGAAATTCCGAGGAAATTAAAAAACTGGAATGGCTGGGATTATTCGGCAATGATATCGTTAACGCTACTCAATCTACTTTCCTGGATATTCTTACGAATAGAATGTTGGAGAAAATGTCCTATAAAAATGGCGAAAGAGATATGATCATTTTACAGCATAATTTTATCGCGGAATATCCTAAAGGAAGAAAAGAGCATATTACATCTTTAATGATTGACTATGGAATTCCAAACGGGGAAACTGCAATGGCAAGAACGGTTAGTCTGCCGGCTGCTATTGCTGCTAAACTAATTTTAGAAGATAAAATAAAAATAAAGGGAGTTCGAATTCCGGTATTTGCGGAAATTTATAAACCAGTACTTGCGGAACTTGAATTAATGAATATTAAAATGGTTGAAACATCAGCGGAAATTTAAAATTGTAAGTAGAACACAATATTCTTTAAATTGATCTGTCCTTTTATAAAAGTAATGTAAATTATTTCTGCAGAAATTTAAATTTTAATGATCCGAATAGAATACGAAAAATTTAAAGCTTTAATAAGTTCTCTCGATAAAAAAGTAGTAACTGTTTTATTAAGCGTTATTATTTTACAGACAATATCGTGGTATTATGCTTCCGCAAAGTTTTTCGGTCAAAATTTTCAGAAGTACTTGTTAAATAATCCCGATGTAAATCTTTACCGTTTTCTTTACTGGTTTTTTTCGGATACAGTAGTACTGTTGTTTATTCCTATACTGATTATCATATTTTTAATAAAAGAAAAACCGTCAAATTACGGTTTGAAAGTCGGAGATTCTAAGATTGGAATAAAAGCAGTAATCATTTTTTCAGTCTTTATACTTATTATCAATTGGTTTGTTTCATCACTTACCGGATTTGACAACACTTATCCGTTGCTTGAGGATATGTTATACAGCTGGAGAATATTTTTATACTATGAAGCTGCTTTGTTCATTTATTTAATTGCATGGGAATTTATTTGGCGCGGTTTTTTACAATTCGGATTAGAAGAAAAGTTCGGTATTTATGCAATATTAGTACAAACTATGCCGTTCGTAATTCTTCATAACGGTAAACCGCCTTTGGAAACTTTCGCTGCTATTTTCGGGGGAATAATTCTGGGCTATCTTGCGTACAGAACAAGATCGATATTTTATGGCATCCTCATTCATTTTGTAATGCTGTTCAGTTTGGATTTATTCGTGATACTGCGATATCAGCAAAACGATTATAACTTGGGATTTAATTCACTGCTGAATCTTTTTTCTAAATTGTAGATTATTTAATATCTTTCATATCACAAACTTAAAATGTTTTATTTTTTATTAAGAGAGAGTAAAAATGAAATTTAGTTTAAATGTTGATCACGTTGCATATTTAAGAAATGTTAGAGGAGAAGACAATCCCGATCCCGTTACATTTGCTTTGCTTGCCGAAGAATTTGGTGTTGACGGAATTGTTGTTCATCTTAGAGAAGATAGAAGACATATAAACGAGCGTGACTTAAGATTATTACGCGAACTAATAAAAACGAAATTGGATCTGGAAATGGCTGCGGTTGATGATATAATCCAGATTGCCTGCGAAGTTCAACCTGAATTAGTTACTTTGGTTCCTGAAAAAAGGGAAGAGCTTACTACGGAAGGCGGACTGAATGTTTTGGATAATTTAGAAAAAATTTCTAATGCAATAGAAACTCTGCACAATGCCGAAATTCCGGTTTCTTTATTCATAGAACCTGATATTGATCAGGTAGATGTATGCGCAGAAATTGATTCAGATTTTATCGAAATTCATACAGGTGTTTACGCAAATGCTGTAACTGAAGAAGATATGTTCGACGAACTGGAAAGAATAAGACAGGCAGCAAAACATGCTAAAAAACACGGACTTGGAGTAAATGCAGGTCATGGTTTAAATTATCAGAATATTAAGGATTTCATTGCTGTTAATGATATTGATGAAGTAAGTATAGGTCAAGCTGTTGTTGCTCGCTCCGTATTTGTTGGACTCGAAAAGGCAATTAAGGAAATGCTGCATTTACTTAAAATCTAGGAGTAATTGTGAAAATTTTAATTATCTTATTTATGTTTTATGTTGGAGCATTATACGCACAATTTCAAAATGTTAAAGTCTCCAGCGATAGTAGCCGGCAGCCGAACGAAGTTTCTATTGCAATAAATCCTGTTAATACAAAATTAGTTGCTGCCGGTTCAAATTTAAAATATTATTTTGCTTCTGATAACGGAGGCGCCAATTGGAATGAACAAACAATGTCCTCTCTCAAACTTGGTGTTTGGGGAGATCCTTGTGTTTTGTACGATGGAAATGGAAATTTATTTTATGCCCATCTTTCAAATCCCCCTACAGATGGTTATTGGGTTGATAGAATTGTAATTCAAAAATCGACAGACAATGGAATAAATTGGAATGATGGCGTTGGCGTAGGTTATAATCCTCCTAAAAATCAAGATAAAGAATGGTTGGCAGTTGATTTAACGAATTCAAACTATAGAAATAATCTATATGTAGCATGGACAGAATTTGATAAATATGGAAGCGCAGATCCAAATGATAGTTCAAGGATTTTATTTTCTCATTCTTCCGACGAAGGCAATAATTGGTCTGATGCGGTTAGGGTAAGTGATAAGGGCGGAGATTGTATCGATTCCGATTCAACAGTTGAAGGCGCTGTACCGGCTGTAGGACCGAATGGCGAAGTATACTTAAGCTGGGCTGGACCTTTGGGTATTATGTTTGACAAATCCTTCGACGGTGGTAATACTTTTGGTAAAGATCTATTTGTAACTACGCAGCCCGGCGGTTGGGATTTTGCGATCTCGGGAATTTACCGCGCTAACGGTATGCCAATTACCGCATGCGATATAAGCAACTCAAATTATAGAGGCAATATTTATATTAACTGGTCTGACCAACGTAACGGAGCGGACAATACAGATATATTCTTTATTAAATCTACCGATGGAGGAAATTCTTGGGGAAAATTAATAAAAGTAAATGATGATAATACCTCAAGACATCAATTTTTTACTTGGATGTCTATTGATCAAACTAATGGAAACATTTATATCGTGTTTTATGATAGAAGAAACACAACCGGTGTTGCAACCGATGTTTATATTGCAAGGTCAACGAACGGTGGAGATTCCTTTGAAAATTTTAAAATAAGCGATAGTTCATTTACGCCAAGAGAAGAAGTATTTTTCGGGGATTATATAAATATTGACTCGCACAAAAATGAAATAAGACCAATTTGGATGAGAATGGATAATGGAATTTTAAGCTTATATACAGCTATTATTTCCGACTCAAATTTAATTACGGGAACTGAAATTGTTGAAAATATTTCTAACTCATATCAGCTTGACCAAAATTATCCTAATCCGTTTAACCCGGCAACAACAATAAAATATTCAATTCCATTTGTTGAGACGTTGCATGCAACGTCTCAACAATCAATACAATTAAAAGTTTATGATGTTCTTGGAAGGGAAGTGAAGACATTAGTCAACAAAGAGCAACCACCGGGAATTTATGAAGTAACTTTCGATGCCTCTAATTTGCCGAGCGGAATGTATATTTACAAAATACTGGTTAACGGATTTGGAATAACGAGGAAAATGCTGCTTTTAAAATAGTGCCAAATGTCTAAATAACCGGTGGAGAAATACACAGACTGAAATATTTTATTATCGGCACAAATTGAGTAAAAATGAGATAATTAAATTTATAGTTTAATAATAAAGCAACATATTTATTTTGCTTTTGCATTCACCTTTTAATTCTTGATTTACGTTAGAGATATTTATTTGTTAATTTTGCATGATGAAAAAACTGAATAGACAGCAGTTAAAAAGAAAATTAGATTATCACTATCGTGCTTTTGATAAATCGAGAATATCACCCGACCCTATTGAATTCCCTCACAGATATTCTAATTTTTACGATATAGAAATTTCTGCTTTTCTTTCAAGCATATTTGCTTACGGCAGAATTGAGCAAATTCAAAAAAGCTTGATTCTACTGCATGATTTAATGGAAAGTCAACCGTATGATTTTATCAAGAACTATTCAGTTGCCGATGGCATAAAATTATTTGAGAATTTTATTCACCGTTTTTATAAACCTGAAGATGTAGCACAGCTGTTCCATATTTTGAGAATTGTTTATGATAATTATGAGTCATTAAACAAATTATTCTTACTCTATTATTTTGCAGAGGATAAAAATCTTAAAAACGCTATTTCATTTTTCTCTAATAATTTAAAATCACTATTAAGAACGAAACAGGATATCAGTTCCGGTTTAAAGTTCATGTTCCCCGATCCGATAAGGGGAAGCGCATGTAAAAGAATGAACTTGTTTATGCGATGGATGGTACGGAAAGATGAGATAGATTTTGGCTTATGGAAAGAAATACCGCCCAACAAGCTTGTAATACCGGTCGATACGCATATAGCAAAAATTTGCAAAGAGTTAAAGTTGACAAAGCATAAAGTTGTATCGTGGAACATGGCGGAAGAAATTACTAATAATCTTGCTAAATTTAATACGCACGACCCTGTTAAATATGATTTTGCACTTTGTCATATCAGTATGAGAAATATGAAATTTTAAAATAAAAACAGATAAGATTAAATTGCTCTATAATTTTCACATATATATCAATCTGAAATTTAGAATTAAATATCTTGATTCTTATTTTTTGCTTAATTAAGTTGAAATTTCTTTTCCAATAAAATTCGGAGGTAAAATTTGGCTGATCATAAATTTAAACCTTACATACCACCCGAAGTAGAGATGAAGGAACTTACTTTTAAGTCTCTCTCTCTTGGAGTGATTCTTGCGATGATTCTTGGTTCCGCAAATGTTTATCTGGGTCTTAAAGCCGGTATGACGGTAGCTGCAACATTTCCTGCCGCTGTAATTGCAATGGCGGTTTTAAGAATATTTAAAGGAACAATTCTCGAAGAAAATATTGCTCGAACAACGGCATCTGTAGGAGAAGCATTAGCTGCCGGAGCTATATTTACAATACCTGCTTTCGTAATGAGCGGTGTATGGTCGGATTTTAATTACTGGGAAAGTACTCTGCTGATGCTTGTCGGAGGTGTTTTGGGAGTTTTGCTTATTACTTTGTTGAGAAAAACTTTAGTACAAGATTCAACTCTTCCATTTCCCGAAAGTCAGGCTTGTACGGAAATTGTTAAAGCTGGGCAAGGAGGTAAAAGCGGAGCAAAATATGTTGTAGCCACTTTAGGATTAGGTTCATTAATTGAAATATTCAAAAACCCGAACGGAATTACCGTTATAAAGGATTCGGTTAGGGGTTTTTGGCAATTTGGCGCTTCTAAAATTAATCTATTAAATAGTTCCGGTGACGTTATCACCTCCCTTAAGCAAAAGGGCGGAATGGTTGTAGAAAGTCCTGCTTCGTCTCCAGCTTTCTTAGGTGTCGGCTACATTATAGGTTTTAGATTGTCAGCAATAACT
This sequence comes from uncultured bacterium, assembly GCA_965554225.1. Classification (GTDB taxonomy): domain Bacteria; phylum Bacteroidota; class Ignavibacteria; order Ignavibacteriales; family Melioribacteraceae; genus BMS3ABIN04. The sequence goes on along the minus strand of CBEVZC010000014.1, from coordinate 32,497 downwards.
TTTTCAGGCGGAATATTTGGCTGGGTATTTCTTATGCCCATTGTAATATTTTTAATGTATAACAACGTGATAGATTTCACAGCCGGAGGAAGTAATTGGACTCAAGTTGCAAAAGCTGCTTACGATGCTACCGTTAAACCTGTTGCTGTAGGCGGTATGCTGGTCGGAGCCTTTTACACACTTTTTCAAATGCGGAGTAGCTTAATGGAAGGAATTGGGAAGGGAATTAAAGATATAAGTAAAGCAAAAGATAAGGATGGAGTAAAGGTTGAGAGGACAGAAAAAGATTTACCGTTCGGTTCTATTTTAATAGCAGTTGGTGTTCTCATTTTCGCAATGATTATTGTTTATAATATATTTACTCACAGTGTTGGCGTATCCATTTTATCTGCTGTTGTAATGGCTGTTGCAGCTTTGGTATTTGCTGCAGTTGCCGGTTATTTAGTCGGTTTGATAGGCAGCTCTTCAAATCCGATCTCCGGTTTAACATTATCTACCTTGCTTATTGCCGCTGTGTTAATGGTATTGGTAGGAATGAAAGGCGACCCTGGAGTAACCGCAGCATTAGCGGTTGCTTCGGTAGTTTGCGTTGTAGCGGGCGTTGGCGGTGATATGATGCAGGATCTGAAAATAGGACAAATGCTTGGAGGCACTCCCTGGAAAATGGAATTAGGAGAATTGATTGGTGTTGTATTTGCCTCTTTAATATTAATTTATCCTATAATATTATTAAATAACGCAAATGGTATTGGAAGCGATGCTCTGCCCGCGCCTCAAGCAGGTCTAATGGCTATGATAGCCAAAGGAATTGTAGGTGGTGAAATGGCTTGGCCGTTAGTTATTGCAGGTATGTTCTTTGCCCTTGGTCTGATTCTTATTAAAGCACCTTCGCCTATGTTAGTTGCCGTCGGTATGTATCTTCCCTTTAATACAACATTCGCAATATTCGTAGGCGGATTGATAAAATATACTGTTGATATAATAGCTAAGAAAAAAACGAGGAGCGATGCGGAAAGAGAAGCTTTGGACAATACAGGTCTATTATTAGCGTCTGGTCTAGTTGCCGGCGAAGCGCTGATTGGAATTATACTTGCTGCTTTTGTCGGAGCAGGAATAAACTTAAAACAGGTTTTCGGATTAGCTTCGGATTTCGAGGGCTTCTGGACACTTGGGATAGTTGTTTTTATAATTTTAGGATATGTACTTATTAAGTATCCGTTGAAAGAAATGATGAATGTTAAAAACAGTACTATACCGACAGATAAAGTAAATCTTAAATAAATAAATTCAATAAAAGGTTGTCTAAATTATTCCTCTTTATTTTATATGATTTCGATAACCTTTATTATAAATTTAGAGACTTAAATATTGAATAGTATCACTACTAACATAAATATAACCAAACCTGAACCGGGCAAATATTATCGCTGGCTGATTCTTATTTTTGTCAGTCTTGCAATGTTCGGTAATTATTATATTTACGATAGTATAAGTCCTCTTGCCGATGTTCTATCAAAACAACTCCATTTTACAGATTCCGATATAGGTTTACTGGTTGGTATCTATAGTGTGCCGAATATATTCATGGTACTTATAGGTGGAATTATAATAGACAGATACGGAACAAGAGTATCTACATTTGTTTTTACAGTCCTTTGTCTTCTTGGAGCTATTATCACTACGTTCTCCGGCGGGGAGCTGTTTTGGATGGCCGTTGGGCGTTTGGTATTTGGCCTTGGCGCTGAATCAATGATTGTAGGAATTACCACAGTTCTCGGAAGATGGTTTAAGGGAAAAGAATTATCGTTTGCATTCGGACTTAATTTAACAATTGCCAGACTTGGTTCTTTTTCGGCATTAAATTCTCCTACGTGGGCTAAAAGTCTTTACAGCTCTTGGCAGGAGCCTCTTCTATTAACTGTAGCAGCTGCAACTTTATCACTTGCATCGGTTATTATTTATTGGGGCATGGATGCTTATGCAGAAAAGAATTACAAAGTTCGAAAAGTCCCGAAACAGGAAGAATTTAGATTTAAGCAAATATTTTATTTCAGCAAATCATTTTGGTTTATCGTTTTATTATGTGTAACATTTTATTCTGCCATTTTCCCATTTGAAACATTCGCGATAAAGTTTTTTATTGATGTCCATCATGTGTCACGTTCTTCTGCAGGGTTCCAATTAAGCATGTTAAAGGTATTTGCAATGGTGTTCTCGCCTTTGTTTGGTCTTTTATCAGATTATATAGGTAAAAGGTCTTTAATGATGATGATTGGCTCTGCTTTGCTTATTCCTGTTTATTTAATGATGGCTTATACGCATGTTTCGCTCTACGTTCCTATGGCTATGATGGGAATTGCTTTTTCATTGATTCCTGCAGTGATGTGGCCCTCCGTTGCAATTATTACGGATGAGTCTAAACTGGGAACAGCTTACGGACTAATGACGCTTATTCAGAATGTTGGACTTGCAGGATTTAATTTCTTGATAGGCTGGGCGAATGATTTTAGCGGAGGTTATAACTTGGGTATGTGGATATTTTCAATTCTAGGCTTTCTTGGAATGTTATTTGCATTCCTCTTAAGAAGAAATGAATTAGGCCCTTCCGGTCATGGTTTGGAAATAGGAATAAAAGAGGTTAAATAGTGGAAAGTATAATGAAAGCCTATCCTATTAGAGCTTGTGAGTATGAGAGGGAAAATGGTTTAGTAGTTGTGTTTGTAAAGAAAATAAATCCGAATTTTTTAGATAAGAAAATATTCAAAAAGTATTTTAAGAAACCACATAAAATTGATTTAGACGAGATCGGTTCTTTTGTTTGGGAACTATGCGATGGAAATTTATCTGTTGAAGAAATTGCTGCTAAAGCAAGAGAGAAATTCTCTGATAAAGTTGAACCGGCAGAGAAGAGGGTCGAATTGTTTGTTAGACAAATGACAAAAACGAAACTTATTAATTTATTTACAAAGGAAAAGGAAGCCTAAGAAGCCGGTTTTACATCATTTTTAATTATTTAAATTACAAATAGTAAATAAAATAATTATAGTTTGTTTCACTTCTAAATAATGTGAGTTATAGATAAAATTTTATATATTATGGTTGACTAAAATAAATTTCTCTAAAAATATAATGCGTCGTATTTTTTTTATTATTCTAATTACGGGATTATTTAATATCCCGAATTATGCCCAGACTTGCGGATTCGGATGCCTTGGTATGAGTGGTGCCTATGCAGGTTACACTTATGAACAGTACTCTGCAAACGGTATAGACGAAATTGTGAAGTCGTTTAAAGAGAAAAATGCTTTAACCGGTAATGTTGATTTTAAGGAAGCAAGAGGATATCGTTTTGGCGCTAATATTTTCAGGGCGCAGTTCAATCATTTCTTTTTTTCAGCAAAAGGATTTTACCAGTTCTTGAAAGAAGAAAAAAGCAAATTCTCTGGCCCTTCAAACGTTCCAACGGAAGAAAAATATACATTAACACTTAATCATTGGGGAGTTGGACTTGATTTGGGAATTCCGGTATTTAATTTTTTAGATCTAAAATTAGTTGAAGGTGGCGTTACTTTTTACAACTCGGGATTTAAAGCGCAGGTTAACAGAGATGGTAAGGAAATTAGTACTATTGAATATGAAAATAATAAAACGGATATCGGCTACTACTTGGGTTCCGGCATTATAATACATATAATTAAAGATTATGTTAGTTTGGAAGGGACGGCATTTTATCATAAATTAAACATCACTCAGATGAACCCGTTAGAAAACTCTTCTTTGCAGCTTCCCCGTCCAAGCGAAAGCTTTGTTGATAAAGGTGGTTTGGGAGGAACAGTTCAACTTAATATTGGGTTCCCTTTATAGGAGAATTTACAATGGCGCTAACAAAATTAGATAAAGCTTCTTTAATTGCGATTAAAGATTGTATGGGAGCAAAGAAAAGCGAATCTATTCTTATTATTACCGATGAAAACAAAAGAGAGATTGGATATTCCCTTTATGAAAATGCTTTGCGGTTAGGCAATAAAGCTTTATTTGTAGAAATGAAATCTATGATGAATCACGGGGAAGAACCGCCCAAAGTTATTGCGGATTTAATGCAGAAATTTGATATTGTTTTTTGTCCTACAACAAAGTCATTAACTCACACAAGTGCAAGAAGAAAAGCCTCTGCTAAAGGCGCTAGAATTGCTACTCTCCCTAATATTAATAAAGAAGTAATGATCCGCGGACTAAATGCCGATTATAAAAAAATTGCTTCATTGACTTTAAAACTTAAACGGTTAATGGGAAAAACAAAAAACGTAAGAGTAACTTCTCCGGGAGGCACAGATATTACTTTTAGTATTGCCGGTAGAGTTCCTCTTCCAAGTAAAGGATTGTTCCACAATAAAGGAGAGAGTGGAAATTTACCAACCGGCGAAGCTTTTGTTGCTCCTTTGGAAGGGAAAACCGAAGGTGTTTTTGTGGTTGACGGTTCTATGGCGGGAATTGGCGTTATTAAAAATAAACCGATAAAAATTGAGGTTAAAAAAGGATTGGCAACAAAAATTACTGGGGGTATAGAAGCAAGAAAGTTAGTTAAAATATTGAGTAAATTTGGTGAAAAGGGTAGGAATATTGCCGAACTTGGTATTGGTACAAACGATAAAGCTAAACTGAGCGGTAATTTATTGGAAGATGAAAAAGTTTTGGGAACAATACATATTGCTCTGGGAAATAATAAATCTATGGGTGGGAAAGTAGATGTGCCAATACATCTCGATGGAGTTATAAAAAAACCGACAGTTTATTTTGATGATAAAATAATAATGAAGAACGGCAAACTTCTTGTATAAGTTCGCTTGTCGTATAAAATATGATATTTTAAGTTCAAATCTTAATATTTATCCTCAACTATTATAATTGTTAATAATTACCTTAATTCTAAGGAGTATTTATGTTTCATTGGGTTACAAGTCCCGAAGCATGGGTTGCATTAGCTACATTAACTGTTCTAGAAATTGTTCTCGGCATTGATAATATTATATTTATTTCAATTTTGGTTAGCCGCGTAAAAAAAGAGAAAAGGAATAAAGCAAGAATAACAGGTCTTGCTATGGCAATGATCACAAGGATTCTTTTGTTAATTTCAATTGTTTGGGTTATGAAATTAACAGCTCCGCTTTTCGAAGTCTTAACACGTGAAATATCCGGCCGAGATTTAATACTTATTATTGGCGGACTATTTTTAATAGCTAAAAGTACACATGAAATTCATAATAGTTTAGAAGTGGAGGATGATACACTAAAGTCATCAGCTACTGCAGGAATCATAAGTGTTGTTATACAAATATCCGTTTTGGATATTGTCTTTTCTCTAGATTCCGTAATAACTGCCGTAGGACTTGCTGACGATCTAATGGTAATGATTCTGGCTATTGTTATTGCTGTTGGAGTAATGATGCTTGCTGCTAAAGCAATAGGTGATTTTGTTGATAGTCATCCTACAATAAAAATGCTTGCTTTAAGTTTTTTAATACTTGTGGGCGTTTCGTTATTGGGTGAGGGTTTCGGTTTTGAAATACCTAAAGGATACATATACTTCTCCATGGCTTTTTCGGTTGGAGTAGAATTGCTAAACATAAAAATAAGGCGTAAGAAATTAACTCCGGTACAATTGTACAAACAAAAGGTTATAAGCGATTGAGTGTTATAAATTTGTCCGGATTTAGAGTTCAATTAAATAACTCATAACACCATCTTATAAATTATTTATCAAGATTTCTGTTTAATTGTTCCAAAACATTCTGTAATTTTTTTAATTCCTTAGCCGCTTCGGAAAATTTCTTTTGTCCTGAATACATCAAGTAATTATTAAAAGCATTATTTGCTTGTTTGGCCAGGTTTTTATTGTTTCCTTCTACCGTTGTTGTTTGTGTTATTATATTTTCAACTTTATTTTGAGCAGAGGAAGAACTAAAGAGTTTTTCAAGCGCTTTATCAAAAGATTTAGCATAACTCATATCATCCCCATGCATAACAACAACCAGCCTTAATTCAGGGTAAGCCGCAGTTTCAGCTTGAAGATAAATAGGTTCAACATAAAACAATGTGTTAGCCACAGGAATTGCGAGAACGTTCCCTCTAATAACGTTAGAGCCCCGTTGATCCCACAATGTAAGCTGTCCAGAAAGATAACTATCCTGATCGATTTTAGTCTCTACTTGCTGCGTCCCGGTTATCATTTTACCCTTTGGGAATTGGTAAGCAATCAATCTTCCGTAATTACCAGGGTCACATAAACCGGCAATCCAACCAATTAATACTTGTCTGTTTTTAGGAGTGAAGGGAAGAATAAGCGAAAATTGTGGTTTATCGGATTCAGGTAATTGCCAAATAATATGATAAGGCTCAACAGGTTGAATAGCGCTATAGTATTTTTCAGTTGCTCTTACCCAAAGATCTTCTTGATTATAAAAAACCGAAGGGTCTGTCATGTGGAACTTTTCGTAAACAATTCCCTGAACTCTAATCATATCCTTTGGATATCTAATATGATTAATTAAACCTTTTGACATTTGTGATTTCGGCTTAAATAAGTGTGGATAAATCCGTTCCCAAACTTGTATAATCGGATCATTCTTGTCCATCACATAAAAATTCACAGAACCGTCAAAAGCATTAACTGTTACCTTTACCGAATTTCTAATGTAATTGACACCGTTAAATTTTTCACCTACATTATTTATTAATACCTTCTGCCTGCTTCCTTCTTTAAACTGTATCTTCTCAGTCGATGAAAAGGGTTCACTATAAGGGAAATAAGAAGATGAAGTATAAGCATCTATTATCCAAAAAAGCTTACCTTTATTTAAAACTATATACGGATCTTTATCGAATTTTAAAAACGGCGCAAGTAACTTAACTCTTTCTTCAATTTGCCTATGATACATTATGCGGCTGCTGTCGGTAGGATAACTGGAAAATAATAATTTAGTCCCGTCAAACTTATTGCTAAACAAAATTTTACGCCATAATCCTTTAATTCTAACTCCGCCTTTTCCCGTATATCGATAATAAATATTATCGCTGCCATTAGGGTAATCAAATTCCTTCTCTTTTGAATTAACTACAGCAGGTGTTTTAGTCAATTCTCCATAGTAAATCCTAGGCTGTTTAATAATTAAATTTGGGTCCACGCTTACTGTGGGTATATTCTTTATCAATAAATGCGGCAATCCTTGGGAAGTAAATTCGTTTACTGTTGCCATTGTTATACCAAAGCCATGAGTGTATTGAAAGCGCTTGTTAACAAATGTTTGGCTTATTTTTGGTAGGTTATTAATATTCATTTCTCGTGCAGCTACCATTATTTCACGATATTGACTATTTATATAGTATCTGTCAACATCTACACTTGAAAATTGATAATATAACCGGAAACCTTGGAACTGTCTGTATGTAGCATCTAATGCGCGCCAATCCCATAAACGAATATTATTAAAAATACTGGGATTATTTTTTACTGTTTCCATAGTAAAACTTCCGTTCTCCGGGAATTCCCTTTCTTCAACTTTATCAAGTCCGAAACCTAACCTGGTAAACTTGATATTATTAGATATATAAGGTTTCTCATAAGTAATTTCGTTAGGTTTAATAAAGAAAATTTCAAATGCGCTTGGAATAATTGTTAAACCGATAAACCAAAGTAAAATTATAACAGCAGCAGAACCTCCTAAAATGTATATCGGTGAAGTTGAATATGTCATTTTAGTACGTTTAAAGAATTTTTTATAATAATTTCTAACAGCTGGAATAAAAAACGAAATACTAAAAAGAATCATTATAATAATTATAATGGTATAAATAGGAACTACAATATTTGCATCAGTCCAGCCTGGTCCATAAACCACACTATCGGAAGCAAACATTAATTCATATTTATCCAAAAATTTTCCAAACGAAAGAACCAATAAAAATATTCCGGAATTTATATATAGGATATTAAATAGCTTTTTTGTTTCTGATGATACGTATTGTGGAATGTAAAGTACCAATCCTTTTTCCGTCATGCGTGTAAAAAGTGCAAATAATATTGTAGAGATAGCAATAAAAAAAATAATAAATAATAATCCATAGATATCATTTAGAAAGGGGAGACTAAAAAAGTAGAACCCAACGCTTTTCCCAAAAATCGGATCAAAAACTTGAGTTATGGGCTGTTTCAAGAATTTTATTATAGTTTCCCAATTCGTGTAACCCCAAATTCCTCCGGCAAATGCCGAAATTGAAAGAGAAATTAATTTTAACATTTTAAAGTTTTTAGGAAGAAAATAAATCAGTGCAAACACTAAAGTGAATGAAACTATAATGCCGGCAACGGCAAATACCGAAGAATAAATAATTTCAATCCAAAACCTATGGCTAAAACCCAATGTTTTAAACCAAAGGGCATCAACCCAGAAACCCATAAACCAGAAAAAACCGACTGAAATTATTCCTATCAAAATCCCAATCATAGCAATTGTTTTACTCTTTCTTTTTATCCCTTTTAAAAATATTATTACAGCAATTGCTAATAATGCTACGAGTACTAATCCAAACATTTGAATTCTCACTAATATTTTATAAACTATTTTAAATTATTCTTAATCCAAAGTATTAAAAGTTCTGTATCTAAACAATTATTTCCCGGGAATTATAAAACGAAAATTCAACAAATACAAAATAAAAAGTTATAAATAATTAGACACATTAATCCTGAAAACTTATATTATATGTTTTCTTTCGTATCCCTGGGTACGTCAATATGGCGCATATCTTAAATAATCTTACTTAATTTAGAACAATATGGCAAAGAAGAGGTGCAAATTTTGGAAATAGGAACCTTTATTATTATCTTTGCAATTCTAAAAAAATGAGGTCAAGTGTGAAATTAAAAAATGTCTTAAATGAGGCACAAAAAGAAGCGGTAGAATTTATTTCTGCTCCAAGTATGATTGTTGCCGGAGCAGGGTCTGGGAAAACAAGAGTTTTAACTTATAAAATTGCCTATTTAATTGATCAAGGCTACACACCCGAATCTATTCTTGCGTTAACATTTACAAATAAAGCTGCACAGGAAATGAAAGAGCGTATAAAAAAGTTAGTCGGTGCAAAAGCCAACAAACTTTGGATGGGTACATTCCATTCAATATTAGCAAGGATTCTAAGAGTAGAAGCTAAGAAGTTAGGATATAAACCTAATTTTTCCATTTACGATCGAGAAGATTCGGTTTCTCTAGTCAGCAATATTATGCAAGCCTTTAATGTTAATCTGGAAAAATTAAACGCATCAAGTGTTCAGCATAAAATAAGCTTTCTAAAGAACCAGATGATTTTACCTGATGAATTTGCCAAACATATGGCTAAAACTACTATAGATAGGAAGATTGTCGATATTTACAGAGAGTATAATATTAGGTTAAAAGAAAATAATTCAATGGATTTTGATGATTTACTTTTAAAACCTATTCAACTATTTAACACTCATCTCAGAATTTTGCAAAAATACAGAAAACAATTTAAGTTTATTTTAGTCGATGAGTTCCAAGATACAAATAGGGCTCAATATGAAATACTTAAGTTATTAACGACTTCCAGAGTAAAAATCTGCGTTGTTGGAGACGATGCACAAAGTATTTATGGATGGAGAGGCGCCGATATCAAAAATATGCTGGATTTTGAAAAAGATTTTCCTAAAGCAAAAGTTTTTCGTTTGGAACAAAATTACAGATCAACAAAACACATACTTTCTGCGGCAGGGTCTGTTATTAAGAATAATTCCGACCAAATAAAAAAGACTTTATGGACAGAAAATAATGACGGTGATCAACTGACAATAATGCGCTGTTCAGATGAAAAGGATGAAGCATATCAAATTGCTAAACAGATTCAAAAAGAAGTTGCTGCAAGAAAATTATCTTTTAATGATATTGCAATTCTTTACCGAATCAATTCACAGTCCCGTGCTCTTGAAGAAGCGCTTAGACGAGAAAAAATTCCTTATAAAATTATTGGTGGTGTAGAATTTTACCGTAGAAAAGAAATAAAGGATCTAATTGCTTATTTACGAGTTTTGGCAAATCAAAACGATGAAGAAAGTCTATTAAGGATTATGAACTATCCTCAAAGAGGAATTGGGAATACTTCAATAGGTAAAATGATTGCTTTTGCACGTAAGCTGAACATAAGTTTATTTACTACAATGGCAAGAATATTTGAAGTGATTGAAGTTAAGGAAAGAATTCAAAAAAATGTTAAGCAGTTTAAAATATTACTTGATAAGTATATTGATTTAAAAGATAAGCTTTCTCTTGCAGAGCTTTCTTCCGCATTGATCGATGAACTTGGAATCTTGAGGATGTATAAAGAAGAAAATACACCGGATTCATTAGCAAGATACGATAATGTACAAGAATTGTTGGCTGGAATTCAACAGTTTTCTAAAGACCACAGGGGAGCTTCAATATATGATTTCCTTGCTGAAGTTTCTTTATTAACCGGGGCAGATCAGTTTGATGATAAGGATAATACAGTTACATTGATGACAATTCACAGCGCTAAGGGGTTAGAGTTTCCTCTTGTCTTTATTTCCGGTTGCGAAGAAGATATTTTCCCATTAAACCCGAAATTTGATGAGGATTCAAGAATCGCCGAAGAACGTCGCTTATTTTATGTTGCAATTACAAGAGCCGAAGAGAAAGTATTTATGACATATGCCAGATCGCGATATCGGTTCGGAGAAGTTGCATATCAAAGCAGGTCAAGATTTTTAGAAGAATTAGATCCGGAAACAATACATGAATTGAACGGGGCAGGTACACGTAAAGGAGGAAGAAAACGTAAAGCATTTTATGATGAGTTGTACCAGGAAAGTTTTGATGATTTTAATCAGGAAAGAAGATCCTTGCGAGTTGGGAGCAGGGTAGTACACGATATATTCGGCAGAGGTAAAATTCTTAGAATAGAAGGTCAAGGAGACATGCAAAAAGTTACCGTTAATTTTGAAACGAAAGGATCAAAAACATTATTGGTAAAATTTGCAAAATTAAAACTTGTTTAAGTTTTCCTTTAGTAAAAAATAAAACCCGATTTGCAATTAAACAAATCGGGCTTTTTATTGTAATAATTGTTTTAATCACTGGTCATAATAAATAAAGGTTTCGATTCAAAACTCTTATAAACAGGTCTTAATCTTTCTGTATTGTAATGCTTATGAACATCAACGACCTTTTTGTAACTGCTGATAATTTCAATATGCTCATTATCATATCTTCCGTTTCTTAAAGTAACTAATCTGCCCGATGTCCCATCTAAAATAAGATCTAAAGCTAAATTGCCAAACGCCATAGGAACAATAGAATCAATAGCATCGGGATTACCACAGCGTACCAAATAACCAAGTCTTTGATTGATTACATTAATTCTTTTGCCTTTATTGTACTTTGGAGAAAGCTCCTTTAGCTTGGTTGAAACCAAATCTCCAATACCACCCAATTTTTTATGACCAAACATATCCTTTTCTTCGTTTTTATAAACCATCTCGTCAATGTCGTCAAACATTGCGCCTTCTGACACTAAAACAACCGAGTATTTGCTAGGATTTGTATATCTGTCGGCAACTAATAATTCCGTTAGATGATCCATGCTAAACTTATACTCCGGAATAACACATCTATTAGCGGCGCCTGCCATAGTAGGTAGCAAAGCGCTAAAACCGGCATATCTTCCGAATACTTCTATTACTAAAAATCTTTCGTGCGAACCTGCTGTTGTTCGGAGTTTGTGAGTTAATTCAATTGTTCTAGTAACACATGTACTAAAGCCAATACAGTAATCGGTACCCGGAACGTCGTTGTCCATTGTTTTAGGCATTGCCACAACTTTTACGCCCTCTTTATGCAAGCGAACGCCATAACTCAAAGTATCATCTCCGCCGATGGGAACAAGATAATCTACATTAAGATATTCAAGGTTTTTCAGCACTTCCGGAGTTAAATCATTCAGTTCTTTATCGTAAGTACTCTTTAAATGTGCGGGGACAGCATCCTTGGGAACTTTGGAGGGTCTTGTTCTGGACGAATGTAAAAAAGTGCCTCCAGTTCTACCGGCTCTATTAACAATATTTTCAGTAAGTTCTATAAAACTATTGCTATTGTCATGCTTTTTATCTCTTACAATTTCAATCATTCCAGCCCATCCGCGCTTTATTCCAATTACTTTAAATCCTTCTCTCAAAGCTCTAATCGTAATCGCTCTTATTGCAGGGTTTAATCCGGGGACATCTCCACCGCCGGTTAATATTGCTATTACACCTTTATTCTTTTTTATGTTTACCATTTTTGCTCCAATATCATTAAAAAAAACGAATCAAATATATTATAAATCCACTTCATCTCAAACAATTATAAAACCTATTTTTTATTTTTATAAATAGGATAATCTTTTGAATAATACTCTTTTGACATTTTCTTAAGTTTAGTTGAAAGAATTATAATTGCCAATAAATTCGGGAATGTCATAAAGCCTAAAGCTGCATCTCCGAAAGCCCAAACAGATTCTAACTGGGCAATAGCGCCAATAAAAACGAACAATACGAAAATCCATTTATAAGTTAATATTGCTTTGGGGCCAAATAGATAATCAGTTGCTCTATCTCCGTAGTAAGACCAGCTTATGGCAGTTGAAATTGCAAATAGCAGAACTGATAATGTAATAATTTTATCCCCATAGCCAAATAACCAACTCAATCCTTCCTTAAAAGCAAATGAGGTAAGTAAACTGCTGTTAAGTAGTGTACCTGAAAAATTTGGATCAATTCTTTCAACATAGAATAATGTATGATGCCATGCTCCGGTAACTATAATAGCAAATCCCGTAAGAGAACAAATCAAGATTGTATCAATGAAAGGACCCAACATTGCAACCGAACCTTCTCTGACCGGATATCTTGTTTTTGCTGTAGAGTGCGCAATTGCAGCGCTGCCTTGTCCGGCTTCGTTTGAGTATAAGCCTCTCTTTATTCCCCACAGCATTGTATTCAGTGTAACTAAAAATGCTCCGCCGCCTATTCCGGCTATTTTTGCCGGGGGATTGAAAGCCATAGAAATAACCATATTAAAACTTTCACCAAGTTTATCAAAATTTGCTAATAAAATTAGTGAAGAAGCAAAGACATAAATAACTGCCATAAACGGTGCTAAAAAGCCGGTTACATTTCCAATCCTTTTTATACCTCCGATAATGACAATTGCAACAATAAATGCTAATACTAAACCATTGATGACCTGTTCAATTGAAACACCAAAATCACCCCATAGTATATGTTTTAAGGTTAAGAAGTGAGTTGTTCCCACAATCTGTGCAACTTCGGAATAAATCTGATCGGAAACGGTGAAAGATTGAATAGCATTACCGGTTGCAAATGAACAGATAATTGCAAATGAAGCAAAGGCAACTGCCAGCCAACGCCAGTTTTTCCCGATACCTTTTTCAATTGTGTACATCGGACCTCCGGCTGTATGTCCATCCGGGTCAATATCGCGATATTTAAGCGCTAATGTACTTTCGGAAAATTTTAATGCTGTTCCGAAAAATGCAGTTACCCACATCCAGAATAATGCTCCGGGACCTCCGTAATAAAGTGCGGTTGCTACGCCTGCTATATTTCCAATACCAACAGTTGCCGAAAGGGCAGTTGAAAGAGCCTTGAAATGGTTAAGATCACCTTCATCATCCGGATTATCGTAAATACCCGCGGTTACTTTTATTCCGTGCCATAAATGAGTTATTTGGGGAAACCCTAACTTGAATGAGATAAATATTCCGGTACCAACCAGGGCAATTACCATTAATGGAATTGATCCAAGCGGAATATCTTCGGAAGGAAAATTTTTAATAACTTCAAAGTTTCCGGGGAAGACCCAAACATCATTATAAAAAGCTATTCCCCAAATTAACAGAACTAAGAAGATAATGCTAAAAGTAATAATTGCTAGTTTAGTTCTAGACATACAGTACTCTATGAATATTGATTAATAGTTTCTAATTATTTAGAGAATTCCTATTGAGTTAAGAAGAACTATAAAAATAAGAACTGGAGCGAAATATTTGATAAATACTTTCCAAGTCGAAACTATCCAATAATTATTTTCGAATAAATTCTCAGCCCCGTTTTTTAAATTAACAAGAGCTTTATCAAAACCCCATACCCAAGCTACAAAAATAGAAATGAGCAGACCGCCTAATGGCAAAAGAATATTTGAAGCCAAAAAATCTACAAAATCAAAAAAATTAAGTCCAAAGATTTTAAGATCAGACATGACATTAAATGAAAGGGCACTGGGAATTCCTACTAGAAAAGTTATAAGTCCAAATGTAATAACAGCATTATGCCTTTTCCATCCTCTTTCATCTACAAAATATGCGATAACAACTTCAAGTAGCGAAATTGCTGAAGTAAGAGCAGCAATTGTTAATAATATAAAAAACAATATGCTAAAGATATATCCGCCTGCCATTTTAGAAAAAACAACTGGCAAAGTGTGAAAAATTAAACCGGGGCCAACAGCAGGATTTTCAGCGGTTGCAAATACAGCTGTAAATATTGCAATTCCTGCAATCAAAGCAATTACCGTATCTAGAATTACTATTTGAAGAGCTGACGAGGGGATATTATCATCTTTCGACATATAACTTCCATATGTCATCATTGCGCCCATACCTAAACTAAGAGTAAAAAAAGCATGACCTAATGCAATTAAAACAGCTTGTCCGGTAATGTGACTCCAATCAGGCTTCAGCAAAAATTCCAGTCCTTTTTCAGAGCCCGGTAAAGTTAAACCTCTAACCATTAAAATAAGTAATATCACTATAAGAAGAGGCATCATAATTTTACTGGCTCGCTCAATTCCTTTCTGTACGCCAAAGTACACTATAGACATAGTGAGCGCTATAAAAATAGCTAAGTAACCTACTATCCAATAAATATTGCTTGTAAGAGAAGTAAAATAGTCGCCTGAAGCTCCAACCTTAGTAAAATTTGAGAAGGATCCTTTAAATGCTTCAATAATATATCCAAACGACCAACCCGCAACTACAGCATAAAAAGAAAGGATAACAAAACCTGCCAAAACACCTAATCCTCCTACGGAAGCCCAAACCGGGGAACTAGATAATTTGCGGAAAGCTCCAACCGGATTTCGCTGAGTGGTTCTTCCCATTAAAACTTCTGCAATTAAAACAGGGAGACCAATTATAGCAATACAAATTAAATATATAAGTATGAATGCAGCTCCTCCGTTTTCACCTGCTATATAAGGGAATTTCCATATATTTCCTAAACCGACTGCAGAGCCTGCCGCGGCTAAGATAAAACCAATTTTGGATCCCCAATGTTCGCGCTGTTTGTTTTTTGACATATTTACCATAAAAAAAATTCTATAAATCAGTTTTAAAGGTATAACAAAACGAAATGTTGCAAATTACTAATAATAGGTAGTTAATTTCAATAGGAAAATAAAAGAATTAATTAGAAAAACAAAAATTTAAAAGTGAAAAAATATATTAAAATTAAATTAAATGGATATTGACAAAGTATGTTTTTACAGATTTAAACGAAAAATAAAAAACCTCGAAAGAATTTTCGAGGTTTATATAAAACAAAAGACAAAATATTATGATAATAGAATTAACCTTCAACAACAGCAAGGATGTCACTTCTTTGAATAATTTTATAGTCAACACCATCTAAAGAAATATCTTCACCGCCATATTTGCCAAACAAAATCTTATCGCCTTCTTTAATATGTTCTTGCAAATCTTCGTCGGTTCCAACAGCTACAACTTTACCCATAGTAGGTTTTTCTTTTGCAGAATCCGGAATAATAATTCCTGAAGCAGTTTTACTTTCCTCTTCTAAAAGTTCAACAAGAACTCTGTCGTCCATTGGTTTAACTTTCATGATCTCTCCTTTATTATTTTATGTTTAACAATCTGTTAATTTTTGGTTTATCAAACCCAACAATAGGGCGATTATTAATTAAGATTACCGGTACGCCTGTAGAGCCTGTTCTTCTCTGCATATCCATTGCAGCTCTGCGATCCCGTGATACATCAATATCTCTATATTTTATTTTCTTTTCTCTAAAATATCTTTTTGCAGCGTTACAGAAACTGCATGTTGGTGTAGTAAAAATAATTACTTTTGGTTGTGTACTTGTCATATCATCTCCATTTTAATCGAATGTAATATGATGTTCTAAGACCAAAAAAGTTTCTGAACAAAAAAATTTTATCATTAAATTTAACTAATTTTCAAAAAAAATAGCTAACTTTATTTTCAATAAATTTTCGAGCGCTGAATGAAATATTCTCTTATACTATTTTTGTTGGGATTTATCTTATTATTCTCTTGCAATGAGGGAAATGAACAAATGAATGAATTAAAAATAGAGCTTAATTCCTTATCTCAAAAATATGCACCCGATGCCCGTACTTCAATATTTAAATACGAAATACAGTCCGGTAAAAATATAACTCTTAACTTAGAGACTAATCACAAAGAAGCAATTAAAGAATTAGAAAAATATTTATCATCTAAAAATATCAAAATAGAATCTAATACTAATTTTTTACCAGAGGAAAAATTGGGAAATAATACTTTTGGGATTATTGATGTTTCTGTTGCCAATATTCGTTCCAAGCCAAAACATTCAGCCGAGCTGGCAACTCAAGCATTGCTGGGAACAGTTGTAAATGTTTTAAAAAAGAAAAACGGCTGGTATTTAGTACAAACACCGGACGAATACATTGCATGGATTGATGACGGTGCTTTAACTTTAATTGATTCTACGGAACGAAATAATTATTTGAAGTCCGAAAAAATCTTCTTCACCGGTGATTACGGTTTTTCTTATAAGACTCCGGCAAGAAAATCTTTGAGAGTTTCCGATCTTGTAATTGGCGATATATTGTTGTTTGACGGTGATGTGCGGAATTACTTTAAAGTAAAATACCCCGACGGTAGAAAAGCGTACGTCGTTAAAAATGAAGGTGTTAAGTTTAATCAATGGCTGAAATTTGTTAAACCGACAAGAGAGAAAATTATTGATACTGCAAAAACATTTCTTGGAATCCCATATTTTTGGGGCGGAACTTCAGCTAAGGGATTTGACTGCAGCGGATTTACGAAAACAGTTTATTTCTTAAACGGTTTAATTTTGCCGAGGGACGCTTCTCAACAAGCTTTAATTGGAGAATTAATTGATACTACGGTTAACTTAGGTAAATTTAAACCGGGGGACTTATTATTTTTCGGTAAAAAAGCAACAAAAGACAAACCGGCAAAGGTTGTTCATGTTGGAATTTATTTAGGTAACGGAGAATTCATTCACGCTTCAGGGAAAGTAAAAATTAATAGTTTAAATAAATCATCTGAAGATTTTAATAATTATAGATACAATACATTTTTATTTGCAAGAAGAATTTTGAATACTAAGGGCGAAAAAAGTCCAATTAAAATAAAAAATAGTAAATTTTATCGGTGAACTATATGAAACAATCGAGAAGAGATTTTATTAAAACCGGCGGTATATTAGCCGGAGGTGTTGTTGCTACATCAGCAATTCCAAAAACATTAAACAACAAAATATCAAAACAACAATCAAAGAATTACCAAATGAATTTTTCTTTTAAACCTCATACGTTAAAATTAAAGCATGTTTTCACAATTGCTACTAACTCAAGAACCACAACTCCAGACATTATAACAAGATTAGAATATGACGGATTTGTAGGTTATGGCGAAGCTTCAATGCCGCCTTATTTAGGTGAGTCTGAAGAAACCGCTACTAAGTTTTTATCTAAAGTTAACTTAAAACAATTTAAAGACCCATTCGAACTTGAGGACATTATCGACTATGTTGATTCAATCCAAAAGGGGAATCCTGCCGCTAAGGCTTCTGTAGATATTGCTCTCTACGATTTAGTTGGCAAGTTAATGAATCAACCATGGTATAAGATTTGGGGCTATGATAAGAGTAAAACTCCGAATACAACATTTACAATCGGAATTGATAAACCGGATGTTGTTCGTCAAAAAACGAGGGAAGCTAAGGGATTTAAAATTCTTAAAGTAAAATTAGGCAGAGGGAACGACAAACAAATGATTGAAGCTGTTCGCGCCGTAACTAATGTACCATTAACCGTAGATGTTAATCAAGGTTGGAAAGATAAACACTATGCTTTGGAAATGGCTCAATGGTTAAAGGAACAAAATGTGGAATTTGTGGAACAGCCGATGCCTAAAACTCAAGTCGATGATATTGCATGGTTGACCGCTCACAGCCCTTTACCAATTATGGGTGACGAATCTATACAAAGAATACCGGATGTTGTTAAAGCGCACGGCGTATACTCGGGAATTAATATTAAGCTGATGAAATGTACAGGATTGCGGGAAGCTCATAAAATGCTTAACCTTGCAAAATCTCTTGATATGAAGGTAATGATTGGATGTATGACGGAAACTTCTTGTGGTATTTCCGCAGCATCGCAACTTTCGCCAATGGCAGACTGGGCTGATTTAGACGGAAATCTTTTGATTGGTAACGACCCTTTTGAGGGGACAAAAGTTGTAGACGGTAAATTAACTTTAACCGATTATCCGGGGATAGGTCTTAAACCGAACAAGAATGTTTGGGGAAAAATTTAACACCAATTATTTGCTTGCTTTTAGATTATAAAAATTTTACGTTTCAAAAATTATATTTATTTTAAAGGTAATAATTATGACGAAAAAATTTGTGTCGAATAAAGATGAGACCGTACGAATGTTTGAAAGCGATTTTTTAGAAGCTTTTTCTAAAGTTCATTGGTCTGTGCCTTTATATTTGTTTATACCAGTAATTTTATATTTCTTATACAGAGGTATTTTTATCTATCATTTAACGGCATTAACTATTATAGGAATGGTTATCGCAGGAATATTTTTCTGGTCTTTTGCAGAGTATTTCCTACACAGATACTTATTTCATTTTCATCCGAAGAGTGATTTGGGGAAACGACTTATTTGGATGTTTCACGGAGTCCATCATGATTATCCAAGCGATTCAAAACGCCTTGTGATGCCTCCGTCTGCAAGTATCCCGTTAGCTACTTTGTTCTATTTATTATTTTTATTAGTTCTGGGTCCGGTTTTAACAGCTCCTTTTTTTGCCGGATTTATAACAGGCTATTTATTCTATGATATTACACATTATGCTATTCATCATTTTAATGTTAAAAGTAAATTTTTCTTAGCTCTTAAGAAACACCATACTAAACATCATTATCAAAATCCGGATTTAGGTTATGGTGTTAGTCAAAAAACATGGGATTATATTTTTCATACTAATTTTCCGTCAACAAAAAAATAATGCTTTTGAATGCAGTGAAAATGTTGAAAATATTTTTAACTTTTCACTGCTTAATTTTTATTGTGATATAACTCACATTCCATGTCTCAATTTCTTCATTTATTAAAATGTCTTAAATATTTAATAAATTGTTTAGATAAAATTTCTTCTATTTTATATACAGACATATAGTACTATAATTATATAGCAGATATTGTTTGCAGAAAATAATTAGATGAAAAACGTATTTTATGTTTATTAACAGCATAATTTTGAGTAATTAAAATAATGTGTAAAGGGAATGGGAATTGATAAATTTACATATAGGATTGCAACGGAAATAGCTCCCAATCCAATAATTATTACGGATGCATATCTGCATATAATTTATTTTAATCCTTTAGTGAAGGAATACTTCCCGGGAATTTCGGGAAAAACAAATCTTGATAATTACTTCCCGGAAAATATTGTCAGCAAAATTTCCGAAGTAATAAAGAGTGATTCTTCATACATGTCTTTTGCATGTAATGATTTTATCCGAACGAGCAAAGAAAATTATATTTGCACAATTTCTAAATTCATTAGTAACGAAGCAGCTTTATTTTTTATTTCCTTTCAACCGGAAGAAATAAAATCAACTAAAACTTCAATTTTCATTATTGAGCCAAACCGGGCTAAGCTTCCAATTTTAGAAGATACTAAAGAAATAATTGAGTTTATAGAGAATGATTTCCCGATTTCAAGTGTAGAGAAAAAAATATTCATGGAGAGAATAAATAAATTTGACGGTGCTATATGGATAAAAGGTAATGATTCAAAATATAAAATTGTCAATAATAATTTTTCTAGATCACTCGGCGCTAAAGCAAATGAAATAATTGACCGGAAAGAGAGTGAAATATTACCTTTACAAGAAAGATACCTATACGAAAATATTGACAATTATATTTTTTCAACAAGACAAGCAATCATAATTGAAAAAAGAAAAAAGTCCGGGGGAAGTGATCTGTATCAAAATAAATGGTTGTTAAAATACCCTATTTGGGACACAAGAAAAAATAATATAAGTATTATTTCACTGGGCTTTGAAGTAGAGACTACAGAACCGGTAATTCTTTCGGCGCCGGAGTCTAAAACTGCTTCATTATTAAATAAAATTTCTAAATCCGGACTAACTGATAACATGGTTGAAAATCTAATTACTCATCTAACCGAGCCAATAATAATTTACGATGCTGAAAACCTTAATCTTTTGTCATGTAATAAAAGTGCATTGGAATTGTACGGATATTCGGGGGATGAATTAATTGATAAATCCATTGTTGATCTTTTTGATTTTGAAGATGTACAATCTCTTCTAGAAAATGTGCATAAAGAAGAAAACGAATTTGCAGAAGTAGGACCGGTTAAGCATATCAAAAAAGACGGGAAAACCTTTTTAGTTAGAATTCAAAGCATAAAGTTTATTTACGAAAACAAGAATGCAATACTAAATATATTAGAAGATTTATCGGGGAATATAATTACGAAAAAAGAGAATGTTTTCCCGGTAAATATTTTAGATGATTTTAGTGATTTTGTAATTCAAACGGATGAAAACGGTTTTATAACTTTTGTTAATAAAAAGGCAAAAGAATTTTTAAATTACCCTGATATTCAGTTTGATAACAGACCTATTGTAAGCATGGTTACTGATGAAGATAAGGACAAGCTGAATTTATTATACGCAGAAGTGATTAAAAACGGTGTAACGGACTTTGCGGAAATTCATCTAAAAAACTCTAATAACGAAGCGATAAAAACGCGCGTAAAAGCAGAAGCTAATTTTTCAAAAACCGCCAGAACATTTTCAATAATTTTTCTGTTTGTGAAAGTTCCCGCTGATAAAGAAAAATTTGAATCGGAAGAAAAATCTAACATTGTGAAGAAAGAAAATGCATTGAGCATCTCTTTTTTATCCGATATGTTCCACGAACTGTTAACACCCGTAAATGTGATTTTAGGATTCGTTCACGAAATAATAGATAGTATTGAAAAACCGACGGAAGAACAACTGGAATCTGCCGATATTATTACCCAGAATCAAAAAATGCTTCTTCAAATATTAGATGCGGCAAGTCAATATGCACAATTAGAGAGCGGGAATTATAAGTCGCAAACGGAAGAAGTTACCGTTAAGAATTTACTGAATGAGATAAAAAGCAATTTACTTCCTTCTCTAGAGGACAAAGAAATTATTCTACCGGAAAATGATTTGGTAATTCCCGCCGATAGAGTAAAACTTAAAGTAATATTATTTAATATATTGAAATATTCATTTCTTGCGACAAATACTGAGAAGTTATTTGTTACGGAACGCTTAGAAGCCGGCAAGCTAATAATTGGTATAAGCGATAAACAAAGCGGAATTTCACCGGAATTAACCGAAAAATTGAGAATAGCATTTTTAACTTCCGAATTTGCAAATAGTACAAATTACGGTTTCCCTGAAATTGTGATTAAACTTACCCGGAAACTTATTGAAATTCTAAAAGCGAGCTGCAGTATATCAACGAGCAATGGAAATCCGTCTGAATTTTTGATTAGTATTCCCGTAAAGTTGGAAGGTGACTTTTCTAAAACTCAAATTCATGAAGGAGAGAAAGAAGTTATTCCTTCCGAATCTATTACGGTTGCTGAGATTGAAGATGAAATTGAAAAAAAAGAGAATTCCGAAGTACAAAAAATTATTGAGGAAGAAAAAATTTCTGACATACCTTTAGTTATTAAGAAAAAAGAAATATCTGAAACTATTGAAGAAGAAAAAAGGGAAGTTAAAGAGCAAGACATCCCGAAGATAAAAGACACGGATAAAACACTTAACTTAACCGGTCTTTCTTGTTTTTATCTGGAAGACCAATTCGATTCCCAACTTTTAATAAGCTCGCAGTTAAAGGACTTAAAACGGATTGAATTTGCTACCGGTTTGGAAAATGCGCTGCCTATTTTAAGTAAGTCCGAATTCGATTTTATAATTATGGATATTAAGTTAGACGGCGACTTTGACGGATTTGATGCGTTAAAAATTATCCGTAAACTACCCGGCTATGAAAATATACCGGTTATAGCAGTCACTGCATATTCGCTCCCAACCGAGCATGCAAAGTTTTTAAGCGCCGGATTTAATGCTTATCTCCCCAAACCGTTTCTTCGAGATGATATATTAAACTCTCTGACAAAAGTTTTGTAACCACTTTCCCACTCATAATTTTTTAATACCACACACATTTTTCTCTTGATAAAAATTATTATGTTTTTTACATTTACCATACAAATGTATGGTATTTATTAATGACAAAAAAATAAATCCCATACCTAACAATACTTGTATAAAATTGTCATTCCCGAATGCTTTTATCGGGAATCTCTCATGTAACTCACATGCCGAAGGTGTAAGGGAAATAAAGTGTTGCTCTGTCTTATTTAATTGGTTAGGACGCTGATTTGTACTGATTATTTATGATGAAAAATCAGTAAAATCATAATCGACATTAAATGATTTACGTTCCATTAAAATATAAAACGAAATAGTCAAAAAAATAAAAGCATAATCTATGAAAACACAACTAACACAAACACAGCAGAAAATACTCGATTTTATAATCGATAAAAAAGCCGAAGCAAAAACTCCTACGCTTGCCGAAATTGCTGAACATTTCGGTTACCGCAACCGCTCAACCGTGCAGCAGCATTTGCAGGCAATTGAGAAAAAAGGATATATTAAGCGTAATCCAAAGATTTCGCGGGGAATTGAATTGCTTACGGAAGATAAATTTTTTATTCCCCGACCCGTTTTGGGCGAAGTAGCCGCCGGCAATCCGCTTACAATTTATCCCGATGCAATCGATACGATCAAACTGCCCGCAATTGCACGTATGCCGAGGGATTCGTTTCTTCTAAAAGTAAAAGGCGATAGTTTAAAAGATGCCTACATTTTCACCGGTGATGTTGTAATTGTTAATCCTAATTTAGAACCGGTAAACGGCAAAATAGTAGTTGCAATTTTAGATGATGCAGCGGTGGTAAAAAGATTTTTCAAAAAATCAAAATCAATTGAATTACATTCCGAAAATCCCGAATACGAACCGATTGTAATTAAAAAAGATTATGTAAATTTTAAATTGGTTGGTATTGTTGTGGGGGTTTATAGGAATATGAACACAAATACGGTAGAGACGTTGCATGCAACGTCTCTACCGCCACGGAACGGATAAACCAAATGTCATTATTCAAAAACAAATACCGTATTGAATCCGCACGTTTACAAAATTGGAATTATGGTTGGAACGGTAAATATTTTGTAACAATTGTGACCAAAAACCGTGAACATTATTTTGGGAACATTGTTAACGGGGAAATGCGTTTTTCGGAAATAGGAAAAATTGCAAATGAATGTTGGTACGCAATACCTGAACATTTTCCGTTTGTTATATTGGATGAATTTTGTGTAATGCCAAATCATATTCATGGAATAATTGTAATTAATAATAAAAACGGTAATACATGTAGAGACGTTGCATGCAACGTCTCTACAAATGAATCGGACACAAATAAAATGTCGATCATTTCACCGAAACCCGGTTCATTGTCAACAATTATACGTTCGTTCAAATCGGCGGTAACAAAATTTGCCAATGAAAATAATTATAATTTCGGATGGCAATCACGTTTCTATGAACACATAATTCATAATAAAAAATCATTAAATCGAATAGGGAATTATATATGTGATAATTCCAAAAATTGGGAAAACGATAAATTTAATTCATAAGCATTCCCAATAATATTTTGTGTATCTATGCATGAAACAAAAGGATTAATTATGGCACACAAATATATTACATACCTCAGAACTCCATTAGGACAAATAAAAATAACTGCCGATGATAATGCCGTTAATTCTATTCTCTTTGTTTTTGATGATACGGAAATGGAGGAAGAAAATATAAACCCGGTAGTAACGCAATGTAAAATCGAACTAGCAGAATACTTTGCCGGGAGAAGAAAAGAGTTTGATGTACCTGTTCGTCAAGCCGGTACGGAGTTTCAACAAAAAGTGTGGAATGAACTTTTGAAAATTCCATATGGTACAACAGTTTCGTATAACGATCTTGCAAAAGCAATGGGAAATGTAAAATCAATCCGGGCAGTTGGTGCCGCAAACGGTAAAAACCAAATCTCAATCATTGTTCCATGTCATAGAGTAATTGGGAGTGATGGTAGTCTAACCGGTTATGCAGGCGGACTGTGGAGAAAGAAATGGCTGCTTGATCATGAAAAAGAATTTTCCGGTGGAGAAAAGCAAATGGAGATGTTTAAAAAAACAAAGTCATTTATCCCGCAAGCGGGATGTCATTGATAGTCATTGGTTGTGAATCAAATGGAGGATTAATGAAACTTGAAGAATTACAAGTCTATCAATTGTCAATGGGATTAGGAGAAAAAGTTTGGAAGATTATTGAAGGTTGGGACTATTTTACAAAGGATACAATCGGTAAACAATTGATTAGGGCAATTGATTCCGTTGCAGCTAATATAAGCGAAGGTTTTGGCAGATATCATTTTAGAGATTCAAAGAATTTTTATTATTATTCCAGGGGTTCTTTATACGAAACAAAAACATGGTTAACAAAAGCTAAAAATAGAAATTTAATTGGGGAAGAAGACTTTTGAGAATTTGAAAAAGAAATTACTACAATTGGGGTAAAGCTGAATAATTATATCAATTCAATTGGTAAAAGAAAAAGTTAATTTTATAATTACAATTAAATGACGGTGAACAATGACTATCAATAATTATAGTTAACTCACTTAACTTTTTTAATTAATCGTGTAAGCTATTATGTATTATCAAACCGAAATAACCTTAAAACCCCGTTCCCGCGGGTTTCATATAATTACCCGCGAAATTGAAAGTGCTATACCGGAACTGAGTAAAATCAAAATAGGTATTGCAAATATTTTTATCAAACATACGTCCGCTTCGCTTACAATTAACGAAAATGTTTCTCCCGAAGTTAAAACGGATATGCAAAATTATTTTAATAAACTTGTCCCGGATGATCTGCCTTACTTCGAACATACGCTCGAAGGACCGGATGACATGTCGGCACATATTAAATCTTCCATGTTGGGATACTCATTAACCGTTCCCATTACTAATGGCAGACTCAATCTTGGAACCTGGCAGGGTATTTATCTTTGTGAACACCGGGATTATAGTGGGGCAAGGAGAATTGTTGTTACCGTAATGGGAGAATAGATTCCGGTACTATACGATAAAAAGCACACTATCGTATAAAAAACTTGAAAAATATACGATAGTATCGTATATTTTAATACAAATTTATACGATAAGGAGAATCCTTATGGGTTTGTTAAAAAATGAGTTGTTACGATTTAATCCTTGGTGGGATGATGAGTCCCCGGGAAGCTTTATTAAACGTCCGATGCATGTGGATTTTTTCTCAAGAAATTTATCCAATAAAGATATTATCATCTTAACGGGGTTACGGCGTGTAGGTAAAACATCGTTATTAAAAATGTTTATTAAAGCGCTTCTTAACGAGGTGGAAAAGGAAAAAATATTTTATGCGTCGTTAGATTCAATAGCTTTAGAAAAATATTCGATAGCCGAGCTTCTGAATGAATACCGGAAACTACACAAAATTTCTTTGAGCGAAAAAATTTATCTTTTTTTCGATGAAATAACTTATAGAAAAAATATCAGCTTGGAATTGAAAAATTTATATGATTCCGAAAATGCGAAATTATTTGTTACCTCATCTTCGGCATCTTTGTTACAAGAAAAAAATGCTTACTTAACCGGTCGTGCAAGGATTTTGGAAGTATTCCCATTGGATTTTAACGAATATCTTGCATTTAAAAAAATCAAAATCAAAAGATCCGAAAGTTATTTAACCGAATCTTATTTTGAAGATTTTATGCAAACCGGAGGAATGCCTGAGTATGTTCTTACCAACGATGTGAGTTATCTTGATAACCTGATTGATAGTATTCTTTACAAAGATATAGCGGGATATTACGGAGTTAGGAATCTGACTTTATTAAAAGATTTTTTCAGACTATTAATGGAGAGAACAGGCAAACAACTATCGATAAGTAAGGTTTCAAAAGTGTTAGATATTTCCGTAGATACCGCCAGGCGTTATTTTGATTATTTTTTACGAACATATTTAATTTTCGCTATTGAACGTTGTGGAAAACTAAATGAAAGACTAAAAGCACCGAAAAAGATTTTTTCAATTGATACGGGCTTGAAGTCTTATGTATCCGGTTTTCGCGACAAAGGATCTTTGTTTGAAAATTTGGTTTTTTTAAAAATTAAAAAATATAATCCGTGTTATGTTTATCAAAATGGCATTGAAATCGACTTTTATTTTGATGGTAAGTTGCTTGAAACTAAGTATTTTGGGAAATTAAATGCCAAGCAGAAAAAATTATTTGATTCTTTTCCCGCAAAAGAAAAAATAATTGTAGATGATGTTGGGGGATATTTAAAATTGAAGTGAGAAAATCCGAACAAATTGTATCTGTTATTTTTGTGTTTAATTTTGAATAAAGAGGTAAAATGATAAAAGAGAAATATGATGTAATAGTAATTGGCAGCGGACCCGGCGGGGAAGGTGCTGCAATGAAAGCGGTAAAATCCGGTAAAAAAGTGGCTATATGCGATCGCTTTGCAAATATTGGCGGAAGTTGTACACACCAAGGGACAATTCCGAGTAAAGCCCTCAGACACGCAACGGAAACTTTGGAAGAAAGAGGAGCGGTTGGGAGTGTGCATTTTCAAGATTTATTGGATACTGCGGAATTTGTAATTAAGCAGCAAATGAAATTACGAAGCGGATTTTACGAACGTAACTGGGTCGATCTGATTGACGGTCATGCAAAATTTTTGGATGATCATACCGTAGAGGTATTACTTACAAACGGAGGCAAGCAAAAATACAAAGCCGACTATTTTGTAATAGCGACGGGCTCGCACCCGTATCATCCAGAAGATATTGATTTTTCGAATCCCCGCATTGTTGACAGCGATTCCATACTTGATATTAAAGAACATCCGCGTTCTATTACCATTTACGGCGCCGGAGTTATTGGCTGCGAGTATGCTTCTATTTTCAGAGGATTAAAAACTAAGGTTAATCTTATCAATTCGCGTTCCCGTTTATTAACTTTTTTAGATGATGAAATCATCGATGCATTGGCTTATCATTTAAGCGAAAACGGAGTGCTGATCAGGCATAATGAAGAGTATGAAAAAGTTGTGCCGGATGACGACGGAGTAACGCTTTATCTGAAATCGAATAAAAAAATTAGAACCGATTATATGTTTTGGGCACAAGGCAGAACGGGTAACTCGGCAAATATGGGCCTGGAAAAACTGGGAATTAAAATTAATTACAAAGGCTCAATAGAAATAAACGAAAACCACCAAACTGCAGTCCCGCATATTTATGCAGTAGGAGATATTGTAGGATTCCCAAGCCTGGCAAGCGCTTCGTACGACCAAGGACGTTTTGCCGCATCCCACATTGTAACCGGCAAATCGGAATACCACCTTGTTGAATTTATTCCAACCGGAATTTATACTCTGCCGGAAATCAGTTCGGTAGGACATACCGAAAAAGAGCTTACCGAAAAGAAAATTCCCTACGAAGTGGGAAGAGCATTTTTTAAACATTTGGCGCGCGCTCAAATAACGGGACATACAACCGGAATGCTGAAAATACTTTTCCATCGTGAAACGCTTGAAATTTTAGGCATACATTGTTTCGGCAACAGCGCTTCGGAAATAATTCACATCGGTCAGGCAATAATGTCGCAGAAAGGAGAAGGTAATAATTTGATGTACTTTGTGAACACGACGTTCAATTATCCCACAATGGCGGAAGCCTACCGCGTCGCTGCGCTTAACGGATTGAACAGGGTGGAAGTGTAGAGTTGTGAAAGGTAAAATTAACGCAAAATTGGTAATGCTGGAGCATTCGAAAGCAAAAGTAGAGTTATATACTAGTTATTTAGCTACATATCTTAACATTCTTAGTCGAACCCCTTATGTTGATACAATTCACATTTATGATCTAATGTGCGGGGAAGGGATTTATGCTGACGGTTCCAAAGGCAGTCCCATTATTGCTTTGGAAAAGATTAGAGACCATTATTTTAGTAATAAAAGAACTTCTCCCAACTTGGAAGTGTGGTTTAATGATGAAGATAAGTCTGAGATAGAAAAGAACAAATATAAAATCGAAAGAGTTAAGGAAACATGCTCTCAAATATTTAGGCCGAATAATGTAAGTATTAAGTATACTAATCGAGATTATATTGAATTATATCCAAAAGTAGTTAAAAAGTTAAAAAACATGTTAAAAAGTGAAAGAGCGTTAGTATTTTTGGATCCGTATGGTTATAAGAAAATTAAGCCGGAATATTTGAGAGAATTTCTAAATAATAGAAAAACCGAGCTGATTTTGTTTCTTCCAATATCTCATATGTATAGATTTATGAAAAAATCTTTGAGCAACGATGATTTTCCAGGCGGGATTCCGCTACAAGAATTTCTTACTCCTTTAATAGCTTTTAATCATATGCTAGGTGAAGTTAATTCACCAGATGAATTTATTTTACAACTGAAAGAATCTTTTAAAAAATTTTTAAGTAACCGTTCTATTTTTGTAGATACTTTTACGATTGAAAGAGATTCTCAAAATATTTATTGTCTTTTCTTTTTTACGTCACATATCTTAGGTTTTGAAAAGATACTTGAATCCAAGTGGAAAATAGACGAAGAACAAGGGAAAGGATTTCGCCTAAATAAAGAACAAACTCCTCTATTTAATGCAATAATAATTTCAGATTATTCGACAAAACTGAAAAATTTTATTGTATCAGAAGAAACTAAAACTAATGCTGATTTATATCTATTTGGATTAGATAACGGATTTTTGCCCAAACATACAGCAGAGGTGTTGAGAGAATGGCTAAGAGATAATCCTAAATTTAAAGTTTATTTGGAAAATGGAAATGAGGCAAGAAGGAATGCTTTTTATCTTTTATATAAATATCATCATGGCAGCAATCCCCAAAAAATTGTTAATTTTGTATTTGAATAGGCATTAAAATGAACAAATCAAAAATCGAATGGACAGAAGAAACTTGGAACCCCACAACCGGATGTACGAAAGTGAGTTCTGGCTGTAAAAATTGTTATGCCGAAGTAATGGCAAATAGACTTCAAGCAATGCGTGTTTCAGGTTATGAAAACGGGTTCGAGTTTTCTATTATGCCGGAAAGATTGGAGCAACCGTTACGAAAGAAGAAGCCCACAAAATATTTTGTTAATTCAATGAGTGATTTATTTCATGAAGAAATGCCGGAAGATTTTCTTGATGCTATATTTGAAGTAATTGATAGAACTCCATGGCATATTTATCAAATACTTACCAAACGTGAAAATAGAATGGCAGAATATTTTTCGCACAAGAAAATACCTAATAATGTTTGGCTCGGTGTTACCGTTGAAAACAGGAAATCCGGTCTGCCGAGAATTGATAAACTAAGAACTCAAAAGGCGGCAATTAAATTTTTATCAATCGAACCGCTGCTTGAAGATTTAGGCAAAATTAATCTTAGAGGAATTCATTGGGTTATTGTAGGAGGTGAAAGCGGACCGAAAGCACGACCGATGAAGCCGGAATGGGCGGTTAACATTAAACATCAGTGTGAAAAACAAAATGTCGCTTTCTTCTTTAAGCAATGGGGAACCTGGGGCTCTGACGGAATAAGAAGAAACAAAAAATCAAACGGCAGAAAACTTCTCGGCAAAGAATGGAGCGAATACCCGGATTATAAATTACAATTAACGCTGTAGGGAACAGCCATAGCTGTTCCTTGGTAATTAATCAATGAAACAACATTATCCAAAAACCCCACACCGTAAGAGAAACCGGTTACCCGAATACGATTATTCACAGACAGGTTATTATTTTGTAACAATCTGCACAAAGGATAAAAGAAATATTTTTGGTAAAATTATAAACGGTGAAATAACATTAAACAAACCCGGAAAAATTGTTGATAAATATTGGAAAGAAATTCCTAAGCATTTTTCGTTTACGGAAATTGATGAATACATTATAATGCCCAATCATATTCATGGAATAATTATTATTGATAATGAAAACAATGTAGGGGACAACCATGGTTGTTCCCTACAAACGTCGCGTAATATGGAATTATTGCCCAGAATAATTTCTCAATATAAATCTTCAGCGACTCGCTAAATACGAAAACAATTTGCCAACTATAAATTTGTATGGCAGAAATCATTTTACGATAGAATAATACGAAATGAAAAAGAATTATATAACATTAGAAAATATATACAACAAAATCCACTCAAATGGGATTTGGTGAAAAATAATATTGAAAATTTATACATGTGATATAATTTAAATCATTGTAGGGAACAACTATAGTTGTTCCCTACAACAACATTAATAAGGAGAACTAGTTATGATGAAAGAAGGAATAATAGACCAACTAAAAATGCAAGAAAAATTTTTCCTAAATACAATAAGTTGTTTAACCGAAGAAGATTCTTCTTTTAAACCACAAGAAGAAATGTACACAATTGCCCAACACATCGGACATGCAGCAGAAACAATCGACTGGTTTTTTGAAGGAGCTTTCGGTAAAAACGGTTTTGATATGAACTTTGTAAACTATGCGGAGACAATGAAAAAATATACTTCGTTTGATGATAGTGTGAAATATTTTAAAGAAGCCACAGCCAATGGAATTGCAAAATTACAATCAGTTCAGGATTCTGAATTAATGGTCCCTATCACTGCTGAGATAATGACCGGTGCACCTAAAATGGTAATAGTTTATGCACTCGGAGATCATACTGCTCATCATCGCGGAGCATTGTCTGTTTACGCAAGATTGTTAGGCAAAAAACCACAAATGCCTTATGGAGAGATGTAATAAAAGATTATTAGTGTAAAATTCATAATCAATCATAACAAATCTGCGTCCCATTTCTTTTTATGAAAACCCCAAAACTCTACATCGGTACAGCCGGCTGGTCTTATAACGATTGGGTTCCTAACTTCTATCCGTTTTCGCAATCTAAAGAATTCAGCTGGTTAAAATATTACTCGCGTTACTTTAATGCTGTTGAAGTTAACTCGACTTACTACACATATCTTGCTCCTAGCATAATTAAAAACTGGCTTCGGCAAATTGAAGAAATAGATGAATTTCTCTTTACCGTAAAATTACACATGGACTTTACACATAAACATTCTTTTACCAAAGAGCAAGTACAAGCGGTACGGTATAATCTGGATATACTAAAAAAATCGGAACGGTTAGGCGGTGTGTTGATGCAATTTCCATATTCGTTTGTATGCACGGATTCTAATATTGATTATCTGGCGCGGCTTATAAAAAAGTTTGAAGGTTACGATAAATTTGTGGAGGTCCGGCATAAAACCTGGCAAGGGAAGAAAGCTAAAACAATTACTTTTTGTACAATTGATCAACCACAAATAGGGGAAGCAATTGAATTTAATACAGTAGTAGGTAATAAGATGGCTTATATCCGTTTTCACGGAAGGAATGAAGAAGCGTGGAAAAAGTCGTTAAACAAGTTCGGTAAAAAACAAACTTACGAAGAAAGAAGTGCAAGATACGAATACCTTTACTCGCCCGGCGAACTTATTGAGATAAGCGAGAGAATAAAAGAGGTTTATGATAAGGTGAAAAAAGTATTTGTGATTATGAATAACCATCCACACGGAGATGCTGTTGCAAATGCATTTGAGTTAATGCATTATTTAAGAGACCGTGCAAAAGTAAAAATGCCTCCGACAATTATTAAAGCTTACCCGAGATTGGAAGGATTTGCAGATAATTAAAACAGAAAATAACAGTGTTCACATGGTTTTTGAGGCACTTCAGAAATTAAAGAAACTAACTTAATTTTCTCTTTCATTTCTTAAATCATT
>CBEVZC010000013.1:0-41070 GCA_965554225.1 uncultured bacterium | reverse complement strand
TTATCAAAGGGAAAAAATATTTTTATCGCTTAACCGCTTATTATTATAATCCCAACGCTAGTCCCGGATTAAAAGTTCTTACGAGCAGAAAATACATACGAAGTATGGTTTTCCAGGAAAACGTTGCAGGACCGACCTACGGAGATACTGTGCAAATTCAGCAAATTTCAGGTGGGAACATTGTAAAAATAAGAGCATTGATTTCAAATCCTTCCGAACTTACAGGGCACGACTACCAAATAACATTTAACCCGGGAGCTCATTCTTCAACATGGAATCTTAAAGATTTAGATGAAAACAAACTGGTTTTACAAAATCAGTCTATTTACGATATTATTGAATTTTGGGTACTGATACCCGATTTAGGAACTGAAGTAAATGGCGTAAAAATAGAAGCCTACCAAAAAAATATGGGCTTCTCAAAAAATACAACAAACATTGTGGAAGTTAAATATGCAGGTGAACCTGATAATGCAAGTGTCGACCTTCTTAGAAATAATCGTTATTCACTTTTATTAAATTTTCAACCCTCCGAACAAGATAGCTTAACAATTGACCAGAAATATTTTGGAGAAAGTGATTATGAAATAAGATTTACCGATGCTCCGAACTTTGCAGTAGATTATTTTAATAATAATAAAGTGATTTCCGTCCCTTTTGAACTTTGGGATATCGGTGTTGATACACCTGATAATCCTTCCGATGACGTAAGGATGATTCCGTTTGTTAAAATGAGAAAAGACACAAATAAATGGGGTATTAATTATTCAAATTATTTTCATCTAAAATATTTTAATTATTATTTCTCTGATAAAATATACTGGATGAAACCAGATGTAAATGCCGGAGGCTATGATGCTTTTGCTAATATATGTCGAGCTGTAGGAATCGGCAACCCTTATAATAAGTCAATGGATACAAGTCCGCAAGGATTTTATGCGGATTTTCAAGGAGGATTCAATTATGTAATAGGAAATTTAGTATTTGCCGCCGGGGACAGTATCGGCAAAAATATTCCGGCTGGAACTGTAATTAGGTTTTATAATTATCGTCCAGTTACTTCCGACAATGTATTCCAATTTAAGACGGAAACAGTTAAAGAAAAAATAAGTCCCAATAAATTTGAAGTATTCCAAAACTATCCTAATCCCTTTAATCCAAGCACAACAATAAGGTTTTTCTTACCTGAAGACGGGAACGTAAAACTTACGGTTTATAATATGCTTGGACAAAGAGTTAAGGAATTACTGAACAAAAAGATGTTAGCCGGAAAGTACGAAATACCATTTAACGGTAGTAATTTGGCAAGCGGAATTTATTTGTACACATTAAAAACAGATAAAAAAGTTGAAGTTAGAAAAATGGTTTTGCTCAAGTAAAAAATTCAGTTCCATTGCTTTAGTTTTGTTTTAGCTTTAAATCGGTATTAACTAAAAATGATTCTCCTCTTGCATTTTTGATAAATTATTTTAAATTGTAAATTAAAAATGAGGGAAATATGCTAAAATTTTTTACTTTATTTAATTTTAACTTAAAAGGTTTTTTTATTTTCATCTTCTTCCTTTTTTTTATTTTCAGCTGTCGCCAAGAAGAAACAATAATTCAACCTAAAACTAATGCTGTTCCAGTTGTTATAAAATTAAATTCCGTTACTCAACCGGATAGTTGGATGATATTAAAACCCGGGACTGAGTTTAAAATAAAATGGAACCCGACCGAAGGTATTAGTAATGTTAAAATTCAACTCGTTAAAAAGTTTGTCCCAAAATATATAATTTCGGAATCAACTGCTGATGATGGTGAGTATGATTGGCTTATCCCGTTAGATATGATACCTTCTCATCATTATAGAATTGAGCTGATAGCTACTAATCGAGATTATGCTAAAAGCACAAGTGTTGAGTTTGAAATTATAGATACGGCAAGTGTTCATAACAACGGTTTGTAAATATTTATACTATTTTTTATTCAAGATACTTAATTATTTCTATTTCAGCATTATCTATATCTTCAGCAGTATCAACTTCAATGCACTTGTAATTACCTACATCAACGGCATAAATTAAATTGCCGTTTTCTATTGCTTCCTCAAAAGCCGCTTCATAAAAAATATTTGATTTCCCTTCCGCTAAAATCATTTTATCAAGGATTTGATAAAGGTTTTTGACAAACCGGTTACTAAATCTTTCTATTCCTATCGATTCTCCGTCCGCTTTATTGAGATTAATATTCTTACTAATATTAGTAATTTCGTTTGCATTGTTAATTGCAACCTTCATTTCCTCTTCGTTAGTTTCTTCACTTAATCGAACAGCCAGACAATTTTCATAATTTGATTTTAACAAAAGAGGAATAATTCTGCGGTCAAAAATAATATCACTATCTAATAATAAAATATCGGAAGATATAACAGAGTTTTTGCAAAGCCAAAGTGAATAAATATTATTAGTGCTGTCATATTTTTCATTATAAATAAATTCTACATTTAGTGCAGGATAATTTTGGGAAATAAACTCTTTAATCTTATTTTCTAAATATCCTGTTACAATAACAAAATCGTTTAAATCGTTATCTAAAAGATTATCCAGAGTTCTGCCAAGAATTGTTTTATTCCCGATTTCCAGCAAACATTTTGGTATATTATTTGTTAACGGTCTAAGTCTGGAAGCAATTCCCGCTGCAAGGATAACAGATTTCATTAGGCATTTACGTGTTTAAGAGAATTATTAACTTTTTTCTGGATAAAATAGAGCAAAAAGGCGTACACATTTAATACCGTAACCATTCCGTATAAAAATATATCTAATCGGTTAATCATTACGCAGATAATTAGAAAAGATAACTCTGTTGTAGGACCAATGAACGTCCACAAACGAATCATGAGTTTATTTTTTTTATAATATTCTTTAGGATTAAAAAGCTTAGTCTCAACGTTCAATTTTTTTGAAGAAAGTCCGATTTGGATTCCGGAATACTTTAGATAAATTTGTATTAAAACTCTGTCAATCAAATTCGTACCTTGTGCTTTTAATCTATTATATTCACTTTCGTATTTCTCAAGATCATCACCAAGAATACTTTCTCTGTTTAAAGCATAATCTAAAAATTGATTTCTATAAAAATCCAAAGCAATTGAATGTGCCGCGTTACTTAATCCCGCTAAAATTGTAAGTCCCCAATAAAAAAGCGGATCGCTCGAGTGACCGGCAAACCCTATACCAATACCAAGATAAGCGAAAGTTGAAACTATATAATCGGAAAACCCGTCAACTATTCGTCCGGTAAGCGTTCCGTTTTGTTTTAATCTTGCAAGCTGCCCGTCGCTGCAATCAAGAACGTCATAAATAATATAGAAAACTCCGGCAATTAATAACGCAAGGGGTAAATTCGTCATCAATAACAAACCGCCCACAATCCCGAATACAACAGCTATCCAGGTTATTTGGTTAGGAGTAATATTGGTATTGTAAACTAGTTTAACAAATAAAAACGCAAGCGGTCTATAAAAAACAAGGTCAAGGATTTCCTCGACCTCAATCATTTTAAGCGATTTTTTATAGCTATTTAGAAAACTCATAAATTCAAAATTAAGAAGCAAATTCCTTGATTGCATCTATAACCTTTCTGTTCTGTTCCTGTGTACCAATTGTAATTCGCAAATGAGAATTTAGTATTTCTTCATTCATAAATTTGATTATTATTCCTCTTTTAGTTAAAAATTCTTTCAACGGTTCCATTATTTTTTTTGGAACTTCAACCAATACAAAATTAGCGTTAGACTTAAAAACATTAAATCCGGGTAAAGTGCCAAGTTCTTTGTAGTAACTTTCTTTATCGGCATTCATCTTGCTCACCAAATCTTCATAATATTCAGGAGAATCGAGAGCTGCCATTGCAATTTCTTCAGACAACTGGTTGAATCCTAAATAACGGTTTGCAATATCTGCTAATTTAGTTAAATTTTCTCCAATAATCGCATATCCAATTCTAATACCGGCAAGTGCATAATATTTGGAAAATGATCTTATTACAACCAAATTGGGAAACTTATTTACAAGACTAGTCACATGTTTATCATTTTTTTTACTCCAGTATGCTTCATCCAAAGCTACTACTGTATCCTTTAATTCCGTTAAAATCAAATCCAGATCTTCAGTAGAAAGTGAATTGCCGGTGGGGTTATTCGGTGAACTTATAAGGACTAATTTCGGTTTTTCTTCCTTAATTATGGAAAGGATTTTATCCACATCATAATAAAAACTATCTTTTCCCTTGGATAAGGGATATTCTACATTTGTACCGCTAACTTCATCTGCAATTTTTTTATAATACCACCACGAAAATGAAGGGATCATAAGTTTTTGACCGGGACCAAGATAACATTGAACAAGCTGCTTTAATATATCTTCAGCACCATAACCAAGTATCACACGTTTTTCGTTAATATTAAAATCATCAGCCAACCTCTTTGATAAAATGCTTTTTATTCCTTCCTTATAAGCTTGCGAATAATAATAAAAAAGCTTTTTGTCCGACATTTTTAGTACATCATAACAAGCTGGCGCCGGTCCATAATTATTTTCATTTCGATGTAGATAAATTGTTTCCATTTTTATGCACTCCTAATATTTTTTTTCAGCATTGCAACATAACAAAAGGAATTCTAAACCTCAATTTTTAGGCTTGTTTAAAAAGCGCAGAAATCTTCATTTACATTGTGCCGGTTATTAAGTTCAATATAAAGTTGGTGGAGTAGAAATTCAATAAATATATTATAGAAAGATTTTACTATTTAAAAAACATTTGAAGGGCTTTAAAACCTAAGTAGCCTCCAAGGAAAAATAAAATTATACCTAGAGCATTAATGATTTTATTAAGAATTCCAACTTTAATTTTACCTCTATGTTTAACCATAAATCTTGCCAACTGAACCAACCAAATCATAGCACCCGTCGCTACGGATAAAGCAAATATGAAGGTTAGAAAAATAGTTGAGCCTGCACCTGATTTTTCTTCCTTATTCTTATTATTATATTCTTGATGAAAATTATTTTTTTCCAAATCTTCTAATTTTTTAAATTCAGATCCGGTTAATTTGGAAACCGAATTAACATTTTCGTTCAGCATAACATCAAGTCCGCCGGTATTAAGTCCGAGCGAAGAAACAAAAGACAAAGTAATAAATGCTGCAACTAACCAGCCAATAAATAACGACGGATTTGTTATATTTAAAATTAAACCGGTTCTAAAACCTCCGCTATTTTCCAATTTATCGGTAACAATTTTATTAGAACCAATTTGTTTAAAATCTAATTTACGGCGCACAATGCTTACACTGGAATATATAACAAAAAGAGCGCCTACAAATAGAAGATATGGAATTATGGGAGCATAAAAAGATATTAAAGCAGCAATACCGTAAACAACAATAAAAACATAAAAAAATTCTACTATTGATGCACCTAAAGCCGTCCTTTCACAAAAACGTAATTTTCCCTCAAGAGCCTTGGATATTATAATAATACTAACAGGACCGGCTACAGGCATGGAAAATATTACTCCGGCTAAAAATCCCACAACAACTAAAGTGATTATACTTTCTAACATCTTACCTTATACCCGCTTCAATCAAACAAAAATTAAATTTAGATATTCCATACTTAATCTGAATAATATCATATTCATTATCTTATTTACAAAAATTTGAAGGTAAAAGTTACACTCATTAATCTGTATTTGCAAACCATCAGACTAGAGATGAAATGCATTCTTATCATTATTTTAGCATTTATACTAAATGCGAATTGGTTTTCAGGAGAAGAAAACGGAAGGTCTGTCACTCCCCTTTCTATCGTTCTTTATAGCATACCGGAATTCAATCAAGTATTATAGATGCCGGTATTGTAAAAATATAAACATGTAGGAGCAAAAATTCGAAAATTAAATTATGAATTGAATAAATAATTTTATTTTGGCATTAACATAATATTTATTAAATTCTACAACAATTATTCGATTATTACAATGGTAAAAAAGATTAACATACTAATAGTCACAGCTGTTTTAATTTTCTCACATTTAAATAATATAGAAGGACATAAATTGTTTGTTTCAGAAAAAACGACCACTGCTGCCATATTAAAAACATCAACATCATTAAAAACAAAATCTTTCGATTCACTTTACAGCAACAAAAAACTCGGCTCATTCATTCAAGACGGAATTACTTACTTTAGATTATTTGCTCCCGGCGCCGAAAATGTTGTACTTGAAACTTTTGAAACGCCCGAACAGCAGACAGGCAAACTATATGAAATGACAAAGGATAGCAACGGAGTTTGGGAAGCCTTAATTGAGGGGGAAAAGAACGGTTTATATTATGGATATAAAGTATATCATAAAAATGATTTAATAAAAAACGGGAATCATCCTTTGTGTGTTGATCCATATGCAAAAGCCGTAACAACATTATCTACTTATCTAAATCCTAAAAAATCAATTGTGTATGAAAACAATTATTCATGGGGAAGCGATGAATGGATTCAACATGATTGGAGAGACTTAATAATTTATGAAATGCATATAAGAGATTTAACTGCTGATCCTTCTTCCGGCTCACACTTTCCTGGGACATACAAAGGTCTTATAGAAAATAATATTGATGGAGGTCTTAATTATATAAAATCTCTTGGAGTGAACACTGTGGAATTTCTTCCGGCAATGGAATTCGGAACAATGGAAATTCCTTATGAAGATTCACTGAACGGGTTTTTTAATACATGGAATCCGTATGAAAGAAATCATTGGGGTTATATGACATCCAACTTTTTTGCACCTGAATCATATTACAGTGAAAATTGGACAAAATTCAAACGTAACGAATGGATGGGTAAAGATGGAAAACAGGTCGAACAGTTTAAAAATATGGTTAAAGCTTTTCATCAAAACGGAATTGCCGTAATGATGGATGTTGTGTTTAATCATTTATCAGAATACGAA
This sequence comes from uncultured bacterium, assembly GCA_965554225.1. GTDB lineage: Bacteria > Bacteroidota > Ignavibacteria > Ignavibacteriales > Melioribacteraceae > BMS3ABIN04. The sequence goes on along the minus strand of CBEVZC010000013.1, from coordinate 34,071 downwards.
ATTGGAAACTTGAAGCAAATTGATAAGGAATACTATTTTAGACTGGACAAAGACGGAAATTGTACGGCTCAAAGTTTTTGCGGAAATGATCTGAAGACCGAAAATCCGATGGTTAGAAGATTAATTATTGACAGCATACTATACTGGATGAAAGAATATCATATTGACGGTTTTAGATTTGACCTTGGTAAATTAATTGACTGGGTGACTATTGAAGATATTATTTACGAAGCCAGAAAAATTAATCCTAATGTAGTTTTTGTCTGCGAGCCTTGGGGCGGAGGTTATGACCCTAAAGGATTTTCGCTGCGCGGCTGGGGTGCTTGGAATGATCAGATAAGGAACGGAATAAAGGGAGAAAATCCGCAAAACGGTTTAGGATGGATATTCGGTCATTGGTACGGTAATAATAATATTGAAAGAATTAAAAGTTATGTACGCGGGACATTAATAAGAGATAAATTCGGACTTTTTCAAAAATCTGCTCACTCCGTAAATTATTTAGAATCCCACGATGGTTATACATTAGGCGATTTTATTCGTATCGGCACGCGCGAACTAAATCCGACAAAAATAATTAAAGATGTTGATGCAGAAGTTAAACTTACTCCGTTGCAATTAAAGCTAAATAAACTGGCTGCGTTGTTTTTATTTACTTCGCAGGGAATTACAATGATTTCCGAAGGGCAGGAATTTGCCCGCTCTAAAGTAATTCCTTGGAATGAAGAAATTGCCGACAAAAACAAAGGTCACGTTGATCACAATAGTTACAATAAAGACAATGCTACAAACTATCTTGATTTCAATCATGCAATAATAAACCGGGATTTAGTTGAATATTATCAAGGTTTAATTGCATTGCGAAAGGCAAATCCGCTTTTAAGAAGAGCAAAGTACGAGGATTATCATTTCCTTGAAGTTCCTAATAATAAATTTGCTCTGGCTTTTACAGTATCCGAAGGAACTCAGAAATACTTTGTTGCATATAATGCCAATCACTCTAAAACCGCTGAATTCAATTTGCCGGAAGGTATTTGGGAAATAATAGTTGACAGGGAAACGGCTGGAAACATGCCCATAAATGAAATACAAAACAAAATTGAACTGGAACCAATTAGCGGTTATGTTCTAAAGCTAAAATGAAATTAAAAGCTGCAATACTTTTTTTTATACTTGCTACTTCAGTTGTTTTACCTCAATCCGACACTTCAATTGTCTGGTTAGGAAGAATTGACTCAACAATAGTCACCGATGTTAGATACGCTACAAATAATAATTTTACAGGTCAAGTGTTATATCCAACAAACAAAGTATATTTAAGAAAAGTTGTTGCAGAAAGACTCTCTAAGATAAATCAATACTTCAAGAAGAAATATAATCTTAGATTAAAAATCTATGATGGATACAGACCTCTATCAGTTCAGAAGAAAATGTGGAAAATTGTACCGGATAGCAGATATGTAGCAAATCCCGCAAAAGGTTCAAGACACAACCGCGGCGCGGCAGTTGATCTTACGCTGATAGACAGTTCGGGAACCGAGTTAAACATGGGAACCGATTTTGATAACTTTACAATTAAAGCTCACCCAAATTATAAATTACTTCCGGATAGCATAAAAGCAAATAGAAACTTGCTACGCAAAGTTATGATGCAATTTGGTTTTAATCCCATAACAACAGAGTGGTGGCATTTTGATTTTAACGGATGGAAAAAATTTTCCATTTTGGATAAACAAATTAAATAGAGTTCTAATTCTTTAGAATACTATTCAAAGCATCCTTAAACGTTGGAATATTAACCGGTTTTTTGAACACGTAATTTACTCCAATTTTTTTATAACTTTCTTCAATTTCGTTATTTATATCACTGCTCAAAACAATAATTGGAGGTTTATACTTGATAACGGAGTCATTCAACTGTTGAACGAATTCATATCCGTTCATCACCGGCATTTCATGATCGGTAATTATCAAAGCCGGATATATTTCATAAAGTATATTTAGTGCTTCTTTCCCATTAACGGCCTCTATAAATTCATAACCATGAATAATCCTTTTAAGTAATTTTTTATAAAGAACTCTATCGCTTTTCGAATCGTCAACGATTAAAATTTTTTCAAGAGCTTTCGGGATTGTAAAAGATACTTCCGTACCGCCTTCGCCCTTTGATGAGATAGTTATTTCCCCGCCTAATTTGTTAACTATCTCTTTAACCAATATTAATCCTAACCCATTCCCGGTTTCTCCTTTGGTTCCTATGCCTGTAAATCTATTTTCAATATTAAATAATTTTTCTTGAATATCTTCTTTAATTCCAACTCCGGAGTCTTGAATAGTAAATTCTACAAACCTACTATTAATTTGGTCATTAGAACTAACGGTTATTTTACCTCCTGAATTCGTAAACTTTAGGGAGTTAGAAATTAAATTCTCAAAAATATCTTCAAGTAGTTTCTTGCCTGCAAAAACGTTTGTTTTATCTTTAATATTTAATACTATCACAATATCTTTTTGCTTTGCTAGCATGGAATTTTTTCTTATAACTTCATACGCTACTTCCTTAGCATCAACTATTTCCGTTTGAATATTATATCTTTCATTTTTTAATTTCATCCAATCGGACAAAGAATTAACTAAATCCATCATCTTTATTGAAGCATCTTTTATAAAACTTACATATTGATTTTTCCTTTCTTCAGAAAGTGTTTTGTCATTTAATATCAAATCACTAAAACCTAAAATCGAGCTGAATGGAGTTCTTAAATCATGCGAAATAATTGAAATAAAACTATCTTTGGTTTTTCTTAGTAGGTCCAAATCTTTTGTGTAAAGTTCAAATTTATCTCTTATTTCCTTTTCATATGTTATATCTTTCACTATTCCGAAAATTTTATTTATTTCCCCGCTTACTTCTCGGTAAACTTTTATTTTGTTTTCAATCCAAATTAACTTTTTATTTTTACCGATAATCCGGTATTCAAGCCGAAATTGATTTTGAGATTTATCTTCATAAGATTCTTTTAATTTTTTAACTACTCTCTCTCTATCATTGTGATAAATAATTTTATACCAAAGTTTTTCATCGTATAAAAATTCATTACTACTATATCCAATCAATTGTTTTACGCTCTCCGAATAAAATGTGACTTTTAATATATCTCCAACTCTTTTTGCAATCCAAACAAATCCATCAAAACTTATTAAAAAATCATTTAGGTCTTCGCTAATAAAAGCGCTATGAGAATCACTACTAATATTATCGGCAGAATATTTAATATTGACAAAAATTTTGCCCAAGGATTCGAGTGATGTAAAATCCGATTGAAGAGTAACAACTTTTCCCTCGAAGTTTAAATAGTCTATTTTTTCATTAATTTTATTCACATTTCCACTTACCAAAGAAGAAATAATTTCACTAACTCTATTTAAACTGCTTTTAGGAATAATATCAAAAAAATCCTTTCCAAGTAATAGCTTTTCGTTTGTAAACTCCAATAACTCGGCAAATGCTCTATTTGCCAATGTTATTTTAGTCCCTTCTATTTCCAATATACCTTCGTCCAAATTATTAATTGCTTTATAGACTTGGAGAAGTTCATTCTTTGCTCTTTTTTCGTTAGTGATGTCTTTTAGAATAGCATTAAAATATTTTACATTTCCCTGTGTATCTTTAATTGCATTAAAAGTGGCTTGGCAAAAGAGTGTTTTGCCTGTTTTTGTCAGGAAAGACATTTCATATGAGCTGATCGATTGTTCACTCAATTTTTGGAGGTTGAAATTATTAAAATGTGTTGACTGTTTAACAAGCAGCTCTTCAAAATTCAAATTTAATATTTCATTTTGAGTGTATTTAAATTCTTGTGTAAAATAAGGATTTACGAAAATGATTTTCCCATCCGGTCTAAAAGTGATAATGTATTCTTTCGAAATATTTATAATCTTCCTAAAATCCTCGGCAACTTTTTCTACAGCAGTACTGCTTTTTTCATCACCTCTTTCAATGTTACACAAAACAATTAGAGACTTTACATCATTTAGTTCAAAGGGTTTTATTCTCACTGTAACTATTTTTTCTTCAGAACTTTTATCAAAGAAAGCCAAATGCCCTTCCCAAACTCCTTCTTTTAATACTATATTCTTAATTTCATAAAAATGAGATAAATCTAACATAGGAAACAACTTATTGCAATAATTACCAATCGTCTCTTTCCCGGTTAATCCGCAAAAATCAGTGGCAATTTTGTTTATATAAATAATGTTTCCATCCAAACTTAAATGGATTATCGGTTCAGGGAAAATATCTAATATTGAATCCGGAAAGGTAATATCTTGTTCTAACAAATCCACCTTTTCTTTATCTGGTTCTGTTTCTTGCTTTTCCTCTGCAACTGCTTTATCCTTCGAGTGTAAATAATTTTCACTTTGAGCTTCAGCAGATAGTTGCAAATCTTCCATAATTAGTATGCCGCCGGAAAATTCTCCTTTATTTAAAACCTGAGAACCTTTAACAACAACAGAAATTTTTGAACCGTCGGATCTTACGAGAGTAAATATCTCTTTTTCAAATGAAGGTTTTGATGATAAAGATTTTATATCAGAGATTATATCGGTGAAGTTAAAAATTTCCGGACTAAGTATAAAATGGCCAAGTAATTTATCTTTAGATAATCCTTTAATTAGACTAAAATTAAAGAAATATGAATTTACAAAAGTAATTTTCCACTCAGAATCGAACAATAATATCCCAACCGGAATATTTTCTAGAATCTCAAAAGGGAAATTGCTTCCTTTTGCCCCCATCTCTTTTTTCTTATTTATTTGCATTATGCGAAAGCTGTAAATAAAAATCTTATATAAATAACGGATTTACTCATTACTCTACTTTCTAAATTTTAATTCCTCACTTAAATCATAAGACTATAAAATTTAATTTTTAATTTTTCATAAACAAATCAATTTTAATAACTCCAGACCCGGAGTTAAGTTTAACTCAACATCCGGGTCTATAAATAATATATTCCTCCTCCTAAATAATCTGTAATTTAAATCATTCCAAGGGAAAACTTATATCTAAGCTTTTGGACCGGCATTCTTAATTTTATCCGAAACATCGGTCTCAAATTCTTTAAAATTTTCTTTAAACATATTAGCAAGTTTCTTAGCCATTGCATCATAATCGTCTTTATTCTCCCAAGTATCTCTCGGATTTAGGACATTATCCGGAACACCATTTATTTTGGTCGGAATGTGTAATCCGAAAAACGGATCTTCAAAAGTCTCTGCATCATCTAACTCCCCGGAGAGCGCTGCATTAAGCATGGCGCGCGTGTATTTAATTTTCATTCTACTTCCAACACCATAAGGTCCGCCGCTCCATCCGGTATTAATTAACCAACATTTCGAATTATGCTTTTTAATTTTTTCACCCAATAAATTAGCATAGACAGAAGGATTAAGAGGCATAAACGGAGCGCCGAAGCAAGTACTAAACGTTGCAACCGGTTCGGTAATTCCTTTTTCAGTTCCCGCAACTTTTGCAGTATAACCGGAAATAAAATGGTACATAGCTTGTTCAGTTGTTAATTTTGAAATAGGAGGTAAAACTCCAAAAGCGTCTGCTGTAAGCATAATTACATTTTTTGCATGCCCTCCCATTCCATCCGGTTCAATATTTTCAATATGAGTAATTGGGTATGAGGCTCGCGTGTTTTCCGTAAGAGAAGAGTTCATAAGATCAATGTGCCGAGTTTTTATATCCATTTCAACATTTTCCAAAATAGTACCGAACTTACGTGTACATTCGTATATATCCGGTTCCGCTTCTTTAGAAAGATTTATTACTTTTGCATAACAACCGCCTTCAAAATTAAAAACACCTTTATCAGACCAACCATGCTCATCGTCACCTATTAGTCTTCTTGTAGGATCTGCTGAGAGAGTAGTTTTACCAGTTCCTGAAAGTCCGAATAAAACAGCAACATCATCATCTTTTCCTATATTAGCCGAACAGTGCATAGCCATAACGTCTTTTTGCGGGAGCAGATAATTCATAACAGTGAATATAGATTTTTTAATTTCACCGGCATAACTTGTACCGCCAATCAAAACAATTTTCCTCCCAAAATGAACAATAATAAAGGCAGACGAATTTGTTCCATCCGTTTCCGGGTTAGCTTGCAAATATGGAAAGTTAATAACAGTAAACTCAGGATGGAAATTTTTCAATTCACCTTCCTTAGGTTGCACAAACATATTTCTTGCAAACAGATTATGCCATCCGGTTTCATTTATAACTCTTATAGGCAATTTAAATTCCGGATCGGTTCCCGCAAAACAATCTTGGATATACAAATCTTTGTTCTCAGCATAAGCAAGCATCTTGGCATAAAGAACGTTAAAATGTTCTTCATCAATAGAACGATTTATTTTTCCCCACCAAATATCTTTGTCACTACCGGGTTCTTTTACAATAAACTTATCGTTAGGGCTTCTTCCGGTATGCTGACCTGTTCTTGTAACTAATGGTCCTAAATGTGCAATTAGCCCTTCTCTTCTTCTTATGGCTTGCTCATATAAAGCCGGTGTAGATAAATTGTAAAAAATATTATTCAGATTATGAAATCCTCTTTCAATCAGCTGGTCCCAGACATCCAATTTTGTTTTCATTCAGCTAGTTCTCCGTTTTTTATGATGAATAGTTTCGTATATATTGAATTTCTTTCGAGGTTATAAAAAAATAGTAACTTAAAAATAATTTGCTAATACTATTGATACCGACTAACTTTGGGAATTTAAAATTTACACACTACTTTTTAATATTACCTCTCATTTCTAAAGGAAAAGAAGACAGATAAAGTATTACAGAACAGTAATTATCTTGAAACATGAATTAACAATACAAAAAATACCAAAAAATATTTTACTTTACTTAATTTATAAAAATAAAACGTTACAATTTTGTTTCAATTTCATGAATTATTTTACTTGAAGCACCAAGATTTTCACTTACATATTTAGCAGAAATATTCCCTAACTTGCGCCTATATTCTTTATCGTTAAACAAGTTTCTTAATTGCCGATATGCGTCCCTTTTATCTTTAACTACAATTCCAGCACCGGTTCCAACAAGTTTCAAAGCTTCTTGACTGTTTTCAATTTTAGGTCCGAATAAAACCGGGATACCGTATACTGCGGGTTCTAAAACATTATGAATACCTTGCTTAAAGCTCCCACCCACATAAGCTACGTCGGCATATTTATATAACGATAATAAAATTCCAATTGAATCAATTAGAATAACTCTTTCATTTTGATAATTATTCAGAAGAGAAAACCTGATAGTTTCATATTTGTTAAAGAAATATTCTTCAATTTGTTCAAGTCTTAAAATTGTCGGTTCATGAGGCGCTATAATTACCAGAATATCCTTATCATAATGAAATAACTTTGTAATGGCAGGCAATAAAATATCCTCATCGGCTTCCCAGGAACTTCCTAATACTAAGACTTTTTTATTCTCTATAATTTTAGGATTAATTAAAGTTTTATTTTTTGCCTCTTCACTTTTCTGAAAAACTCTGTCGAACCTTGTATCACCAACTGCAATTATTTTTGATTTATCCGGGACAAGTTTATTGTAATTATCAAAATCAATTTGGGAGACAGTTAAAATACGGGAAATATTATTAAATAATGAAACATGAAAATTTGAAATTATAGGAAGAAGGCGCTTGGAATTTGAACGAAGTGTTGCATCGGCAATGAAAACGGGAATTTTTTTCTTTCCAAGTTTCCAAATCATATTCGGCCAAATATCGTAACGCATTAACACAACCAGCGAAGGTCTTACTAAATTAATAAACCGCTCAACATTAATAGAACTATCCAAAGGTAAATACGAAATAATATCGGAAAAGGGATAATGCAATGAATTCTTGTATCCGGACGGTGAAAAAAAAGTAGTTAAAACATTAACATCTTTTTCTTCCTTCAGCTTTTCAATAATAGGCTTTGCCTGCTCAAATTCTCCGAGGGAAGACGAATGAAACCAAACCAATTTCTTTTGTCTATCCAAATCAGCCAGATTCAGTATTAAATCCTCAAATAATCTTTTCCTTCCTTTTATTCCTACTTTAACTTTTGCATTGAAGAGACTAAGAATCCTAAATCCTGCTTTCATAACAGGCACAGTAATAACGTTATATAAAATCTGCCAAAAATTTTTCATAAAGAAATATAAAATTGAATTATATTATTGTAAACATCTTTAGGTTTAATATCAAGCATACATTTAAAATGACCTTTCGGACATTCATCCCGCCCAATGTGAGAGCAAGGTCTGCAGGACAAAGATTTATTCTCTAGTATTATAGACTTCGCTTTATAAGGTGCAAACCCAAACTCTTGCACCGTTGATCCGAAAATAGCAGCCACCGGAGTTTTTACCGCAGTTGCCGTGTGCATTAATCCGGAATCGTTGCACACAATCAAACTGCATTTTTTCATGTCTTCAGCTGTCTGCAGTAATTTGTTATCATTGCACAAATTTATTGAATTTTTAATCTTTCCTTCAATAAACTTAACAATTTCTTTATCATCTTTACCCCCAAATAACACAATCTTAAAACCTTCTTTGGTTAGCATATTCCCCAATTCTATAAAATATTCAGCCGGCCACATTTTAGTAAAATGTCTTGAACCCGGACAGAAACCGATATACTTTTCATCTTTTTTTAACTTTGATTCAACATCTTGCGGGATAAATAAATCCAGTCCGTTTTCATCAAGCTGTAAATTATCTAACGATTTGGAATAATAAAAGGGGATTGACATTTTGTCTTTGAGCAAATTAATTTTAGTAGTTACTAGTAAAAACTTTTTAAATGTCGGCTTTTTAAAAACGACTGTTTCTACTCCAAGATTTTTTAATATTTTTCTGCTTCTTAAATTATTCTGTAAATCGATAACCAAATTATACCGCTTTTCTTTTAATTGTTTTATTAATTCATTCGTCCGATCAGGATGATATGTTAAGATTTGCCTTAAATGGATATTGTATTTCAAGGCTTCCAAGTAGGATTCTTTAACTACAAAGTCAATTTCAATATTAGGATATTTTTTTTTAAAGGTTCTTATCAGTGGAGTAGTTAATAAAACATCGCCCAAAGAAGAGAGTCTAATAATAAGGATACTTTTTATTTCCGTAAAATCAATCATATAAGAAGAAAATGCATACTTTGTTTCATTTTATTCGTAATACTACAAATTTAATTATGGAAAAGTGAAAAAAAACGAAAGAATTAGGAATGGCAATTTATGATTAATTATTGGTAATTAGTGATTAGGTTTGAAGTTTCTATTGCTTTTTTTTGTGTAACTTCGTTTTTCTTGGTGCAGTTTTGTGATACGACTTTTAAAAGTGCCTTAAGTACTTAAAGTTAAAAATTTTTAGAAATGAAAGATACTTCCAATTTGTCTTCGGAGTAAGACCAAAACAGTAAATAATAAAAGTCTTGTTGTTTGAAACTTTTTAGTTGACTAAATTTGTACTGATTAAAAAATAATTTATGAGTTTTAATATGACGTCTTTACCTCCAGCTCCGACAAAAGGATTTTCTGAAGATACTTTGGAAAAGAAAGTTTACGCTATAGTAGAATCTTTCAAAGAAAATATTCCGATAGTTAATGATAGGAACAGGCTGGGATACAGTCTGTATAAATTCATGACAGGCGAAGGAGATCCGCCGGAGGTCTCTGTAAGAAACGCTAAACTAAAACTTGAAAGTATTAGCGAAAAAGACTTAGCTAAACAAATAGATGAAAAGCTTAAAACTATTAAATAATCTGTTCCCTGGCTTTTTCATCTTGTTCAAGATACTTTGCAATTGTATCAACAGCATCGGCACTACCAATATAAATAGGAACTCTTTGGTGCAGTTCTTTAGGCTGAATTTCTAGAATCCGCTTTGAACCGTCAATAGCTTTGCCGCCCGCTGCTTCAATTATAAACGCCATCGGGTTACATTCATACATTAATCTTAACTTTCCATTAGGATTTCGCTTATCCGACGGATAAATAAAAATTCCCCCGTACAATAAATTACGGTGAATATCGGCAACCATTGAACCGATATATCTTGCCGAATAGGGTTTCTCCTCTCTATCGTATGCGCCTTGAATAAATTTAATATACTTTTTTAATCCTGATCGCCAATACTTATAATTTCCTTCATTTATACTGTAAATATTTGCTTTTTTAGGAATTTGAATATTACTGTGCGAAAGTAAAAATTCTCCGAACGCAGGATCCAATGTAAAGCCATAAACCCCTTCACCTGTTGTATAAACCATCATTGTGCTTGAACCGTAAATAATATATCCCGCGGCAACTTGTTCCGTACCCGGCTGTAAGCAATCTTCTAAAGTACCGGGAGTGCCATCCGGTGAAATTCTTCTGTAAATGGAAAAGATTGTACCTATACTAACATTGGCGTCAATGTTAGAAGAGCCGTCGAGCGGGTCAAACAGCATAACATATTTACCTATTTTGTGACGCGTAGGAATGTGTATAATTTTTTCCTCTTCTTCAGATGCCATTACGCATAAATGTCCGCCATGGTCCATAGCTCTGATAAGCATTTCATGCGCATAAATGTCGAGTTTCTTAACTTGTTCACCATGAACATTGTTTGTTCCTGTGAAGCCTAAAATATCTACCAAACCTGCTTTATTAACTTCCAAAGAAATTACTTTTGCTGCCAAAGATAAATCGTGTAATAATGCGGAAAGTTCTCCTGTAGCCGCCGGATGCTGTTTCTCTTTCTGCAATATATGGCGCGGTAGAGTCATAAAATTAATTGACATTTAAATCTCTCCTATTTTGTATTGGTATTGAAATCTCTTGGTCTTTATATTGTAACTGGTACAACTTGTAATAAATTCCCCGTTTTGCCAAAAGCTCTTGATGCGTCCCGACTTCTCTAATTTCTCCTTTATGCATAACAATAATCTTATCGGCGCTTTGTATTGTTGATAACCTGTGCGCAATAATTATAGATGTTCTTCCAACTAATAATTTTTTAATTGCTTTCTGAATTAATATCTCGGTTTTTGTATCAACACTTGAGGTTGCTTCGTCAAGAATTAAAATTTGCGGATCATTGGCAAGTGCCCGCGAAAATGATATCAATTGCTTTTGTCCAACACTTAAAGTAGCCCCCTTCTCCTTAACCTCTTCATTGTACTGCTGCGGCATTTCCATAATAAATTTATCCGCTCCAACTACTAATGCAGCCTCTCTTATTTCTTCCTCTGTAATATCATTTGAATTCAAACTGATGTTTGTTTTAATTGAACCGGAAAACAGATAAACATCCTGCAAAACAACCGACATTATTTTTCTTAACTCATGCTTACTGATATCTTTAATATCAATTCCGTCGATTAAAATATTGCCTTCTTGTATTTCATAAAATCTGGACAAAAGATTAATAATTGAAGTTTTCCCTGCACCAGTTGCGCCTACAATAGCAATACTTTGACCCGGTTCCATTTTAAATGATACATTCTTGAGTACATACTCACCTGGATTATACGCAAAACTGACATTTCTAAATTCAATCTCACCGCGTAATTTATCTAATTTTTTAGGTTCAGCCGGATTACTAATAATAGTTTCATTATCCAACAATTTAAATATCCTTTCCGAAGATGCCATTGCTGTCTGCATTATATTATACTTTTCCGATAAATCACGAATAGGTCTGAAAAACATTTCCGTAAATTGAATAAAAGCAAATAAAACCCCTATTGTTATACTGCCTTGAATAATTTTTCCTCCTCCGTACCATATAATTAGAGCAATTGCAAGCGAACTCAAAATTTCAACAGTAGGAAAAAATACCGCATAGTAAAAAATTGAATCAATATTAGCTTTTTTGTGATCTGCATTAATATTTTTAAAATTTGATATTTCAGATTTTTGTTTATTAAATAATTGAATAATGCTGATTCCCGTAATATGCTCCTGCATATAAGAATTAAGTCTTGCCAAATAAAACCGTACATCGCGGTAAGCATCTCTTACTTTTTTCCTAAATAAAAATGTTGCGTAAATAAGAATTGGCAACACGGCAATAGTAATTAGGGCAAGATTAAAAGACATTGAGAACATGAAAATAAAAATCCAAACGATGATAAAAATATCGCTGAAAACCATTACAATTCCGGAAGCAAAAAGTTCATTTAATGCTTCTATATCGTTGGTAACTCTTGTTACAATTCGCCCAATGGGAGTTTTATCGAAAAACTTAAGCGCCAATTTCTGTACATGTGAAAATACTTCCACTCTTAGGTCATAAATAATTTTTTGACCCATCAGCTGTGTAAAATACGTTAAAACATATTGTATTATTGCCTGCAATACCAAAGTGGAAAACAGAATAATGGTAATAATTGTAAGGCTGTGTAAATCTTTATTTGCAATACTTTTATCGACAGCTATTTTAATAAGAACAGGTCTTAGCGGACCCAAGCCGGCAACAACAATATTCATTAATATTCCAAATATCAAATACTTCTTGTAAGGTTTTACATACTTAAGCAAACGCTTCATTAATTTTGAATCGTATGCTTTACCTAATATTTCATCGTCGGTTTTATTCATTTATTAAATCGTTTTCCGGTTCACACAAACCGATATAGTTAATTCAAATGCACTTTAATAAATTCGCTAAAATTATATGTCAACTTAGCAAGTTGACTTACAATTCAAATGAATTCAATAATAAATAATCAATTTATTTCTTTAAGCTCTTCTTCCAAAAGCTGTTTATAATGAAGATCGGCATAAATTCCTCCCAATGAAACCAGTTCATCATGCGTACCTTCTTCTGCAATTATACCTTTATCAAGGACAACTATTTTATCGGAATCTTTAATTGTTGAGATTCTATGACTAATAATTATACTTGTTCTACCCTGCATAAAAGTTTTCAATCTATTTAGTATTTCTTCTTCCGTTTTAGTATCGATAGCAGAAAATGAATCGTCCATTATTAATATTTTAGGATTCACAGCTAAAGCCCGCGCTAAACCGGCTCTTTGTTTTTGCCCTCCGGAAAGAGTTATTCCCCTTTCTCCAAGCACGGTTTCAAATTTTTCCGGGAAAGCTTCAACGTCTTTTTTAAGCTGAGATATTTCCGAAACATTTTCTACAAGCTCAATACTTTTATTCTTTTCTTTTACTCCGTATAAAATATTATTCGTAATTGTATCGGAAAAGAGGAATGTTTCCTGAGGAACAAAACCAATATTTTCGCGAAGCATACTAAGTGATAATTCCTTTACGCTTATTCCGTCGATCAAAATTTCACCCTCGGAAACATCATACAGACGCGGGATTAAATTAATTAGGGTCGTTTTCCCAACCCCGGTATTTCCAATAATTGCCAGTCTTGTTCCGCTCGGAATTTTAAGATTTATATTTTTTAAAACATACGGCAAATCATCTCTATATTTAAAACTCATATTTTTAAATTCTATACTACCGTTAAAACCATTCTCATGTTGCTTAACAGATTCCGGATTTTTTATTTCTTCGTTCTCATTAAATATTTTCAGCAATCTCTTCATGCTTGCAGCTGCTTGCTGTGCAATATTCATAACCCAGCCAAAAGCAATTACAGGCCAAATCAACATTCCTAAGTAAACAAGAAAAGCAGAAATATCGCCTAGTGTAAGTTCGTTTTGAATGACCATTCTGCCGCCAACCCAAACAACAACGATTATTGATATGCCCGTTATCAAGAATAAAAGAGGCATAAAGAAAGCTTGTATGCGTATCTTTTCCATATTTCTGTTTAGATACTCATCGCTTAGTTTTTTAAATTCCTCAATTTCACTTTCCTCTTTCACGTAAGCTTTTATAACTCTAATTCCTCCGAAATTTTCTTGTGCTTTGGTAGTCAGTTCGGAAAATTTTTCCTGAATCTTAGTAAATTTTTTATGAACCTTTTTACTTAATAGGTAAACAAAAAACGAAAGCAACGGTAACGGAATAAGAACGTACAAAGTAAGTAATGGTTGGATGGAAATCATAACGGAAATAACAATAATAAATTTCACAATCGTATCGGCAGAATACATTACAGCGGGACCACAATACATTCTAACGGCTCCAATATCATTAGTAGCATGCGCCATAATGTTACCGGTTGAATTGTTCTGGAAAAACCGGAGAGGCAGTTTTAATAAATGCGTCCAAAAATCCTGACGTAAATCAAATTCAATTTTGCGCGAAGTAACAACAATAGTTTCACGAATTAGAAATCTGAATATTCCGCTGATAATTGCTGCACCGAGAATCATTGCGGCATATTTAAGCAGCCCGGAATAATCAATATTCTGCTGTAAACCATCAATACTTTTTCGCAAAAAAAGCGGGATGGTTACCTGAGCTACATCAGAAAGTAAAATAAAAAGAAACCCCAGAAAAAGATTCTTCTTGTACCGTAAAAAATATTTGTTCAGATAGGACAGACTTCTCATTAGTACCTAACATATAAATTAAGCTTCAAAAATGTTTTATATTCAATAATTATTCAAAACTAAATATTTGATAAGTAAAATACTAAATTAAATTATTAGGAGGTTCCAAAATTAGATGTTATTAAAAAATTTTGTGTTTTCAATAATACTTTTGAATGAATAATAATTGGAATTTCTAGCTGTTAACAAGGTATATTATTTAAAAATACGTGATATTTCTCAGTCTTTATCTCAAGGTTACACAGTGTTAGGAAAAGAAAAATCGAATTTTATAAAACAATTTGGCAAGTTGCTCTACAATATTAGGAAGTTAAAATACATTACCTATGTAAAGTACTAGCCAATTATAGAGAAACCGGTGTATGGTTGTAAAACTTTCGGAACAATAATTTTACCTTCCGGAGTTTGATAATTTTCCAGGAGCGAAACCATTAGTCTACTCGTTGCAAGTCCCGAACCATTTAAAGTATGCAGAAATTTAACTTTTTTATTATTTTCGTCTCTAAATCTGATGTTTGCCCTGCGAGCTTGAAAATCTTCAAAATTACTGCAGGACGATGCTTCCAACCATTTGTTTTCTGCCGGAGACCAGGTCTCAATATCGTAACATTTAGCTGCGGCAAAACTAAGATCGCCTGTGGAAAGCAAAAGGACCCTGTATGGAATTTTTAACTCTTTTAATATATCCTCCGCATTCGAGACAATGGTTTCCAATTCATCGTAAGAAGTTTCCGGTTCAACCAGTTTAACCATTTCAACTTTATTGAACTGATGCACTCTCAAAAAACCTTTCGATTCCTTTCCGTATGAGCCTGCTTCTCTTCTAAAGCAAGCTGAGTAACCGACATAATTTATCGGGAGTTCACTTTTGGGAACTATTTCATTTCTGTGCATATTGGTTATAGGTACTTCAGCCGTTGGCACAAGGTACAAATCATCTTTTTCTGCATAATACATATCATCTTTCATTTTGGGTAATTGACCCGTTCCTGTCATTGATTCGGTATTTACTAAAAACGGAGGTATAATTTCCGTATAGCCGTGTTTTTCTATATGATAATTAAGCATATAATTAATTAAGGCTCTTTCCAGCATAGCGCCTTTACCCACATAAACAGGAAAACCTGAACCGGTAATTTTAGCACCTCTATTAAAGTCCAAAATATTCAATTTCTTACCCAATTCAATATGATCGAGCATTTTAAATTCCTGCTCGAATGAGAACGCATCCGGCAGCCAGTTTCTAACTTCAACATTACTCTCTTCATTTGCGCCAACCGGAACAGAACTGTGTGGTAAGTTTGGAACCCAGCTTAACAAAGTATTTAATTTAGATTCGACATTTTTAAGAGAATCATCCAACTCTTTTATTTCATCGGATACGGTTTTCATTTCCGCAATAATACCGTCGGCATTTTCACCTGCTTTTTTCAGCTTACCAATTTCTTGTGAAACTTTATTGCGCTTAGCTTTTAAGTCTTCGACCTTAGTTAATATTTCACGTCTTTTTTTGTCGAGTGCAAGAATTTCATCAACCGTATCTTTTTCATTTTTGTTTTTAATTCCCTGCTTAACCAATTCGGGTTTTTCTCTTATTAATTTTATGTCTAACATTTCACCTTCTTTTAGAATTAAATTTTTAAATCAATATTATCTTACAACAATATTATAAATTTTATTTTTTATATAAATTTCTTTTACTACTTTTTTCCCGTCGGTATGAATTTTTACGTTTTCCTCGTTCCATGCGGCATTCTTAACAACATTTTCCGTACTATCAAACGGTAAATTTAATTTAGCTCTTACTTTTCCATTAATCTGAACAACTATTGTTACACTATCCACACTCAGAGCATCCTCATCGGCATCAAACCATACCGGTTGTTCGAACAAAGATTTATCATGACCTAATATTTGCCAGCATTCTTCGCCAAGATGAGGAGCTAAACTTGCAAGTAACACTATAAATCTATCGAGTGAATAAGATTTTAGTTCCGGTTTTAATTGCTTAAACTTTTTAGTAAGTTCATTCAATAGTTCCATCAATAGTGCCAAAGCTGTGTTGAACCTGAAATTATCAATCTCCTTATCAAACTTTGAGATGGTTTGATTTAGTTTTCTATATACTGCTTTTTCTCCATCGTTTAATTCGCTAAGCTCATAAGAGTTTTTCGACGGATAATTTTGAGACGAGTCGGAATTACCTTTTACCAAAGCATAAGTCCGCTGTACAAACCTATCTATGCCAACAATTCCCTTATCGTTCCAGTCGCCTCCAAGTTCATAGGGACCCATAAACATTAAGTACATTCTAAATACATCAGCGCCGTATTGGTCAACAAATATGTCGGGATTTACCACATTACCTTTCGACTTAGACATTTTAGCGCCCATGTTTGTAATGGTACCTTGATGTATAAGTTTGCTAAACGGTTCTTCACTATCAACCAGAGAAAGATCTTTTAAAAATTTATGAACAAACCTGGCATAGAGTAAATGCATTGTGGCATGTTCCGCACCACCTACATACATATCAACCGGAGTCCATTTTTTACCCAAGTCAGTATTAAACATTCCGTCAGTGTAATGCGGATCGAGATAGCGCAGGTAATACCATGATGAGTCCACAAAAGTATCCATAGTATCCACCTCTCTCCTTGCATGCCCTCCGCATCTTGGACAAGTGGTGTTAAGGAATTCATTATTTTCTGCTAACGGCGAACCGCCCTCGGACTTAAAATTTACATCGTAAGGAAGTTTAACAGGCAGATATTCTTCCGGCAAAGCAACTTCACCGCATTTATCACAATAGACAATAGGAATTGGCGTTCCCCAATATCTTTGTCTTGAAATAAGCCAATCTCTTAATCTATAATTTATTGTCCGCTTTCCTAATAGTTTACCGGAAATAAAACCGGTAATTTTTTCAATAGCTTCTTCTGAACTTAATCCGTTAAATTCTCCGGAGTTAATCATAATTCCCGGCGCTGTATAAGCCTCTTTCAATTCGTCTTCTTCATTTGTCCCTTCTTCTAAAATTACTTTTCTAACCGGCAAGCCGTATTTTGCTGCAAATTCAAAATCCCTTTCATCGTGTGCAGGCACTGCCATAACGCTGCCTGTTCCATAAGTAGCCAAAACATAATCCGCAATCCAGATTGGGACTTTCTCACCGTTCATAGGATTTATTGCAAAAGCACCTGTCGGGACACCTGTTTTTTCTTTTACCGTTGAGGTTCTTTCAATTTCAGATAATCTTTTAACCGATTCTATATATTTTTCAACTTCATTTTTATGTTCGGGCGTTGTAATTTTCTCAACAAGTTCATGCTCGGGAGCCAACACCATATAAGTAACACCAAATAACGTATCAGGTCTTGTTGTAAACACTGTTACTTCATCACCATGTTCTTCAAGTTTAAACTTAACTTCCGTACCTACACTCTTACCAATCCAGTTTGTCTGCATCGCTTTAGTTTTTTCAGGCCAATCTATTTTCTCCAAACCGGATAATAAATCTTCGGCATATTTAGTAATCCGGAAAAACCACTGTGTCAATTCCTTCCGCTCAACCGTAGTACCGCAACGTTCACATGTGCCGTCTGACTGCACTTGTTCATTCGCCAAAACGGTTTTACAGGATGGACACCAATTAACCGGTGCGTTTTTTCTATATGCTAATCCGTGTTTATACAGCTGTAGAAACAGCCATTGATTCCATTTGTAATATTCCGGAACACAAGTCATAAGTTCCGTATCCCAATCGTACATACAACCCATTGTTTTAAGCTGTTTTCTAATATCCTCAATATTCTTCAAAGTACTGTCTTGCGGATGAACTCCTGTTTTGATAGCATAATTTTCCGCGGGAAGACCGAAAGCATCATATCCCATTGGTTCAAATACATTATAACCTTTAAGTTTTTTAAATCTTGCCCATGAATCTGTTGGTCCGTAATTATACCAATGACCAATATGAAGTTTAGAGCCGGAAGGGTAAATAAACATTACTAAAGTGTATAGTTTTTTTTCAAGTTTATTCAAATCTGTTTTATGAACATTATTTTCTTCCCAGTATTGCTGCCACTTCTTTTCTACTTCAGTAAAAGGATATTTCATTATTGTAGCTCTATTAAAAATTATTAAGAAAGATAAAATTATTAAATTAGAAATGGTTTAGCAAGAATATGAGTGCAATAGTTGACGAACAGGAAATAAAAACTGTGATTGAATGACTAAATGATTGATTATTGGTTGGTTGCTCCGGCTTCGCTACGCTACGCCGCGATAAAATGGAGAATTGGGAAATAAATGAAATTGCATAAATTTACCCGCAAATTTTTACAAAAAATTTAATCAGGAACTTTGAGGAACAAATTTTTGTCAAATTAAAATCGAATACTAAGACTATCAAAATGAAAAAACTACTTATAATAAGTATTTTGATTTTTACTATTCCGGTTTTTGCCTTCCGTTCTTCTGCGCAAAACTTCGGGTTTACAAAGCACATTGTATTTACGAGTATTCAAGATTCATCTGTAACAAGCGATTCCGGTATAAGTAATTCTTCGCTTCAAGATTCAACCCGGACAAACGAAAATGTACTTAAGCTTAAAAAAGCTAATCCGTTTTTTATTAGGAATATGATGATGCTTAGTCTAAAGAATAGTTTGGAATTCAATCTCTCTCCCTTTTTTTCCCCCCTCAGCCGGCAGAATCTCAACGGTTTCCAATCTCAAGGAATAATAAACTCCAGTATTTCTAACTATCTCATGTCAATGCGAAGCCAAAACTCACAGCATAGTTTAGGACTTTTTGGTAAAATATTAGGATATGCTCAAGGTGCCGCTGCTGCTTTTTTGCTTTACCAGCATGTTTCAAAATACGGACTCGGTTTTGATCGAACTAAAAAGGAACGAACAAAATAATTCAGTTAATTTCAGATATTTTACTTTTCAATTTCGATTAATTAATATTTTGGTATTTTTGCTAACCAAATCTTTCAATCAAATTAAGATATATTATGAAACTTTTTAATTCCGGTTATTTTACGCATAAGGACAATCAACTTTACTGTGAAGAAGTAAATATCAAATCAATAACTGACAAAGTTGGAACTCCCGTTTATGTTTACAGCAAAAAATTTTTTGAAGATAAATATAGAAATTTTGATTTTGCTTTCGGTAAAATTGATCATACTATTTTTTTTGCGGTAAAATCTAATTTTAATCTAAACGTAATTAAAATATTTTCGGACTTGGGCAGCGGAATTGATGTAAACTCCGAAGGTGAATTATTAAGAGCTTTAGCAGCTGGTGTTAGAACGGACAAAATAATTCTTACCGGTGTCGGTAAAACGGAGCACGAGATTAAATTAGGATTAGAAAAAAACATAAAGTTTATTAAGGCAGAATCAGCGGAAGAAATCCACTTGATAAACAAAATTGCGGAAGAATTAAATGTTGTTGCGCCAATCGCTATTAGAATAAATCCGGACGTTGATCCGAAGACACATCCATATATTTCTACCGGTCTGGCGGAAAATAAATTCGGTATTGATTCTACCCAAGCAATAAATGTATTCAAGGAAGCATCAAAACTGAGCAACTTAAAACCGGTTGGAATAGATATGCATATCGGTTCTCAAATAACCGAGTTGTCTCCTTTTATAGAAGCGGTTACGAAATTAGCGAATATTTTTACCGAACTGAAATCTAAAGATATAAACTTAACTCATTTTGATATCGGCGGCGGAATGGGTGTTGTTTACAACGACGAAAATCCTTTTACTCCGGAGGATTTAGCGCAAGCATTATTGCCAATCCTGAAACCATTGAATTGCAATGTAAGTATTGAGCCTGGCAGATACTTAACTGCAAACGGTGGAATATTATTGACCAAAGTACTTTATACAAAAATGAATCATGATAAAAATTTTATAATAGTGGATGCATCTATGACTGATTTGCTTAGACCTAGTATTTATAAAGCATATCATCACATTCAACCGGTTATGTTAAATAATAGAGAAGATATAGTTGCAGACGTTGTAGGACCTGTTTGTGAAAGCGGAGACTTTTTAGCCAAGGGAAGAGAAATAAGCAGATGTAAACCGGGAGAAAAACTTGCCGTTATGTCTGCGGGCGCATACGGAATGGTAATGGCATCAAACTACAACGGCAGAAGACGGCCGGCGGAAGTAATTGTTGATAAAGACAAATTTTACATTGCAAGAGGCCGTGAGACATACGAACATCTTATGTATGATGAAAAGATAATCCCAGAACTATTTTAATTTTTTTATTTAGTTTTTAATCTAACTAATAGTCGTAATCTTAATCTGCATACAAGCTATTAATTCTTGAAATAATTAAGGAAAGGTTCATGGGAAATTCACTTGAAAAGAACAAAAAAAACGCAATTGCATTTTACGACTTGATGTTTAACCAAAACAAGCCGGCAGAAGCTATTGAAAAATATTCCGGTGATGAATACATACAGCATAATCCCGAGGTTGGAGATGGGAAAAAAGCATTTATAGAATACTTCATTAAAATGGCTAAAGAGTATCCGGGGAAGAAAGTACATTTTAAGAGAGCTATTGCAGAAGAGAATTATGTCGTTTTACATTGCTTCCAAGAATGGCCGGGAGATAAAAACTATGCGGGGATTGATATTTTCCGTCTAGATGATAATGGAAAAATTGTTGAGCATTGGGATGTATTACAAATAATTCCCGAAACATCAAAAAATAATAATACTATGTTTTAAAAAATGCCGCAATTTTTTACAAACTGCGGCATAAGTTACCCCTTCAATTTTTAGAACGGCAATTGTACTCCACCTGTTAGAATTATTCCATCTTGACCGTAAGCAATGTTTCCAACCATTCCAACATTAGGTTTGTTAAGCATTCTCATGCTCATTCCGGGATTAAGATTAAACCTTCCTTGTAGAGAATTATCGTTAAAAACTTGACTCATATCTAAAAACGGTGCAAGCTCTATAGTCCAAGGAGTTCCCATCAAATCTATATGAAACGCTTGATAACGAAATTCCATACTTAAAAATCCCATGTGCTGACCGAAAAATCTTCCTCTGTCAAATGCACGATCCGAGAAATCACCGCCGATAGATGCTTGATCGAAAAACGGAATATTTTCACTTGTAGTAAGTGTCCACGAATTCCTAATTAAAAACGTAAACTGCTGATCGATAGTTGAGAAATATTGCCTTAGGTCTACAAGTAGCCTTCCATAATTATCAACTTGCTCCGAGCTGGTTTTAACCTGATCCAATACCTGGTTGTATTCACCGGTAACTTTTCCGTAAAAACCGTCAGTTGGAAGGAATTCTGAATTCCTATGATCGTAAACTACACTAACTCTTTCTCCGGCAATTGTTGCGCCTTTTATTCCGGCAACAGATGCAAATTTTCCTCCGGCTCCTGTTTCGGAAGTTGTAAAAGTTTCATTTCCTCTAAAATCGGCTGCTGCATCATTAACTGCAACCGAACGGTATTTACCGCCTATCGCAAATCTTAAATGATCAACCGGCAGCCAATAAAGATCCAGAACTACTCCGGATTCGCTATGTGAATAAACAGTTTTGTCTTCTTCCTTTGTGCCGGCACCAAGTCCGTAAAATCTATAACGCGGATCTTTGAACACATCAAGTTGGACCTCATAACCGAATCTATCGTCGGCTCCGATTGTTAAATTCTCGTTGTGAAAATGAATCTGTTGGTCTTCTCCGTTTGTAGATATTTCACTTGAAAGCCAATAATTAAAATATGCTGCCGGACAACTTACCATCTCGAGGGCAAATGTTGTTCCGAAAGTTTCATTATACAAGGCACGGAATTGGAACAATCCGGTCATTATTCCCTCAGGTGTCAAGTTTAGCAATGCAACACTTCCGCCAACAGTTAAACCGTTATTTTCCGTATTACCGATAAATGGCGCCCAAACTGTTTGAATATGTTTTCCATGGTTTTCAGGATCGACCCAAAGAAAATGTAAAAAATCCGGTATCGCAGTATGTTCCGGCCAACGATATAAAAGAGTTTTTAACGGCTGCTTCAATTCTACTATTTCTTCTTTAACAAGAAAATCTTGCGGGACATCTCCAATTGTCGGTCCCGGTATTCTTGCCTGAGCTACATGAGCTTCGGGAACAACTTTAACAGTTGTACTATATTCCTCGTTAATATGAGTTATAAGCTGACCTGCATTTAATCCGGGAGTGTATGTAATTTTAGCCGTAACTTTGTATTCTCCGCCAGCTAAGTTTTTATTAGTTGTAAAGGGAACTACAACACTGATCTCACCTTGATGGATATAGGTGTTCCCTTTATGAACCGGCACTCCGCTTGCTATAGGTTTTGGAAATATAGGTCGGCTGAAATGAAATTTATCTTTCTGTCCCATTTTAATTACCGTAGCCGCAGGATTCCTCGCAGACGGATCACTGCTTCCTAACCAATAACCGCGTGGAATTTTGAACTTAATTATTACAGCCGACTTTTGTCCGGGACTTACAATTTTATTCACAGGTTTCATTGAGATCAAGATAGGATAATCCATGCTTTGTGCTAATGAAATTTTTGAAGATAAAGCAATTAAAAACAATACCAAGATCATGCTATTTACAATATGTAAATATTTAATTTTCATAATAATCTTCCCCTAGTTATTTTTTATTAAATGTTTAATTATTTATATATAATTAAATATTATAATGCTATCGTCTTGTTAAATAACCCACCGGATTTACAAAACTTGTTATTCTAACGCAGTTTCGATTGATTCATCAAATTCTTCAACACCATTTGTATCCAAATGTGTAATAGGATGCTCATTCATAAGTTTTCTTAATGTATTTTTCAGTTTCATCAATTGAATGAATAAATCGTGTTCAGGTACTTTATCAACGTCGTGCATTGGACTTTTGAAATAAAATGACAACCATTCTTGAACACCGTTCATACCGCTTCTTTGAGCAAGGTCGGCAAATAAAATTAAATCGAGCACAATAGGAGCGGCAAGAATTGAGTCGCGGCATAGAAAATCTATTTTTAGCTGCATAGGATATCCAAGCCAGCCGAAAATATCTATATTATCCCAGCCTTCTTTATTATCGCCGCGCGGCGGATAGTAATTTATTCTTACTTTATGATAATGATTTTCGTAAAGTTCAGGATATAGCTCCGGTTGAAGAATCCCGTCCAAAACGGACAGTTTACTTTCCTCTTTTGTTTTAAAATTGTCCGGGTCATCAAGTACTTCGCCATCTCTGTTTCCTAAAATATTACTTGAGAACCAACCGTTCAATCCCAGCATTCTTGCTTTTAGCATCGGGGCAATAACTGTCTTCAGCATGGTTTGTCCTGTCTTAAAATCTTTACCTGCAATAGGAACATTTTGCTGTTTCGCGTATTCAATTAATGCAGGAGTATCAATTGCCAAATTAGGAGCGCCCATTATGTAAGGAACTCCTTCCGAGATTGCAGCATAAGCATATAACATACTTGGCGATATATTATCATCATTTTCTCTCATCCCCACCTCAAAATTTCTTAGAGTTGTATGAACAGATTGTATAGGAATATATATTTCCGTACTTCCCGCCCAAATCACAACAATTCTATTGAGACCGTTGCTAAGCTTAAAAGATTTAATGTCGTCTCTTAACTGTTCCATCAATTCATATTTAGTCTCGCCTTTTTTTACCCAATTGCCCTCCAACCGCTTTGCATATTTTTTTTGAAATACGGCTTTCATCGGATGGATATTTTCAAGCTCTTTTCTAACATCGTTTAAGTCGCTATCTTTAAGTACTTGTGCAATTTTTGCGCTTTCATAAGTATTTTCATTTCTAATATCCCACCCTCCGAATACTAAATCATTTAGATCAGCAAGGGGAACAAAATCCTTAATTTTAGGAAAGTTTGAGTCAATTCTTTTTCCTATACGTATAGTTCCCATTTGAGTTAATGATCCTATTGGATTGGCTTTCCCTTTACGGACTGCAAAAGTGCCGGCTAAAAATGTTGTTGATACTGCACCGCTAAGACCAACTATTAAAACACCTAATTTACCTTGAGGTTTTGATGGATTATTTAACATTTTTTTCTCCAAATTTTAATTATTAAATTTTCTCACTATATGTTTTCCCTAAAAACTTTTTCAATTCAAACAGAGAACTAATTATAACATCTGCAGCTTCATTGTTCTCTTCATTTTTCCAGCTTTTCCCTTTCAGCCAAACAGTTTTACATCCTATTTTTTTTGCCGGTATAATATCTCTATCATAGGAATCACCAATTACAACTGTCCTTTCCGGAGTTGATTTTAATATTTCAATTGCTACGTCAAAAATTTTCGGATCGGGTTTACTAATTTTCAATTCCGTTGAATCCACAAAAACATCAAAATAAGAACCAATTTCCAGGTTTTCACAAACAGCTCTTACGTTTCCATAAAAGTTTGATACTAATCCGATTTTGTAACCTAATTTTAAGGCTTTCAGTAATGGCTTGATGTCGGTTATGTTACTAATCACATCTTTATAGCAAACTTCAGAAATCATATTTTTTAAAATGTTTTTGTCTCCGGGTAAACTGACATTTTTTTTATAAAGATAATCAATTTGAAGTGAAATTTGAGTCAACAATGTTGTATAAAGATTATCGTTATGTTTAATGGATTTCTGAACATTCGGTTCAGAATTTACATAAGCCTCTCTATACAGCTCATAATCAATAGGAACATTGAACTTTTGATAAACTTCCCAAAATTTTTCACTCCAATGAGTTCCGTTTGTATCCAAGGTTCCTCCAAAGTCGAATAGGAAAGCATCTATTTCTTTAAAGTTTATCATATCGATTCTAAAATTTTTTTATCGGCAGTTTTATTTTTGTGCAGCTGAATTAAAATTAGTCCTATAAGAATCCAAAAAAATTCGCGAATTCGATTTACTAGTCCGACATAAATACCAATTGCCGAAGTGTATTTTAATCCGCTCATAATCAGCATAATTCCGCCTTCTCTTGTACCTAATTCAAACGGCATAAAGAAAAGAATATTCATTATCAAAGAAGATCCGGCGCTTATATATATCGCTTCGAGTATAGAAATATCAAAACCTATAGAACTCAGAATAAAGTAGAATTCTATAGAAGCAACAATTCGAGCAAAGTAATCGAGACTAAGTGAAACGTAAAATGATATGCGCCGTTTATTGTAAAAGTCTGTTATTTCTTTGTCTATTTTAATTATGGATTCTTCTTTTGAACTCAACTTTTTATGATAATATTTTAAGAAAGGAATTTTATCCATTAAGTTATAAAGCGAAAAAAGTACACCTTTTTTATGCCTGGATATAAAGAAATAAATTGCTACGATCAGCACGAAAGAAGCTGCGGCAAAAATTATTTTCAATGTTTCAGACAAAGGAGAAAAGATACTCATCAATACAATTGCCGAAAGCCAAAAAATGAAATGAGACAGAAAGTGAATCATTGTATAAAGAACCGTTGAAGAAACCGAATTGTGCAGACCGATGGATTCTTTAAGCGCTAAAATTCTGTAAGGTTCACCACCAAGATTTACAACGGGAGTTATATAATTAATTGCAAATCCGCTAAGTGTAATTGAGAAAGTTTCGGCAAAAGAAATATCTTTGTTCTTACCGTCAATTATAAAATACCACGCCCACGCATTCATCAAATAAACAATGCCCCAAATTCCGATAATAGGTAAAAACCACCAACCGGTTTTTTGAATATTCCGAATGATATTGCCGATCCCGAAATTGAAAATCAGAAAAGTAAAGACGGCAATGCCAATAACAAAAAATATTGTTTTTAATTTCTTATTCATTTTATAAATTTATTGTTCGCTGTTCTTCTGCCGACCTGTAGCAGGCTTCCAGCAATTTAATTGATTGATATGCCTCATCAATCCATTCGGTTGCTTCTAAGTTATTTTCTACTTTATTAATAAACTCCTTAAATAAAGAAACGTAAAGTAAAGTGTAGTTTGCTTTATCGGATGGATCCGGGATGAGTAATTCCTCTTCTTTTTCTGCGACCGATTTCAGTAATTTAATTCCGCCGTTATATTTTAAGCTTACATTTGGGGAAACGAGATTAGCGCTGTTCAATCTTGAGTTGCTGCCCCACGTTAAAGTTATTTGAGAAATTCCCCGCTCAAATTCTATTGTAGTAATTGCCGTGTCTTCAACTTTATAATCCGGATGCGCCAAGTTATAAGTAGTTGTGGTTACATTTAAAGGCTTACCCAACATCCAAATCGAGAGATATAAATAATGAACTCCGGTATCGGCTAAAATTCCGCCGCCGCTTACATCTTTATTTATTCGCCACGGATTATTAAAAATTTCCAAGCCGGGATCTGCATGTTGTCGGAATACACTAAACTGAAGAAGAATTTTATCGGTCGAACCAATTTCTTCAACTTGTTTTTTGAATTCTTTCCATAACGGTAAATATTTATATTGATGGCAGGGAATAAATCGCTTTTCATAGTCTTTGAGTTTGCTGTATAAGTCATCAGCTTCGTTAAGTGTTAGCGTAAAAGGCTTTTCGCTAATGATATTTAACTTACTTTTAATTCCGGCTTCAATTACTTCTTTGTGAAATTTAGGTGGAGTTGTGACATCTATAAAATCAATATTATTTGACTTTAGTAAATCATCAATAGTTTTATAAAATTTAAGATGAGGATACTTTTTTTTACTCTCTTCCCGGTTTACGTCGTTTGGTTCAACTACGGAAACCAAACTCACTTTTTCTTTAATTATAGGATTATTATAAGCAGCCAAATGACTGTTCTGTGCAATTTTCCCAAACCCTATTAAAGCTCCTGTTAACATTTAGGATTCGCCACCATTATCCTTTACAAATTCCAGCAAGTATGCGCTTATCTTTTCTTCTTTGAAAGAATAATAAGCTAATAGGGAATTCAAGACAATCAATTCAAATAGGAAATAATAAAGTATGTTCGCCCAAAAAATAGTAATAATAAGAACAATCATTCGCGTATTTGTAGTAAGAATACTTCCGTATTTTATCATTGGTTTATTAAGCTTTTTGTATTCCGTTTTTAGTTTTTCCGGTACAATTCCGCTTAATTCGTATTTAACATATTTATATAGTTCAAGAATAGATTTTGATAATGACCGCTGTTGGACAGTGTAATTAATGTATAATCTCAGCAAAGTTTTTTTTATAGTATTTCCAAACCAAGAAAGAGTTTTATATGTCTTCTGAACATCTTCAAGTTCATCAATTCCGCCTATATTTTTCCCGGTAGTAAAAAACAAATAAAAATTCCGGTAATATTCCGACATTGCGCTTTGAAACGAATGGCTCATACCTGAAAATATTGCTATCCCGAAAATCCAGGGAGTTCCGCCTTCAATAACAAATCTTGCACAAAGGTGAAGATAAATGCTGATAAACATCAAATTACCGGCAACTCCGTCAAATATTTTCCCGTACCGCGAGTGTATATTTGTCATTCTCGCAAGTTGACCGTCGGCAGCATCTAAAGATTCTGCAAATATTAGAAGAAAAACTCCAATTAAATTTATCTTTGCATTTGGGTAAAAGAATAAATGCCCTGCCGTTACACCGAAAATGATGCTGATAAAAGTAACAACATTGGGTGTAAAACCCAACCATCTTGAAATAACGGCTAATCCGTAACCGACAGGACGATAAAAAAGTTTATCCAAAAACTCCTCAGTATCTTCGGATTTATATGTTGATTTAATATTAGAGCTGTTCAGCAACATAAGTAAAAGCCTCCTCCATAATTGAAATTCCCTCTTCAGCAATTTCTTCGTTTACTATTAAAGGCGGATAAACCCTAATATCAGGATTGTATCCCATAACTATTAATCCACGTTTAAGGCATTCATGAAATACCATTTCAGTATACTTTTTATCCAGTTTTTCTTTAGAGCCTTTTTCTTTAACAAGTTCTATTCCTATCATCAAACCTTTTCCGCGAACGTCGCCTATTATCGGAATTCGTTTTTTCATTTCATTAAATTTCTCAATCATAAAAGCACCTACTTTTGCAGAGTTTTCCACAAGCCCATCCTCAACAATTGTTTTAAGCGTTGCATAAGCTGCAGTAGAAGCAAGAGGATTTCCGCCGTAACTTGATGAACTTCCGCTTGGATTTCCAAAAGGTTTTGCAAAAATAATTTCTTCACGGGACATAACACCCGTCATTGGAAAGCCACCGCCGAATCCTTTTCCAATTGTTATTATATCCGGCACAATATCTTCATGCTGTGTACCAAACATTTTACCGGTTCTTCCAAATCCGGTTATCATTTCATCACAAATAAGTAATGCTCCAATTTGATCTGCTAGTTTTCTTAATTCTTTTAAATATCCCGGAGGTGGGACAACATTTCCTGCTGTTCCCTGAATTGGTTCAACAATTATTGCGGCGATGTTGTTAGTGGTTTCGAATCTTATCTTTTTCCTAATATGACTAACACATTCAAAGTCGCATTCACCAAAAGTTTTATTAAACTCACAATGACGGCAATCTGCGTAAGGAGTATTGTAAATACCTGCAGGTAAAGGTCCCAATCCTGCTTTGAAATTATCGCCGAGAAGCCCAAGCACACCCATGGTTTTGCCATGAAATCCGTTCCAAAAACCTATAAATTCAGTTTTCTTCGTATAGGATTTTGCCATTCGTAAAGCTGCTTCAACAGCTTCGGCACCACCGCTGTAAAATTGACTTCTCTTTAAATCACCAATAGCAACTTCAGAGAGTAGTTTAGTTAAAGCAACTCTGTTTTTAGATGTAAAACTTCCCACGTGAATGTTATCAATTTGTTCTTTCATCATCCTATTGTAAGTTGGATGATTATAACCAAGACTGGCAACACCAACTCCGGCAAAGAAATCTATATACCGGTTCCCGTCTACATCAGTAACAATGCAGCCCTCTCCTTTATCTATTGCAATTTTGGATCGAGTTGCTATTGTTTGGATTCCCGGAGCAATATAATTTTGTTCTTCGTTAAAATACTCAAGGGACTTTGGTCCCGGAATCTCAGTCTTGACTGAAGCGAATTTTTGTTTCTCCGCATAATCCGTATTCATATTTTTCCGCCTTATTATAGATTAATTGTGCAATTTGTTTACTTGCTTGTTCGCGAATTGGTGCAAAACTCGGCCAATCATTTATATCTATAATACTTATTGATCCGTCTTCTGCAATTACGGCGTCACCGCCGTAAATAAAAAGACCCAATATTTCGGCTGAACCTTTTGCCATTTCGCGTAATTTATTTATATCGAATTTTGTGTGATTTATACCATTCAGATAATACCAATGAAAAAGTTCCGTATCTCTAACCGCATAGAATTTTACAACATCACCATCCAAATGTGTTTGTAAAATAGCATCGGTAATACCACGTCGTTCAAATTCTCTAAGCGTAATCAGCATTTCGGAATTCGAGTAAACGAGAGTTACGTCTTCGCGGTGTACTGCATGAACATAACCGCGTTTGACCCAAACTTTCCTCGAACCGAAATTGTCAAAATTTACTTCTTTTGTGTTGTCTGTTTTTACATGAACGCTTTTGGGGAACGGAATTCCGCAGCCTGGCAGAAGGCTTGTCATATTAACTCGGTAACAATTCTTTACAGAAGTTGGAGGATTAATTATTTGCCGTCCTTCTTCCTCATACTTTAATAATTCATTTGTTGCCCTTTCACCTTGAACCATGGAAAATATCATAGATTCGGGAATATCTATCTTTCCAATGTCTTTCTCGTTATAAATAGTAACAACAGCGCCAAGACTAATCAGATGCTCTGCTGTTTTCATTAGAATTAACGAATCATTTTCAATATGATTTGGAGAATAATCAAGCTGCCGTTTTATTCCCGCTAATTTTATCTGCATTTTATTCTTTCATTTTAAATGTTAGAAAACTGAAAATTGAATATATCTACCGGGATTATTTTTTAAGTCAACTGATAATGAATCGATATCTTTAATCAGATTTTTAAAATTCTCATACATTTTTTTACTATTAATAAATCCGCCTGCAATTGAAGAGTCGGAATTTAACTTGTCGCTGATTTCGCTTAAGTTATGAGATAGTTTATTTAAGTTGTTGTATAATGAATCAGTTGTAACCAATTTACCCAAGCTGCCTTTCCCGTCAGAAATTGACTTACTTATTTTATTAAAATTTTTCGTGAGGGAAACTAACTCATTATAAATTGAATCACTGTAAGCTAATTTACCTAAAGTGCCTTTTTTTGCACTCAACGTGTTGGTAAATAACTTAAGCCCCCCAATTACAGTCTTTAAATTGTCTGCAATATGTCTATCGGTAATAAACTGCCCCAAACTTCCTTTCCCTTGAGAAATTGAATCGGAGATTATCCTGAGGTTTTTCATCACTCCCACAAAATCGGAGATAGCGGGTGCCAACTGTTGGGAAATATCGCTAATTGTGGGTGATTGAGTAAAATTCAAGTAATCGCCATTTTTTAAATATTCTTCGTTATTTTTCCCAAGCTTAATATCGACAAATTTATCGCCAAGCAATCCGATAGTTTTTATTTCGGCAGTTGAGCTTTTAGTAATTTGATTTTGGAATTTTGATAATATTTCAAGATCGATATTAATGCTAGGATTATTTTTATCGGAGTTAAACTCTAATTTGTTAACCGTCCCGATTTTTATTCCACCGAGAGATACCAAATTACCCTCGGCTAAACCTTGAACATCCTGCACATTTAATTTTAATTCGTACGTGTCAGCGAAATAACTTCCCCCGCTACCAACAAAGAAGATAAACAAGAAAAATATTACCAACCCAACAAAGACAGTAAGTCCAACTTTTAAATTTGCTATTTGTAAATTTTTATCGCTCATAATGTTATCTTTTTAAATTATTGATTTATATTTTAAAATTTTTAATTCTTCATTCAATTCAAAAAAGAAGTCCTGTACAAAACTATTTTGAGAATTAAGTAAATTATCAACTGTGTTACTTTCAACAATTCTCCCACTGTTCATAAGCGTTAATTTATCTCCAAGAATAATAGCGTCTCGTAAAATATGCGTAACAACAACAGTAGTCGTACCGGATTCTTTTACTTTGTGGATTAATTCCACAATCGACTTCGCGTTTATCGGATCGAGTCCGGTTGTAGGTTCATCGTATAGCAGAATGCATGGTTTAAATGCTAATGCGCGAGCTATTGCGACCCGCTTTTTCATTCCCCCGCTTAATTGAGAAGGATATAAATCCTCTGTTCCGCTTAAGTTAACAAAGCATAGCGCTTCTTCTACTCTATCTTTTATTTCAGCTTCAGTCAATTTTTCTTTTTCTTTTAAAAAGTAACAAACATTTTCGAAGACTGATAAAGAATCGAACAAGGCATTACCTTGAAAAACCATTCCCATCTTTCTTCGAACGTGCAATAGTTGATTCTCAGATTTCCTAGAAATTTCTTCTCCGTCAACAGTTACCAAACCCCTTTGAGGGCGCCACAAACCCAGAATCACTCTCAAAATAGAACTTTTGCCTGCGCCGCTGGGTCCTAAAATAATAGCAGTCTTACCCTCGCAAACATTCAGTGATATTTCGTCAAGAATTTGTGTTCCTTCCAAATTTAGCGATACATTGTTTAGGGTTATCATTTGTTATATAACCTCCCAAACAACTTTAGTAAAAATAAAATCTACAACAAGTACTGCAACAGATGAATACACCACTGCTTTAATTGTATTCTTCCCTAATCCCGTTGTTCCTCCGGTTGTATAAATTCCGTAATAACAGCTGATAGTTGCAATGAAAAAAGCAAAGAAAAAAGGTTTTAAAAATCCAACAAGTAAATCTTTAAATAATAGCGCCTCTAAAGCAGAATGCCAGTAAAAAGAGACATCAATGTGAAATGTTGTAATTGTTATAAACATACCGCCTAAAATTCCGGTCATATCAGCAATTAAAGTTAACGGAAGAAACATAACCAATGCCGCAACTACTCTCGGTACAATTAATCTATCAATAGGACTTGTACCAAATGCACGTAAGGCATCTATCTGTTCACTTAATTGCATTGAACCTAGCTCGGATGTATTTTTCGCACCAGTTCTGGCTGCTAAAAGAAGACCAGTAATAATAGGTCCTATTTCTCTAATCATACCAAGAGAAACCGTTCTTCCTATAAGCGTTTTAGCCCCGAACAATTCCAGTTGATGTCCAACTTCGATAGCAAGAATAATTCCAACAAACAAACCGCCTCCTAAAGCAACCAGAAATGCTTTAGCGCCTATCAAATACATTTCTCTTAAAGCATCGTCTTTGTATCTAAAACAGCTAAACATCCCAACCATTATATCCTTAACAAACAAAGTATAATTCTGTAATCCAAGCAATATGTTTTTAAATGTGTTCATAAAACTTATATTTAGATATTTAATAATTTATATTGTTATTAGATGAAAAAAGGAATTCCTCCGCAGTTTTAATATCGTTGACATGGTCAACGTCAATCATTTTACTAAACGCAAACGCCCTCATTTTGTATTCTTTTTTTAGCAGAAGTCTTAGAAAATTTCTTAAGCGGTTCGTTCCCGAGTTTAGTGCTGAATCCATTTCGGAAAATATTAGGGATCTAAAAAAATATAATCCACCGGTTACAAATTTGTTATCTCCAATAGAATCATCAAAGTTAATAATCTCAAAATTCGAATTGATTTTTACACTAAGAGGCTTCTCATCGTCTACAAATTCCGTAACGGCAAGTATTGCATCATACTCCTTGTGAGTTTTGCAGAATCTAACAAATTCTTTAAATTCATCATCTTTAAAAATTGAATCTGTAGTAGCAAGGAAGAATGGTTCATCGTTCAAAAACCTAGAAAGTTCAAATAGACTATGCATGGAACTTGGGGTAGATTTAATTACAATATTCAGAGGTACATTTATATTAATTGTATCCAAATAATCTTTCAACTCTTTTGCGGATTCATTTATAATTATAGATATAGAATTGGCACCATTCTGTAAAGCAGAATTTATAATGCGGTAAACCATCGGTGTATCGCAAATTTTTATTAACGGTTTCGGGACATTTAATCCTTCCATTTTAAGTCTGGAACCTTCACCGGCAGCAATAATTGCAAAATACATTGTTCTTCCTTTCCTTTAGTAAACAAATGGCTTGTTAGTTTAAGCTTTCTATTTACCAACAATAGTTTAATTTATTTTATGTGGAAGATTATTGATTAATTGGGTATTTAATTGTCTCCTTTTTTACATTTAATAATAATGTAATAATGCTTCAAAATGCAGCAATAGATATAACACCTCTTAATTATTTATGATCTTAATAGCCAAAAAACACCGGAATTAAGACAAAATTTTACGATTATAAAACTTACGACATTATTATAAGTAAATTAAAATAATAAAAAGTAAAACTAAAAATATTAATTA
>CBEVZC010000012.1:0-41586 GCA_965554225.1 uncultured bacterium | reverse complement strand
AAATTAGATATGAATTTCAAAATGTTAATAAATATTAAATTAAGATAAAATTATTGCGACAATATTTTATAATTTGAAAAATATTGTTATATTAAAAAATAGATTTTCCATGGGCATAAGAACTTAATAAAATTTTACTCGAACAAGAAGTTTAACTAACAAAAAAAGTTTAATGGGAAAAATAATTGCAATTGTTCTGCCGAAAGGTGGCGTAGGCAAAACTACTACGGCAATAAATTTAGCATACGCATTGGCACAGAATAAAAAGAGAACACTCTTAATTGATGTCGATCCCTCCGGGCAGTGTGCATCGGCACTTGGTTTTACTAACGATAAAATCAAAGGCGATATTTTTGACGTTTTTACCTTTTCAAAATCTTTTAAAAGCGCAATACATAAAACAGATGATCCGAATCTGGATTTTGTTCCTATTCGCAGACTTTCATATAATAACGAAAAAAGATTGGCTAATTTAGCAAGCCGTGAACTGATTTTAAAAGATGTTTTAGACTCGGAAATTTATTCTTATAACTACATTTTAATAGACTGCCCGCCGTCTCTAATTGGAACTACAACCAACGTTTTAATTGCTGCCGATTCTGTTTTAATACCAATTAAAGCTGCCAAGTTTTCTCTTAATGAAGTTGATAGAATTATGGAACATATTAATTTCATAAAAACTAATCGGAATGCTAATCTAAGAGTAGAAGGTATTTTACTTACTATGCACGAACGGAATACCAAGGTTGCTTTTAAAGTTAAAAAGGAATTACTGCTAAAATATCCAAATCTCATGATGAAAACTTCCATCCCCAAAAATGTTGAAGTTGCGGAATCTACCTTTTTGAGCAGACCTATTATCCTTACAAACCCGGATGCAAAATCTTCAAAAGCTTATATTAAACTTGCCGATGAGCTGCTGACAAATAATTCTTTTAACGGTGTTAAGGTTGTGTGATTTTATATTTCAATTTTAAGGTAGGAGTAATATTTTTTCTAACCGCTATTTTTAACTAATATTTGTTCTTTCCAAAGCTAATTCCAAATTAGTATAAATTCCAAATATCCTATCAAGTTTATTCATTGTAAATAAAGTTGACTGTTTTTTATTGTGAACAACGAAGGAAAGGTTTTTACTGTTAGAAATTGTTTTGTTGAAAGCTTTTACAATTGTCCCTATAAAAGTAGAGTCTATAAATTCACAATTACCGAAATCAATAATGACATTAAAGTTTTTGTTTTTCAAAATTTTTACCAAAAAGGATTGAAAATTTGACGCTTCTCTCAATGTTGCCCGGGGCGTATTTACTTTAATAATGGTAATATCTTTGTTTTTTCTATAAGCGGAAGAAAACCAATATTGTTTGTCCATTTGTAGTACGTTTCCGCTTAAATATCTCTTTCTTTCAAATAAATCCGTATTCATTATTCTCTCCTTTTATATAAAATATTCTCACTCTAATAAGTGTACCGGAGTTTCTATTTTTCTTACACCGGCAATCTAAAGGAAGAAGAGTACGTAATTGTGATTGAAATCAAAATTTTAGTCTCAATTTGTGCAATTGTGATTTGGAAATACCAAAAGGATTGACGTGAGTCCTAGAGCAAAACCTGAACAACTATAACTTTTCGCATCAATATGAAGTTTTTGCGGAATGCAGTGGAGCAAAAATTTGGGTGAAGCGAAGAGGAACCATGTAGCTGCTGTTATGTGATGTTGAAAAGTGTCGCTTGTGCCTAATCTTCTGGTAACTCCTCAAACTCTTTTCTTTTATTTTCAAACCATTCTTCCATTTTTTGAGGTTGTTCCATCATGGTTTTCATTTCATTCATTGCTTCTAAATGAGCCTTGTCACCTTTCTGAAACATATCTAGTCCATGGCTTTTACTCATCTCAGCTATCTCTTCAAAAGTATTTGCATGAAATTTCAAATCACAGGCTCCACCAAGTTGTTTGCATGTCATTGTTTTCATTTCTTGCCCTTTTAATAATAATTATACTTCAAATTGAAGTACTTTTCTATTTCACATAACAGCTCTTATATAAGTAAATTTACATTTGCTGTTTTTTAGAGGCCGGAACTAATACATAATTCCCAATGTAATACCGAAATAGAAACTACCAATATTCTGCTGGAACTTATTTTCAAGACTTTCAACGCCCTTATCAAAAAAGTGAATTAAATAATAACGAAAAGTTAATCCCATTAAACTGCTTGTACTAACGCCGAAATTTGCACCGAATCCCACATAACCGCCGGCAGCAAGTTTGGCATGAGCTTTACCAAATGATTTAAATATCTCTAATTGAGCAGGCGTAGTAACCGCTAAAGTAGGACCGACTCCAAAATCGACATAAGGACGAAGATTATCAGTGATAGTTTCATAAAAAAGTCTGTACTGCAAACCGAAAGTTAAAGGAAGGACAAACACTCTGTTTACTTTTCCCGGTGTAGGTAAAGGTCTTCCGAAAATATCAAATCTTTCTGTTTCTCTTGCATCTTTCGATTCAGAAACGGAAAAGTCGACAAAACCCGTAATTCTATGGTTGAAAGAATGCCGTAGAAACGTTCCCAATCCAAAGCCGCCTTCCCCGAATAGAAGATTTACTCCCCATGAATTCGTTGGCAAGTCAATATGTGGTTTTTCCGGTGCTATTTCCCCTATTCTTTGAGCATTTATACTTATAATCGGCAGAATTATTACAATGAATAATATTTTTTTCATTTTTTATCTCTCTTAACTATCATCTTTAAAGATAATTATTATTTAATTAAAATCAATATTATAATATTTCTCTCAAATGATTTTTTAATCTATTATTTTGTCAGTTCAATATAAAAATCTTGTTCCAATTAAGAACAAGAATGAATTTATAAAGATAAAATATTCCGGGAAATAAAATGGGTAAAAATTTAGAACTGAAAATCAAAGTAGAATCACATGATGAATTCATTAAAATTCTTTCTGAAGTTAGCGCTGTTGACAAAGGAGTTTTAAATCAAAAAGATACATATTATAAAATCAATAATGGTTTGTTAAAATTGAGAATTCAAAACGGTGAGTTTTACTTAATTAAATATATTAGAGACGAGAACACTTTAACAAGGTGGAGCAATTATAAAATTCTTGAAATTAAAAGTAAAAATGCCGAAGATTTTCTTAAATCGCTTTTTGACATTGAAACAGTCGTTGAAAAGGAAAGAGTATTTTTCCTATATAAACATACGAGAATTCATCTTGATAAAGTAAAAGCTTTGGGAAACTTCTTAGAGTTGGAAACCGTAATAGATGGAATAAGTGAAAGACAAGGGGAAGAAGAATTTGCTGAAGCTGTTAAATTATTGGACTTGAATTTAGAGACACAATTAAAAACTTCTTACAGAACTTTATTGTTAAAGCAATAAACCAAGTTCCTCTAAGGAACTTGGTTTATAAAAGAATAAGTTTATTGGTTATTTTGTGCGGCAATTAGATTTAATGCACTGCCTGCTTTAAACCATTCAATTTGATTTTCATTCATTGTGTGATTTAATATCGCTTCATCCGTTGAACCGTCTTTGTGTTTCATAACCATTTTAAGCTGCGATCCCGGTTTCAATTCTTTAACGCCAATAATATCAATCTTATCATCTTCCTGAACTTTATCGTAGTCAGCAGGATCAGCAAAAGTAAGAGGTAATACACCTTGCTTCTTAAGATTCGTCTCGTGAATTCTTGCAAAGCCTCTAACTATAACTGCTTTGGCCCCGGTAAATCTAGGTTCCATAGCGGCATGTTCCCTGCTCGAACCTTCACCGTAGTTCTCGTCGCCTACAACAACCCAGTTTACTCCATGTTTTTTGTATTCTTTAGCTACTTTAGGTGTCGATTCATATTCTCCGGTCAATTGATTTTTAACTTCGCCGGGTTTAGCGGTAAATGCATTAATGGCACCTAAAAACATATTGTCGGAAATATTTTCAAGATGACCTCTATAT
Organism: uncultured bacterium; assembly: GCA_965554225.1. Lineage (GTDB taxonomy): Bacteria > Bacteroidota > Ignavibacteria > Ignavibacteriales > Melioribacteraceae > BMS3ABIN04. Next base: position 37,606 of record CBEVZC010000012.1, on the reverse strand, counting down.
TTTAACCAAGGTCCCGCCATTGAAATATGATCGGTTGTACATTTTCCTTTTGCTTTCAGCAATAAAGTAAGATCGATAAAATCATTACCATCCCATGCAGGGAATTTATCTAAAAGCTGAAGTCTTTTACTATTCGGATCTACTTTTATTTCAACCGCGCTTCCGTCTTCTGCCGGCGGAATAAAACCTTCCTTACCCTTGTCAAATCCATTTTTAGGAAGTTCATCTCCGTAAGGCGGATCTAATTTTACTTCGTTGCCATTATCATCGGTTAATGTATCGGTTTCAGGATTAAAAGTAATTTTGCCTGCAAGAGTAAGAACCGTAGTCATTTCAGGTGAAGCAACAAAAGCTAAAGTATTTGGGTTCCCATCGTTTCGTTTTGCAAAATTTCTATTGAATGATGTTACAATACTATTTCTCTTCCCTTCGGGGTTATCCATTCTGTCCCACATACCAATACAAGGTCCGCAAGCATTTGCAAGAACAACTCCGCCGAAGTCTGTAAGTGTTTTAAGTTGTCCGTCACGTTCAATAGTAGCTCTAACCTGTTCGGAACCCGGAGTAATAGTAAACTTGGATTTTGCTTTTAAACCTTTCTCTAATGCTTGTCTAGCTATGCTTGCCGCACGATCAATATCTTCATAACTTGAATTTGTACAGCTGCCGATTAAACCCACACTAAGCTCTTCGGGAAAATCGTTTTCCTTTGCAGCTTCTTTCATTTTTGAGATTGCCCAGGCACGATCGGGTGAGAAAGGACCATTTAAATGCGGTTCCAATTCATTCAGATCAATTTCAATAACTTGATCAAAATATGATTCGGGATCGGTATAAACTTCCGGATCAGCTTTTAATAATGCGGCATTTTGTTCCGCCAATGCAGCCACATCTTCACGACGTGTAGCTCGTAAATATCTTGCTAAACTTTCATCAAATGGAAATACCGAAGTTGTAGCGCCTATTTCCGCGCCCATATTGCAAATAGTTCCCTTACCAGTGCAAGATATGGAATTTAATCCTTCGCCGAAATATTCAACAATTGCTCCTGTACCACCTTTTACGGTAAGGATTTCCGCAACTTTAAGGATAACATCTTTTGGCGCTGTCCATCCCGCAAGTTTACCGGTTAATTTAATACCGATTAGCTTAGGCCACTTAAGTTCCCAGGGCATTCCCGCCATTACATCAACGGCATCGGCACCGCCGACACCAATAGCAATCATTCCAAGTCCGCCGGCATTGGGTGTATGAGAATCCGTCCCAATCATCATCCCGCCGGGGAAAGCATAATTTTCTAAAACTACTTGGTGAATAATACCTGCACCGGGTTTCCAAAAGCCAATACCGTATTTTTTAGATACACTCTCCAGAAAATCATAAACTTCTTTATTTTCATCAACTGCTCTGTGTAAGTCTTCTTCAGCGCTAACTTTTGCTTGAATAAGATGATCGCAATGAACGGTTGAAGGAACCGCAGTAGTTTTTTTACCGGCACGCATAAACTGCAGCAACGCCATTTGTGCAGTGGCATCTTGCATGGCAACTCTATCGGGAGCTAATTCCACGTAGTCTTTTCCTCTGGTTAATTCCCTCTCCGCCGGATTCCACAAATGTGAGTAAAGAACTTTCTCTGCATAGGTCATTGGTCTGCCGAGAACTTCCCGTGCTTTGTCTTGTTTCTCTTTTAAATGAGCATAAACATTTTGGATCATATCATAATTTGCAGTCATATTGAAGCCTCATTAATTTGATTAAAAATTCTATTTCTAAAAATAAAGAAATTTGAATTATTATGCTTTTTGTTTAGAGTGGCAAATAAAAAAGTATTTATTATAAAGAGACTAATATGAATGAACGTGATAATTGGAAAATTATGAGATTAAAAGTAAACAGAACTTTAAATAAATTAGCTAAACAAATTTCATTAAAATTTAATTTTGAAACTAAGAAACTGTTTCCGACAGAGCTAATTCTCTTCCCACACTAAGCGCTCTTAAATTCAAGTCAATAACATCACTGCCTTTTCGGGCAAATATTTTCTTTATTCCTTTCTCCAAACTATCGTAAGAAATGTCTAAATACGGAGAAGCAGCACCAACAATTATAATGTTCGAAGATTTCGGAGCTTTCAATTCGCGGGCTGCAGAATCTGCATCTATAGCAAGAGAATGCGGTAACGCTCTAACTTCTTTCAAAAGATTGTCTATATCAGGGTAATCCGGAATATTGATATACGGTACAGCATTTGTAATTAACCAGCCTTCAGACGCAAGAAAAGTCATATATCTCAAAGCCTCCATCGGTTCTACCGATAGAATCATGTCGGCTTTCCCATAAGGAATTAAATCGGAAAATATTTCTTGATCGGAAATACGAAGGTGCGATAGAACGGCTCCGCCTCTCTGACTCATTCCATGAACTTCAGCTTGTTTTACGAATAAGTTTTCTTCTATAGCTGCCAGACCGATAACCGCGGCTACGGATAAAATACCTTGACCACCGACTCCGGCTAAAATAATATCCTTTTTCATTTTTCTACAGCTGCCTTTTTATTTTTATTAGAAAGTTTCTTTCTGTGCAGTAATACTTGCACGCATTCCCTTTGGGCAATAACAACCGATAAACCCTCGTAAGATATTTCTTCTTTTAGTACATCAACCATATGAGTATGATTTTTTTTAAGCGGGATGACTGTTTTTAAGTGTTCCGGGTCAACTCCAATACCTTTGCAGATATTATAAAGCTTACCTTCTCCGGCAGCATGCTGACCGCCAGTCATTGCAACCGTTTCATTATCCAGAATAACAACGGTGATAGGAGCATTCTCATCAACTGCATCTAAAAGTCCCGTCATACCGGAGTGTGTAAATGTTGAATCTCCAATTACAGCTACGGAAGGCCGCAACCCGGCATCGGCAGCGCCTTTTGCCATGGGAATTGAAGCCCCCATATCTACACATGAATTAATAGAATTAAACGGCGGGAGGGCACCTAACGTATAACAACCAATATCGGATAAAACCCTTTGGTCACCATAATTTTCCATAACTTCGTTCAGTGCGTCAAAAAGATCCCGGTGCCCACAGCCAGGACAGAGCGCCGGAGGTCTGCTTGCAAGGAATTCGGGAAGCGTACAATTCTCATCAATATTTAGATTTAATGCCTTTGCAACAATTGTAGGATTAAGTTCACCATCACGCGGCAGTGTTCCATCCAAACGCCCTTTTACATCAACTCCTTTTTCAAAAAAGTCACTAAGCATTTTCTCAACTAACGGATATCCATCTTCGAGAATTAGAAGCTTTTCACTTTCCTCAGCCAGCTTTTTAATCATTTTTTTTGGAAGCGGATATTGATTAATTTTCACAATGGAATAAGGACATTCCAATCCGTTAAAATTTTCCATTAAATAATTATAAGCTATTCCGCATGCAACTATTCCCAAAGAATTATCACTACCCTGGAAATACTTATTATATTCGGAAGTTTCAGATTCATTTTCAAAACCGGCTTGATTATTTAGCAGCAGTTTATACCGCTGTTTAGCAATTGAAGGAAGCAACACAAACTGTTTCGGATCAGGCGGAAGTAAAGTTTTATTTTGTTCACGCATCCCTGCTGTGTTAATTCCATATCTTGAATGAGCTAATCGCGTAGTGAGTCTAAGCATTACGGGAGTTTTATATTTCTCCGAAAGATCAAACGCCTTCCGCGTCATGTCGTAAGCTTCCTGCTGATTGGACGGTTCAAGAATCGGTATCTGCGCAAATTTTCCGTAAAATCTTGAATCTTGTTCATTTTGTGAAGAGTGCATCGAAGGATCATCCGCCACGGTTATTACCAGTCCGCCGTTAACACCGGTAATTGCAGAATTGATGAAAGCATCAGCAGCAACATTCAGCCCGACATGTTTCATGCAGACAATTGACCGCTTGCCGGCATAAGACATTCCCAGAGCGGCTTCCATAGCGGTTTTTTCGTTAGCCGACCAAGTCCGGTGAATATTTAAGTCCTTTGCCAGCTTGGAACGCTGCACAAATTCCATTATTTCAGTTGAAGGAGTTCCGGGATAAGCATAAATTCCGGAAATTCCACCGTCAATTGCGCCTTGTGCAATTGCCTCATCCCCGAGTAAAAGTAGTTTAGCCATAGTTCACTTTATAATTGTGGATATTTATATCCGAAATATAATAATATAGCAGAAATGATTAAAGATTTTTTAACTTTGTTTCTTTGAAAATGCCAAAATATGACCGTCCGGATCCGATACATATCCAACAACATCACCCCAATCACGTAGTTTAATCGGACTTACTTCTTTCCCGCCGTATTGGATTGCTTTTTCGAAATATTTTTCAATTTCATCAAGAACCAGGTATAATTCACATCTGGGAATTCCGCTTTTTTCAGCCGGATGCGGAACTTTAGGTGTTAAAATTTTAGCAATTCCATCATTCGGCATTAAACCGAGTTTGACATTTTCCGCTAAGGTAAATTCGGTCATACCCGAAACATCCAAGCTTGGTTTAAGTTGTAAGACTTTACTGTAAAACTCTTTGCTTAAACGCTGATCGGATACATAAAGAATAAATTCGATTACTTTCATTAAAATTCCTTAAGAAATTAAGTTTTAATTTTCTTCCATTCTTCCAACCCAATCAATTCTGAAAAAAGCGGTACACCCGATTGGTGTATCGGGATTAATTGAGCAGATGGCAAAAAAGATGGTATGATGATCTCCTTTATACCGATTGATCCGTTCTACGTATTCATCAGTTGAAACGGTTTGGCGTCGAGTAGGCAAAGGGAATTTCACCCTAAGCCTCTCACAGAACCGTGCTTGAAAGTCTCCTTTCACACGGCTCTTGTTATACAAATCTAAGCATTATAAATTTATAAAAGAATAACGCCAATGATAAAATAAATACGGATATTGTTCTCGTACTCGATTTAACCATTTAAACGCTTTTCTAAGGTTTGTCTTGTAACGCTTATACCGTTTCCTTGCCCAACGCACTAAACGATTTTGCAGTAATCGAAAAACTCTTGTCAGCTCGTAACCTCTAAATCTTCCGTAGTAGTTTACCCAACCTCGTATCATCGGATTCAGATATTGGGCTACTCCTACTATTGACTTAAAGCTTAGACGCTCTACCTTCAATTCTTCTAATTTATCCGCTATTCGTTTTCTTGAACTTATACTTATTGCACAATCAAAGCCTAAGAAAAGTCCTTTCCCTTTTTTCGATTTGGTTGTTTTCGGCTGGAAGGAATATCCCAAGAAATCAAATCTGACTACCGGATGTTTTCCTTTCCTTCGATAATCTCGGCAATAGACTATCTTTGTCTTTTCCGGATGTAATTCTAATCCTACCGAGTTCATTCGATTCCATATTGCAATAAGTGTTTGTTCTGCGTGAACTTTGCTTTTACAATGAACTATTACATCGTCGGCATATCGTGTAAATTTCACTGTTCCATCAGTTTTCTCTAACCATTTATCTAAAGCATAATGCAGAAATAGGTTTGACAACAGCGGACTGATTACCCCGCCTTGCGGTGTCCCTTTCCCTTGCTTTTCGATTAGTTCTCCCGACTTTCTTAAAACCGGCATTTCCAACCATCGTTGTATGTAGAGTCGTACCCATTTTTCCGGTACATGTTTCTCTACGGCTAACATCAGTTTGCTATGGTCTATGTTGTCAAAGAAGCCTTTTATGTCTAAATCTATTACACAGTCGGTTTTCCAACAGTTTTCCCGTACTGACGATAATGCCTGATGAGCATTCTTGTGCGGACGATAACCATAAGAGTTACTACTGAATATTTTCTCTAAACGTGGCTCTATGTACATCTTTATTACCATTTGTCCAACCCGGTCGCCTATTGAAGGTATTCCCAATTTTCTGACGCTGCCGTCTTTCTTTGGGATTTCTACTTCTTTTAACGCCGGTGGAAAATAGCTGCCTGATGTCATTCGATTCCAAAGTTTGTAAAGGTGTGATGAACGTTTTGCATCGAATTGCTCCATGCTTACGTCATCTACGCCTGAACTACCTTTGTTGGCTCTTACCTTTTTATAAGCCTCCAAAACCATTTGGCGACTTATCGGTATTGATTTTGTCTCATTCCACAAATTCATCCTCATCTTAATTGAGTTGACAAATGTAATGATACTGTATAACCTAATCCCTTCGCTCCATTTCCATTACAGAAACTTCTTCACTAATACGGATTAGTCCGTCTCTGCATAATGCATTGTTATTCTGCCTCTAAGTTGTTCTTATTGTGCATTTCTCTTTACATCATTATGCAGTTTCCCGAGTTCCATAAATAAGCCTAAATAAAGGTCATGCCATCTGAATGACGCCAGCCATACGGAAAGTAAACAGGTGACTTCCGTATTTAGTGTTTTTTTTCCCCAACACCACTTTTAACTCCGTCTCATACTCCGTAGCTTTTGACCGAATGCTCCCACTTCTCGACACCTCATCAATGGTTCACTTTCGTTCATCTCCTTTATTTATACCTGATTACACTCTTGGTGTAACCTTTTCATAGACGCTCAGTACCATAGCTCTTTACTACAGCACCTCTATGTGGTTTAATGCCATCGCCTGTAAAACGACTTTGGTGGGTCGTTCCAACTATGCGGAGTTCCACCATCTTAATTACAGCATACAATAGGGGGGTTTTTTTGCCGTCTATTGCTTCTCGGCACACTAAGCGTAGTGCGGGTTTCCGAAGTACTTCACTTTCAACCTGCCTGCCGGCAAGGCAGGTTTACGACCAAATTTCGTTACTTGTATAACCTTTCTATTTATCACTTTCGCCCGCATTACGTATAGCCTTTGTTGTAGCCAGTTCTATTTCTTCTATTGTTGGTAATTCAGATTCTATATCTTTTGGAATGGCTTTACTTAATTTATATTCCGCAATTCCAATAGGTTGGGACATTTCCCTTAAAGCGTATTCGGCCTCTATTCTATCTCGTTCTTTGCATAAAAGAATTCCTATTGTCGGGTTTTCATTTTCCGTTTTCAAAGTTTCGTCAACTGCTGATAGATAAAAATTCAGTTTTCCGGCGTATTCCGGTTTAAATCCGGTTGCTTTTAGTTCTATTACTATGTAACAACGTAATTTCGTATGATAAAATAATAAGTCTATGTAATAATCTTTCTCTCCGATTTCCAAATGATATTGTCTGCCTATAAATGCAAATCCTTTCCCGAGTTCCAATAAAAAATGTGTAATGTGCTTTGTCAGCTGTTCTTCGATACTTTTTTCGTCAGCATCTTTTTTCAATGTTAGAAAATCAAACAAATACGGGTCTTTTAATGTTTGGTTGGCTAAATCTGATTTCGGTTTTGGAAGCGAGTTTGTAAAGTTCGTTATTGCTTTTCCTTGTCTTTCGTACAAATTACTTTCTATTTGCATATCAAGAATATCACGGGACCAATTATTCCCAATCGTTTCTTTCAGGTAAAATATTGCTTCTTCTATATTTCCGGATTTGCTGATTATCTTAATGTTATGACCCCATGGAATTTGTGCAACAAGTTGTTGCACTTTTTCAAAATCCGATTTATAAAAAGCATAGAAACTTTTCATATAAAAAAGATTTCTTCGTGAAAACCCTGTCATGTTTGGAAATTCATTTTTTAAGTCTTTTGATAAATTTTCAACAATAGAATTTCCCCAACCCTGTTTTTCTTGTTTTTCAAATAATTCTTTTCCAAGCTCCCAATATAATTTTATCAATTCCGAGTTAACAGAAATTGCAGCCTTTATTTGAGCCTTTCCTATTTTGTCTTTCAGGCTATGAAGCCATTCAATGTATTCTTTATTATGTTTATCTAATTTCATTATTTCCTTTTCAACAAAGATACGATTCAATTTTTAATGGTTGAAATATCGCTTCATTTTGGTATTCCCCGAATTGGTTGCCAACGGTTAGTATATAAGGCGTTGGGCGTTTTGAAATACCAAACTTTCAATCTACTATGCCGTTTGTTAATATTCATATTGTTTAATTTAACCACCTATTGCCCAATGACTTTTATACATTGTTAGCGGTTCGTTGTTATTTATTATCTCTTGTCATTACTGTTTTTCAATTCTTGATGTATTGTTTTTTACACCTTTAATTAAAAGCCAAAGAGTTATAGAAATTTCTCCTATTGCTACTAATAAAAGTGTAGGTTGATTCACAATTGCACTATAACTTGGGAAAAGTAAAGAAATTAAACTGCTATTCATATAAGCAATGCCAGCAATTATAAGCAATATTCCAAAAATACGTGGAATAAATCTTGATTTATAAACCAAAAGTCCAAATGGTAAAAGCCAAAGCCCCCAAAACATTTCTATTGTCAATGTGCCGTAGTCGTTAATTTTGAGAAATAGCATTGCTAAATCCTGTCTATGGCTAATTTCAAATGTTTGTAATAACTCGCCTTTAAAAATCATTAGAGAAGTAATGTTTAATGACTCCATAATAAAAACTACTGGAATTTGCACAATCACCAATGCAACCATTAATTTAGCCATATTCTCGTTTATCTGTTTGAACATTCGGTAAAGAACCAATACCAAAAGCACAAAAATAGTGTTGCTGATTAAATCATTAACTATACCTGTCCGAAATAAAAATTCTTTGGTGAGGATATTTTTTGCAGTGGCAATAGCATCACCCTGTACAATAATTTGGGATGATACATACATAATGCTAAAAACGCCTGTAATTATTAGAATAAGATAAAGTAAGCCAGCAAGTCTTGCAGTCTTTTTGAGTGAAAGTGTATAATTTCCCATAATTGAAATTTCCTTTTCAGTTTATTATTAATTTATCTGTTTCGGTTGCGTTATTTTTCTTTTTTTAACCCCTTAATAATAAGCCAAAAACCTAATGCCAATTCAAAAATAGTCAAAGGAGCATCAAACAATCCAATGTGGACTATCTTCCCATAATTGGGAAAAATTAGATAAGCGAAACCGCAAAACACACACCATACGGATGAGATTATCCCAAAAATAGCCAATGCTCTCGGTATATACCTTGAGTTAAAAAGCAACCAACTGATAATGGCGGACGTTAACCCCCAAAACGGTAAACCAACATAATATGCATCCCAACTGTTTGAAAGTTGAAGCCTAGCTAGGGTCTGCAATTGGTTAAGTTCGAATACCGACAGGAATGAAGCATCACCGAGCAGACGTATAGCACCCAATATATTGATCGTCATCAAGGTCCACATCAAAGCATATACAAACCGAATGAATACCGCTGTCAAAGCAAGGTTTTTATTCACTGGTTTGAGTATCACGTAAAATGATGTTAGCATAAATATTAAGGTAATAATGTAAATCAGGTTACTGACTACATTTATACGAAACATTGTTTCATATTCAATTATATTTCGGGCAGTTTCAGCAACATTACCTGGTATGATATATCGAAAGGTAACGCTATAATTTGAAATGATTACTAATGCAATAGCGAATATGAGAGTAAACCCTGCAACTTTTGCTGCTTTTTGTTGCGAATGGTCAATGGAGTTGATTGTCATATCAATACCTTCTGTTTTTTTTGAATTCATATCTTTTAATATATATTTTTTAAGACGATTTGGTAGCTGATTTGTTACATAAAGTTCTTGAATTCAGACTGTCGTTATTCAATTACCGCTAACGGTCTTGGCTATGGTTTCGTTGCGGAATGGTTCGGCAGAACTATTCCGCCGTAAACCAAAGTTAGCAAATACGCAGGAATTTCCGAGAGGAAATTCCACCGCAATGAACTATAGCCGTTGTTGTACAACGTACTTATTTTTCCGTGTCTATTAACCAAGCGTTTCTGTATTCCGTTATTTTAGTTAATTCTTTTTTTAATTTTTGTCGGTCTAAATCCATTTCGGAATATTCTGCTCGTTCATAGAGTAGGTTATAAGCCGATTGATGAAGTCCGTATTTTTTTAAGGTGTAAAAGTCAGATTCCGCATTTTTAGAATTCAGATTTTCGTTATCAAACTCAATTTTTAAAAGGTCAACCAATGTGTCATTTACAAACTGGTTTTCGTAATTCAGTCGTTTTTTGTCCGATTTCATTGAGTTAAACTCTTGGATAATTTCGTAAACGATTGAGTCGTTTTTCTCCGCATTTCTTCGGTTCCAAAATTCAGCGTAATATTTTGTCTGTATTTCAGGTTTGTTATAGGTCAATTCCAAACTGTCAATTAAATTCTCAAAATTTCGTTTTATATAAATTCCTTGAATTAAAAATTCGTTATCGTTTTTAAAAATCAGTTTTTCGAGTTTGTCGTAACCAAATTTTTTAAATGATTCGTGAACCATTTTCAGGTTTTCTGGATTCCTAATCCACGAGTTTTTTGTCCAGTCTCCATTTCTCAAATCGAAAAATGAAGTTTGGTTTTCTGCATAAAATTCCAATTCAGATTTCTTGTCGTCTTTACAAGACAGAAATAAGAAAATCAGAAATAAAATTGTCAGCAGTTTGTTCATTTTGGGTATGTTGTACAACATCTCAATAAACGCATTACATTTATTCGGTAAATTTACTGCTATCATTTATTTCGTTTATTAAGTCTATAGCTAATTATTTGTTTCACTAATATAGAATTCTTAAGTTGAATAATAATTTCCAATTAACAGCCAAAGAATTGTATTTAATCTAAAACTTAATTTATTAATAATCAATCATCTACATTTTAAATAAGCGTTTCTTTAATTTTATTTTATGGAGAGCAAAATGAACAAATATACTTCCATCACAAGCGAGAATTTCTTTTTCTTTTAAAATTAAATCATTCATTTTTAGTATTCCAGTAGTTCATTACTTTGAAAACCAAAATGCTCATTTTTAGTTACGATTATATGATCAATCACTTGAATGCCTAAAATTTTTGCAGCATCACAAAGTTGCTTTGTTATTTTCTTGTCAGTTTCAGATGGTTCAACATCATTTTCAGGATGGAATAATGTTTCGCGAGGATCAGGGTGATTTTCGGAAAATGCAATAATTTTTTCGTCACCCGGTTCCGGGGATCTTAAATAAACTTTTGTTCCAATGATGAAAGGATTTTGCATATTGTAAATTCCTCTCGATGTAGTTATACAATTTAGTTTAAGTTATTACTTCTTAAGATCGTTACGTATTTTTTTCTTATCAATCTTACCTACACTTGTTTTGGGAATAGCGTTAACAAAAGATATACTTTCCGGTACAGTCCATTTACTAATAGTTCCGTTCTGAACAAATTGCTGCAGAAAATCTTGAATATCATTTTCATCCGCTATTTCGCCTTCTTTTAATACAATCATAGCGTGAGGTCTCTCCGTCCATACTTCATCCGGTATTCCAACCACAGCAACTTCATTTACGGCCGAATGCTTGCTAATCAAATTTTCCAGTTCAAGCGTAGATATCCATTCACCGCCGGTTTTTATTACATCTTTAATTCTATCCGTAATTTTCACAAAATTATTTTTATCAATAAATGCTACATCACCTGTATGAAGAACTCCTCCTTTCCACAACTCTTCGCTTTTTTCCGGTTCTTTGAAATATCCTTCGGTAAGCCAAGGCGCTCTAACAACTATTTCACCAACGGATTCTCCGTTGTGCGACAGCACTTTTCCTTCTTCATCAACTATTTTCAAATCTACAAGCGTAACAGGTATTCCGGTCTTTGTCCTTATTTTAACTTGTTCTTCAATAGGTGAATTTTTCTGATTTTCATTAAAATAAGTTAGTGTAAGAACCGGGCATGTTTCAGATAATCCATAACCTGTAATAACATCAATCCCAAGCTCCAATGTTTTCCTTGCCAAACCGCTTGGAAGCGCAGCTCCTCCAATTACAACTTTCCAATTTGACAGGTCTACTGTTTTAACCGCAGGACTGTTTACAAGCATGTGCAGAATTGTCGGGACGCAATGGGAAAAAGTAACCTTTTCGGTAACCAATAACTTCAGCAGCATAGCAGGTTCATATCTGCCGGGATATATTTGCTTTACACCAAGCATAGTAGCAAGATACGGAATTCCCCAAGCATGCACATGAAACATCGGCGTTATCGGCATATAAACATCATTCGATCTGAAGCGGCAGACAGAATCATAACTACCGAGTGAGGCTGCCAACCCTAATGTATGAAGAACCAACTGCCGGTGCGAAAAATATACTGCTTTCGGATTTCCCGTAGTTCCTGTTGTATAAAAAATTGTGGCAACGGAATCTTCATCAAAATCGGGGAAATCGTATTCATCATTCTCTTTGCTAAGCAACTCTTCATATCTCCCGGAAACATTTACAGAACTTTCCGGTAATTCTTTGTAATCCGTTATTGCAATTATTTTCTCAACCGAATTCATTTCTTTTGAAATACCTTCAATAAGCGGGAGAAAGTCTGTATGAGTAAAGATAACTTTATCTTCCGCATGGTTAATGGTGTACAACACTTGGCTCGGTGAAAGTCTGTAATTTATGGTATGAAGTATTGCGCCAATCATTGGGACTACAAAATATAATTCCAAATATCGGGGACTGTCAAAGTCTATCACCGCGACAGTATCTCCGGCAGCAATACCCAGTTTTGCTAAAGTATTTGCAAGTTTTCTAACTCTGCTATTTAGATCAAGATAGTTATACCTGGTAATATCCCGATAAACAATTTCATTTTCCGGTTCATATTTTAATGATTGTTCTAAAATTCTTTTAATTAGGAGCGGATATTCATAAACGTTTTGAGACTTCGGTAGAATTTTTGTACCCATTTTTATTTTCCTTTTTTATAGGGAATTCTGCTAAAATTTTATATTTACAAAGCAGAAAAAGTTTGAATAATTAATTGTTTTTTACTTTCGATATTATATAATTAAAATCTTTACTGCCTATGCTTACTTCCTTAAATATTTCTTTAATATTCTCTTTTGTAATTTTATTAAAATCTTCCTCTCTAGACACAACTACTATCCCTCCGATGTCCAAAGTTGAGGGTCTGACTAATAATTGTTTTTCTCCTTCTTCGAAAAAACAAGACGGATGATGCTTTGCGCGAGGGAAAATAAAAAGATAATGTTTACCATTCTCAACTGTTGAAACCAGATTAAGTTTGGTCTCATTCTCCGTTCCGAATAAATCTGTGAGGATATCAAAAAGATTAAAAAATAATTTCTCAATCTCGTAAGCATGAACACCGGTGATTAGAAAATAATTACGTATTTCATCTTGAACTGCAAATAGTTTTGCCTGCTTAAAATCCAAAACCTCTGTTAACGTAAGTTCCGAATCGGCTTTGCCGCTATTATTAATTGAATGGATTATATCCGAGATAATTGGGAACTGATTCTTCGCTCCGCCTTGAAAATGCCGATGTTCCGGAACCGATGCACCGGCTTCAGCTCCGTTGTAGAGCAGAAAATAATTCTCACCAAGCGTTTTTGCACCATATAGAATTTCAATAAAATTTTCTGAAATCTTTTGGGGAACATGCAAATTGAATTTTGCTGTAAAGTGCATTGAAATAACCGGGAACGGATTTACAAGTAAAATATAATTTGAAGTTAACTTAATTCCGGATTGTTCAGCATGTAAATTTTCATCACATAAAAAGCATTTGCGGTTCGCAATACTTTTTTTATCTGTCAACGCTGTTATAGAACCGGCACGATGCGGATTATATTGGACAATAACCGATGTACCGGAAAAATTGAACTGTTTGATTTTAATTGATTTTAAAGCTGTGTAATTTTCTCTTGCAAATTGCCACTCTGAAATTTGCCAATTAAAGAAAGGTTCAACAAAACATTTTTGTTTCGGAATCTGCAATTCACTTTTAATTTCATCGATGGAGAAGAATTTATTAGACATTCAATATCTTATAAGTATATTCCCGGGAAATTTAATTATTTATATAGAATTTTTATATTCTCTGTTTAGTCCCTTCTTAACAAATAAATTTAACTCGCCTATTTATAATAACCCGAACGATAAAACTTAATATTGTCTAATGCTTTCTGCAAAATAGAAAAACGATAATAACTTTATTGCTAATTTAAACTTTCTTTTATTCTTTCCCAATAATGTTTTCTTCATATTCCCTTAAGCATTCCATTTGATCTTTTGCATTTCTTCTGCCTACATACATCATAATCAAACCGCTGGCGAGAATAATAAGAGAGATAATGATGAGTAACCAAGTAGTATCGGTTGGCAGTCCTAGACTGATTTGTGAAAATAAAAACATAATTGTAAATAGCAATAATACTCCGCCGAACAAAAGTAAAAACATTGTGAGAGTAAAAATAGCGGGACTGGGACCAATTACTTCGCGGACGAAAGAATTACCATCCTCATTTTCATCGATTGTGATATTCATTTCTGGAGACCAGTAGTGGCGGTTTTTGGTTAAAACTTTTAATAAAATATGATTGTCTACAATTTGCTCGCAGAGTGTATCCGAATTGTTTTTTGAATCCGCTAGAAATTTTTTAATTAAAAATTCCGAAGATTTCTTGATTGTGAATTGCCTGCGAAATTTTATTCCCATTTGACCAAATAAGTATTGACTGAAATAGTATTTTAGAAATTACATGCATCAATCTGTTGTTACGGAAGTTGTTTGCAAATAATTTACGGAATTAAAATAATACAAAATGTCCGAAATTTCAACTTACGGTTTATAGATAACAGATTCGGGATGAAACGCAAGCCAGGCAAACGCAAAGTGCGTACTATAAGGTTCAATTGCAAGTTGACTGCCGGCTAACTTACCCTTTATACATTTCCCGGTTATATCCCAAACCGAATTTGTTTTAGTATCAACAATCTTATCGTCTTTCTTTGCGAAGGAAAGTTTCATATTATTTACAACCGGACTGAAAACGGTAACCGAACCTACATCCTTGGATTTACTAATATCCTTTTTATCTAAAATGGAAACCGTACCGGTTTTAAAGAAAATAACAATATCTTTTGATTTAAAGGAATCGTTTATTACTCCTTTTTTTGAAATAACCGAGAAAGGATAAATTATGTATTTACCTTTTACCGATACATTAACAATCCTTTCCAATGCCGGTAATCTCGGATCAATATTTTTAGAATTAAAGAAACGCTTATAAGGTGTTCCCGAAATATCATCATATTTTTTGTAGAAATTTGTTCCGTAATATTTTTGTGATTCGGCATCACCGCTTTTTTTCGAAAGGATTTTCCCATTAGGATATCTATCAAAGAATTCCTGAACTGAGATTATTAAAGAAGGAATTACTTTTAATTCGGCTCCGGCAAGTTTGCCCACAATGGAAGCGCCCATTAATTGCTGCCACCAACTTTCGGTTTGCTTATCATACATTACCATATCGCTGTTTCGTAACATTCCCGACACAGCAAATTCAAGCAAATAATTTCTCCCTTTAAAATTTAATCTCCGGTCAAATATAAGTCCCGAATTGCATAGCGGGCAATAACTTGCAACAATCGGAACTCCGCTTAAAGTGTCATTAGATATTTCATGGATCGATAACATATTTAACGGATATGCTTTTGCTTCTCCGTTTATTTCCACACTCATAACAGGTTCACGTTTGAAAAAACTTTTAAGTCCTTCATACTTGCCGATAAACTTGGGATAATCAAGCTTTGGAAACGAACCCGGCGGAAGTACAACCATAAGTTCGGAAAGATTAATTGTATGTTTGGTTGTATCGGTTTTCCAGTTTAACTTTATATTTTTGGGATTATTCAGCTGAGCAAAATTTAATGCGTTTAGAGACAGTAAGATTATTAAAAAACTTTTTAAGCAATTTCGCATGGTGAACTCATTTGTTATTAAAGGTTAAGGACCAGCTGCTATTTATAAAAAATCACATTAGTAAAATGTAAGCTTAATTACAATTAGGAGTGCGAAATCTCAGATTCCTTATTTAATTTAAATTATTAATTGGCAATTTACACTGAACCCTCCGAATTTTAAAAGGGAACTACTTTCTTTTTAAATCGCTCAAAGTTTTTCCTTCTTTATTTTTCCATTGTGTCCACCCATTTGTAGAGCGACCTAAAACAACTCCGCCTGCAGTGCTTGGAGAATTGAACACGTAGTCTTCATTAAATATCAACTTATTTCCTATATTCAAAATGATATTATCTGAAATCAATTTTTGCCAAAGTGCTTTTAAGTAAACGTGGCAAGAAGGTGTTGTTTGTTTCTTAAGTTCAGACCCTTTAAAAACCACAAACCCTTCAGCAATTAAATCACCTTCCGCAATTATTCCTTTTCCTCGAATTATAAAAATATCCGATTTCTTTACGGCCTTTTTAGTGATAGAGTCAAAGATAGGGTAACCTAAGGTCGAAAGTAAGATTTTAATTGTATCAAAGCTATCAAGAAGATCAGCTTCCATTGATTCTGTTACAAACGGCTTTGCCGGTATACCGGAATTTTCCGTATCGAATCTGTTAACCTCCTTTGCTGTCTTTATAGCTATATGTTCAAGATATTTTACATGGGCTTTTGTAAACGCTCTAATTTTTGAGACAATCGCTATAGCATAATTCCAAAATTCCTTTTCTCTATTGTGTTGTTTAAGCCGTGTTAAACAATCCTCAGCTTCACCAATATAAGCTAATGGTTTAGACCTTTCTGCAGATTCTCCAAACAAAAAGTATAAACCAACATTCTTAAGTTCTTTCCTGGAATTAAGATATTCAAGCTTGGTTCTTGGGAAAAGGATTGCTTTAACAACTCTATTAGTAATTTCAGCAATTTTAACACTTCTTGGAGAACCATCCGGTAGAAAAATCTGAATTGTTTGAGGTCTGTTTCCCATTTTTAATCCCTCATAAATAAACTGATTTTAATAATTAATCAATTAAAATATTTTTGATGCTTAATCAAACTTCCCATATAATTCCCTTTCTACCAATTCGCAAATTATATGTGCTACAGTAATATGACCTTCTTGTATGCGCTGAGTGTTTGAGGAAGGAATAACTACGGGAACATCGACGATATTTTTAAGTCCGCCGCCGGTGCCGCCAAGGAAACCAATTACCTTCATTTCCTTTGCATGAGCCGTATTAACTGCATTAATAATATTTTGGGAATCTCCGCTTGTAGAGATTGCAATCAATACATCTCCGTTTGAACCGAGTCCTTCAACATTCCGGGCAAACACATTCTCGAAACCGATATCATTTCCGGCTGCAGTTAAATTTGAAGTATCGGTTGTTAAAGCAATTGCCGGAATTGCAGGTCGATTTAAATCGTGACTTAAGCGAATCATAAACTCCGCAGCAATATGTTGACTGTCTGCAGCGCTGCCGCCGTTACCGCAAAGTAATAATTTCTTGCCGTTTTGAAAAGCTCCGGCCAATATCTCAACAGTTTTAATTATTTCATTTGAGCAATATTTTTCAATTGCCAGTTTAACTCCGGCGCTTTCCGTAAGTGAATCTTTAATGAATTGTTGTTTATTCATGTTTATAAATTAGTGTTTAATTTACAGAGCTATCTAAAGTAACCGGTCTTTTAGCATCAATGTTTACGTTGGGCATTTAATTCTTCTTCAACAGTTAAATAGTTATCCCAGTTTTTTGTTAATTTTATATGCAGTCTATTCCAGTGAGCAAGTATTCTTTTTATTTCCAAGGACTTATCTTTTTCCCTTTTCGAGACTTTTTTCGTACTGATTTGCATAATATCATTACCTATTATTGTTGTGCTAATATTATAAAATAACATTAAAATCTTTGACTTGATACAGAAATATTACAAACTTAAGTTAAACATCAACCGGCAATTTTATATGAACAGCGGAAGCAAAATCTTTAATTTGATTCCATTTTGATTTGTCTTCAAAATAATTTCCGGTAACAATAATATTTGCGCCGTTTTTAACCATTTCCTTTGCAACGTTTGGATTTCTGATTCCCCCGCCTGCAATCAGCGGTATATCAATTTCATTCGATACGGAATTTATCATTTCTAACGGAACATGGTTATCCGCACCGGAACCGCCTTCAAGATAAATTAATTTCATTCCGAGGTATTGCGCAGCCAAAGCTGTAGAAACTGCAATCTCAGGTTTATTGCGTGGAATAGGTCTTGTTCCGCTTATGTATTCGGCAGTAGTTTGCCTTCCCGATTCTATCAGCATATATCCTGTAGAAATAGCTTCAAGATTAAATTTCTTTATTGTAGGAGCAGCGAGAACGTGCTTGCCGATAAGATGTTCGGCATTCCGTCCGCTTATAAGGGATAGATATAAAAGCGCATCTGCTTTCGGCGATAGTTGATCAACACTCCCCGGAAAAATTATCAAAGGCAGTGAAGTATATTTTTTTATTATCTCAATACTGTACTCGAGGTTTCCGTCAACTATTAAACTTCCACCTACAAGGAACCCGTCAACGCCCGCATCTTCGCATACTTTTAAAAACTCGGATATTGATGAATGCTCAATTTTATCCGGATCAAGCAATATAAAATAAACGCCGCCTTTAGTTTTAATTGTTTCTAAGATTGTTTTATAAACATTCATTCTATTTTTAAGTGTAAGGAAAAAATAAATTGTTTTACAAAATAATTAAGTTTTATGAATTTCTCATTAAAAATTTTTCATGCTTAAAGCAATTCTGCCTTTGTTTATATCAATACTTTTAATATTCACATCAATTATGTCTCCCACACTTATAATTTCCAATGGATGTTTAACATATTTATTTGCCATTTCGGAAATATGAAGTAGACCGTCCTGTTTTACGCCAATATCTACGAAAGCTCCGAAATCAACAACATTTCTTACCGTGCCTTTAAGTTTCATCCCTTCTTCAAGGTCCTCCATTTTTAATACGTCGCTTCTTAAAATCGGTTTCGGCATTTCCTCGCGAGGATCTCTCCCTGGCTTTTTAAGGTTTTCAATTATGTCTGCGAGAGTCGGTTCACCTATTCGAATTTCTTTCACTATGTTTTCTAATCCATTGTTTTTCACATAAAGCTCCACAAGATTCCCTTTTTCATTTACAGCTGTAGCGGATAGATTACACAGTTTTAATAATTTTTCAGTTGCTTCGTAAGATTCGGGATGAATAAAAGTATTATCCAAAGGATTTGCACCGTTAGGAATTTTTAAAAAACCGGCAGCCTGCTCAAAAGATTTTTCTCCTATTCCCGAAACATTTTTCAAATCTTCGCGTGAATTGAATTTTCCGTTTTTCTCTCTATACTTTACAATACTATTTGCAATTCTTTTATTAAGACCGGAAACGTAAGTAAGCAATGAAGATGAAGAGGTGTTTAAGTCTACACCAACATAGTTTACACAGCTGATTATTACATCGTCCAAATTTTTCTGTAGAAGTTTTTGGTCAACATCGTGCTGGTATAATCCAACGCCAATTGATTTGGGATCTATTTTTACGAGTTCGGCTAAGGGATCCAAAACTCTTCTGGCAATTGAAATATTACCTCTTTGACTTGCTTCAAGATCGGGGAATTCTTGCTTTGCAATTGGAGAAGCCGAGTAAACCGAAGCGCCCGCTTCATTTACAATCAAGTAATAACAATTTAAATTATTTTCTTTAATCAATACCGAGACCATTAATTCTGTTTCCCTGCTTGCGGTTCCGTTCCCGATTGCAATAAGTTCAACATTATATTTTTGTATAAAATCCACAATTATCTTTTTTGCCTCACTCATTCTGCGCTGAGGCGGATGCGGATAAATTGTATGCCCTTCAAGGTATTTCCCGGTTTCGTCAATTACGGCAATCTTAGAACCGGAAACAAATCCGGGATCAATTCCCATTATTATTTTACCCGAAATAGGCGGCTGGAGTAATAGCTGCCTTAAATTAGAGCTGAATATTTCTACTGCGTGCTGATCGGCAATTTCCGTTAATTGATTTCTTACTTCCCGTTCGATTGAGGGATAAATCAGTCGTGAAAAAGAGTCTTGTACAACACTTTCAAGAGTTTTTTTAAAATATGAAGTTTTATATTTAAAGAATAATTTGGAAATTTTAGATAGAATGAATTCTTTATCGTAAGTTAAACTTACTCTTAAAAATCCTTCCCGCTCTCCGCGGTTTAATGCCAATGTTTGATATGGTTTAATTTTAATTGTTTCAATTTCAAATTGATGATAAATCTCATATACATCCTTCTTCTTACTTTTTCTTTCCGTTTTTGCTTCCTTTGCTTTAACGGACACAACTTTGGAACTGTTCAAAAGATATTCCCTTACTTCTTTCCTTATCTCTGCGTTTTCGCTTATACTTTCCGCAATTATATCTTTTGCACCTTGCAGAGCATTTTCCTTGGTTAGGACTCCTTTTTCTTCATTAATATATTTTGTAAGAATTTCATCAAAATCGCCCTCAAAGTTTGGATTGTTAACAATAAAATTTGCAAGCGGTTCAAGTCCTTTTGATTTTGCGACCGTTGCACGGGTTTTGCGTTTCGGTTTATAAGGAAGATATAAATCTTCCAACTCGGTTAATTTATCGGATGCAATTATTTTTTCTTTAAGTTCGCTGGTAAGTTTTCCCTGCTCCTCAATGCTTTTCAAAATAGTTTCTTTTCTTTCGGCAAGAATTGTTAAGTACATATTTGTTGATTCAATTTCTCTGAGTTGTTCTTCATCCAAACCGCCGGTTTTTTCTTTTCGGTAACGCGCAATAAAAGGGATAGTTGCTTCTTCTTCCAGTAAATTTAGGACAGCTTTTACCTGCTCCTCTCTTATATTTAATTTTCTTACAATTTGTGTGATTTGGTTCATTAACATTTCCCAGAGTGATAGTATTAAATTTCGAATGTAAAGTTATATCGATATTTCCATAAAGTAAATTTATAATACAAGTATTCCAATTAAATGAATGATTTCAGAAATTCAACTAAAAAATTCATTTGCCTAAAAATATGTAACAATTCACTTGACTATATATCACCAATGTGATATATTTGTAATAAATTAAAAGGGACAAGAAATGGTTAGAACAATTGTAACATTGCCGGAAGATATGAAAATTTGGCTTGACAACTACAGTAAAAAACATAGCCGACCTTCTGCAGAAACAATTCGCGAGGCAATAAAAATTTTCAAACAACTCGTAGAAAGTAATGATGATGATACGCTTACTACAACTGCGGGTATTTGGCAAAAACGAGGGATCGATAGTAAAAAATTTGTTCAATCCTTAAGAGATGAATGGAGTAGGATTGAAAAAAGCTAAATATTTAATCGATTCGGTTATTTTAATCGACCATTTAAATGGGCTAAAAAAAGCAACTAATTGGCTACGGAAAAATAAATCTCTTTGTACAATCTCGGTAATAACAAGAGCGGAAGTTCTTGCAGGAGCTTTACCCTCTGAGAAACTTAATATAGAAAAACTATTAAGTGACTTTGAAAATATAATCATCACCGAACAAGCTGCTAATTTAGCCGCTGAAATTAGACAAAAGAAAAAATTAAAATTACCCGATGCTTTTCAGCTTGCATTAGCTCAAATAAATAATTTATTATTAGTTACTCGAAATACAAAAGACTTTTCACCTACGATGAAATTTATTAAAGTCCCTTATAAAATTTAATAAAAATGAAATCTATTTCTTGTTCGTGTTTTAAAAAACGCAGTTTATGTTTTCCATATTTTACACAGGCAGTTTAAAAACACTAAACGGATTATCTTTTCTATTTGCAAGACGGTATTTATGTTTGAATTCTTCTTTTTCTAATACTTTAAGCAATTTTACCGGATCGTTAACAATTATACCGTCTAAATTTGTAACTAACATTCTCGCCATTGAATCCGGGTCGTCTAATGTCCAGTAATAAATCTTTTTAATAATTCCTCTTCTCTTTCTAAATTTTGCAGCCAACAAAAATTGGGGAATAAAATTGGAGACCGGTTTGGGAACGGTTGAGGAAATTCCGCGTCCCCACCAAATATTTGCCAGTTTTAATTTCCCGAAAGTTTTCATACTGCTTGCAATATCTTCCTCGCTGAAGTCGAATCCTATTTTAGAGATTTGATTTTGCTTTAATACGCTATAAGCTCCTTTTATAAACTGCAAATATTTTGTTCCCGGCGTTGAAAGCACGCTTTTAATTCCGCTTGTATTTCCTTTATTTTTATAAAATAATTTTAACAATAACCTTGCAAATTCGGCTCCGCATTGATTTAATTTATCTTTTGGCACATCACTTAATTTATTGTCGAAAATTACAAGTGAGAACTCCGGATATCTTACCGATAGTTCGTTAAGCTTAAAAATATAATCTTCAAATCTGGTCTCAGCAATGCTTCTTTCCACTAAGTTTATGGAATCGGGATCTAAATCGGGACGAAAACCATGATGAACTATAAACTTAAATGTTCCGTCATTTAGTAAATGAGGAGTTACATCGCACTCAATTGCATTTGCGCCCATATCCAAAGCTTCCTCAACATAAGCCGGAGTATTAACCATGTGAGCAATTGCATAGAAGGGTCGCTGCTGCGGTTTTCTTAGTGTTAATTCAAGTCTCGTTCTGTACGGAATTTCGGATCTATCTAACCAAGTATAACACGGAAATTCCCACGTTTTATTTTTATTATGATTTTCAACTAGAATTTTATTCAAATACCAACCGTCGGCAAGCCATTTTTCGTCGTGCCAGACCGTAATCTTTTGAAGCGCTCCAAGGTCTTTTGAAACAATTTTGAAAATATCAAGATTTCCGGCTTCGAAAGCATTTTTTGCAACTAATTCGTTTAATTTAATGGGTTTGGTTTTGTTTTTAGATCCTTGCAATACTATAAAAACATTAGCGTCTGTACCTCCGCCGGCAACATCACCGGTAAATATTTTAACTGTATAACGGATTAAGTTTGCATGAAGGTCATAAACTTGATGAGGTTTAACCCAATTATAGAAAGGGAATGTTGTAACTTGCTTTGAGTTGCTATTATTTATATTTATCCTATTCAGATACCAGTTGGAAGAAAGCCCTTTGTCATCGGTTTTTACCTTAATATTTTTTGTTATCCCCAGTTCGGGTAGAATAATAGAAAGTTTACTTAACTGCCCTGACTTAAAATCTCCTCTTTCCAAGAATCTGTTTATATGTATAAAATCAGTTCCATTTTTCTCACCTTTAAAGGAAAAGTAAACATTGGAATCAGTGCCCGAACTTGGCAAAGTACCGGTAAATATTTCAATTAAATATTCTATAGCCGGAAGGGTATTGAACTTATAGTGTCTGTCCCTTGCTTCGAGCCATTTATTTATTTTAACAAACCATGTTTTATTATTTGTCAAATTCTTTATCGAGACCGAAGAAAGGAGCCAATCCGATCCGAATCCTTTACTGTCGTGCCAAATTTCAAGTTTATTTATATTCCCTAATTCAGGAAGCTCAAGTATAGTGCTGCTTATAGTTCCGGTTTCAAAATCACTTTTACCGAAATATTTATTAAGATAAATCGTTTCGGAACTTCGAATTGAACCGGATAATTTTAAGCAAATATTAGCATCCGTCCCGGCGCCGGATTTATTTGACGTATGAAAAGTAACTTTGTATTTCATTTTGACCTGTCAACTTAAAATGAGAGGAAAAAGTTTATCAGACGTTTATAAAATAAAGAAATCCAATAAATAAATTTTAAAGAATGTTTTATTTAATATTATTTCGTAATATTTATCTTCAAATATTAATTTGAATTTTAGTAATCTTTTATGTCTCACCCCAAAGTAAAATTAGTTTTGGAAGATGGTACCTCATTCGAAGGTTTTTCCTTCGGATATGAAAAATCAATATCGGGCGAAGTTGTTTTTAACACTGCAATGACCGGCTACCCGGAAAGCCTTACCGATCCTTCTTATAAAGGACAAATACTTGTTTCTACATATCCGCTTGTAGGAAATTACGGTGTTCCCGACTATGAAATTTCGGACGGAATAGTTACAAATTTTGAGTCGGATAAAATACAAGTCAATGGATTTATTATTTCAGATTACTCAAACGAGTATAGCCACTGGAGCGCAAAGAAAAGTTTAGCCGAATGGCTGATTGAAAATAAAGTTCCAGGAATTTACGGAATTGATACCAGGTCTCTTACAAAAAAACTTAGAGAAAAAGGAACGATGCTAGGAAAGATTATAGTTGATAATAATGATGTTCCTTTTTTCGATCCTAACAAAGAAAATTTGGTTTCTCAAGTAAGCGTAAAAGAAAAAACAATACACGGAAACGGTAATATCAAAATACTTTTAGTCGATCTTGGCGTAAAGAATAATATAATCAGATGCCTCGTTAAAAGAAACGTAACCGTAGTTAGAGTTCCTTGGAACTATGATTTTAACAAAGAAGAATACGACGGACTAGTGATATCAAACGGTCCGGGAGATCCGAAACAATGTGCGGAAGTTGTAGAAAATACAGCGCGGGCAATTAAAGGAGAAAAACCTGTATTCGGAATTTGTATGGGAAATCAAATTCTATCGCTTGCAGCGGGAGCCGATACTTTTAAGCTAAAGTATGGTCACAGAAGCCATAATCAGCCTGTTATTAGAACCGGAACGAATAATTGTTATATCACATCACAGAATCATGGTTACGCGGTTAATATGAAAGGCTTGGGAAATGATTGGGAGCCGATGTTTATCAATATAAACGATAATACTTGCGAAGGAATTAAGCATAAGTCAAAGCCGTTTTTTTCAACCCAGTTTCACCCGGAGGCGTCATCTGGACCAATGGACACTGAGTTTTTGTTTGATGAATTTTTAAAACAAATAGAACACTGATGACACAGATAAAGCTGATTTTCACAGATAAGAAAAGTGATAATCTATTTAAAAGAGTTATCGGTGTTCCATAAATATCAGCATGATATATGAAAAAGAAAATTAAAAAAGTTTTATTATTAGGTTCCGGCGCATTGAAAATCGGTGAAGCGGGCGAATTCGATTACTCGGGTTCACAAGCGCTTAAGGCATTTAAGGAAGAAGGAATAAAAACCGTTCTGATTAATCCAAATATTGCAACAGTTCAAACATCGGAAGGTATTGCAGATAAAATTTATTTCCTTCCGGTTACCCCTTTTTTTGTTGAAAAAGTTATAGAAAAAGAAAAACCCGAAGGATTGTTGCTGGCTTTCGGCGGACAAACGGCACTTAATTGCGGTGTTGAATTATTTAAAAATGGTATTCTAAAAAAATACAGCGTCGAAGTTTTAGGAACTCCCGTTCAAACTATCATTAATACGGAAGACCGGGAGCTGTTTACTGATCAGTTAAACCACATAAATATTAAAACTCCTCAAAGTATTGCGGTAAACTCTTACGAAGAAGCAGTTGAGGCTGCTGAAAAATTAGGTTATCCCATAATTATAAGATCGGCTTTCTCCCTTGGCGGATTGGGCAGCGGGTTTTGCAACAACCGCGAAGGACTCATTTCCCTTGCTAATAAAGCGCTTTCTTACTCCTCTCAAATTTTAATTGAAGAGTCTTTAAAGGGTTGGAAGGAAATTGAATACGAGGTTGTTCGTGATAAATATGATAATTGCATAACCGTCTGCAATATGGAAAATTTCGATCCGCTGGGAATTCATACCGGAGAAAGTATTGTAGTTGCTCCCTCGCAAACCCTTACCAATATTGAATATCACAAGCTTAGAATGATATCTATCAATATTGTTAGGCACTTGGGAATTGTAGGCGAATGTAACGTCCAATTTGCACTCGATGCGGAATCGGAAGATTATAGAGTAATTGAAGTAAACGCGCGTCTGTCAAGATCGAGCGCACTTGCATCCAAAGCCACAGGTTATCCGCTTGCATTCGTTGCTGCAAAATTAGCATTGGGCTACGGATTATTTGAACTTAAAAATTCGGTTACTAAAACTACTCCCGCATTTTTTGAGCCGGCATTGGACTATGTCGTATGCAAACTGCCACTTTGGGATTTAAATAAATTTGAAGGAGTATCGGAAGAAATTGGCAGCAGCATGAAAAGCGTCGGTGAAGTAATGTCAATAGGAAGAACTTTTGAAGAAGCATTTCAAAAGGGAATTAGAATGCTCGGGCAAGGAATGCATGGATTGGTGGCAAATAGTAATTTGGAATTCAGCAATATTGACGAGCTGCTTACAAATCCAACCGAGAAAAGAATTTTTGCCATCGCTGAGGCATTTAAGAAATATTACTCCGTTGATAAAATATTTGAGTTAACCAAAATAGATAAATGGTTTCTCGTTAAGCTAAAAAACATTGTCGATCTAAACAATAAATTAAGGGAAGAGTCATCTTTAGAAAATGTTTCCGACAATTTATTTACCGAAGTAAAAAAAAGAGGATTTTCCGATTTCCAAATTGCACGGTTAGTTTATAAATCCGATATTAAAAACATCGAAAAAGATTTAATTAAAGTTCGTGAAGCAAGAAAGAAAAGAAAAATACTTCCCGTTGTTAAACGAATAGATACTTTGGCTGCCGAGTTTCCGGCTGATACAAATTATCTTTATTTAACTTACAACGGAACCGAACAAGATATCAATTTTAAGCAAGACGGGAACTCGGTAATTGTACTTGGTTCCGGCGCTTACAGAATAGGAAGCAGCGTAGAATTCGATTGGTGCAGCGTTAATACCGTAGACGCAATAAAAAAGAACGGTCTGAAAGCAGTTGTTATTAATTATAATCCGGAAACCGTAAGTACGGATTACGACATAAGTGACCGGCTTTATTTTGAAGAATTAACGTTCGAAAGAGTTTTGGATATTATAGACCTCGAAAAGCCTTACGGAATAGTAGTTTCTACCGGTGGACAAATTCCCAATAATTTAGCAATACGATTAAATGAGCAAAATATTAAAATTTTAGGAACTCCCGCAGAATCGATAGACAGAGCGGAAAACCGGTATAAATTTTCTCAAATGCTTGACAATATTGATGTTGATCAACCGCGCTGGAAAGAGTTAACAAGTATAAACGACATTTATAAATTCATTGAGCTTGTCGGATTTCCGGTTTTGGTAAGACCTTCCTATGTTCTATCCGGCGCTGCAATGAATGTTGTTTCGAACAAAAATGAGCTAGAGCATTTTCTAATGCTTGCTAAAAATATTTCTAAAAAATATCCGGTTGTTGTTTCGGAATTTATTGAGAATGCGAAAGAGATTGAGATTGACGCAGTTGCAGAGAACGGCGAAATAAAAGCTTATGCAATAAACGAACACATCGAATTTGCGGGTGTACACTCGGGAGATGCTACAATGGTTTTCCCTCCGCAGAAAATTTATTTCGAAACGGTTAGAAGAATTAAAATAATAAGTCGCAGAATTGCACGCGAACTTAATATTTCCGGTCCGTTTAATATTCAGTTTTTAGCAAAAGATAATGATGTAAAAGTAATAGAATGTAACTTGCGTGCATCGAGAAGTTTGCCTTTCGTTTCCAAAGTGCTCAAGACAAACTTCATTGAAATTTCAACCAACATTATGCTTGGGAAAAAAGTTGATAAATTGAGTAAGTCCTTATTTGAACTTGATTATATTGGAATAAAAGCTCCGCAATTCTCTTTTTCCCGCTTGCAAAAAGCCGATCCGGTGCTCGGTGTTGATATGTCGTCTACCGGAGAAGTCGGTTGTTTGGGCGATGATTTTTACGAAGCGTTGTTAAAAGCCATGCTTTCCGTTGGTTATAAAATACCAAAGAAAAACATATTGCTTTCGACCGGACCGGTTGAAGCAAAAGCCGAATTGTTAGACAGCGTAAAATTACTTATCGGGAAAGGTTATAGTCTTTATGCCACCGAAGGGACAAATAAATTTTTATCTCAAAATAATATTCGTTCCACTTTGTTACATTGGCCGGATTCAGGTAAAAAGCCGAATACATTGGAATACATAAAATCACACAAAATCGATCTTGTAATAAACATACCGAAAAATCTGAGCAAAAATGAATTGGATAACGATTACACAATTAGAAGAAGTGCAATAGATTTTAACATTCCACTACTTACAAATGTTAGATTAGCCCGATCTTTTATAACATCATTTTGCACAAAAGATATTGACGACTTACAAATTAAAAGTTGGGATGAATACAATTAGGAGTTAGGAATAATAAACAAAAACTTTATTGAACATTTGTAATAATTTTATAGATGCCCAACTTTTCAAAAAAGTTGAGCATCTTTTTTCCCAATAAAATTTGTTTATTGATTTTTTACTTTAGCAATTACGTTTACTTTCCTTCTCTTCTTAAATATTAAAGTGATTTTCTCTTTGTCGCCCTGTTTCAAATCCTTGTTTAGCCCAATTAACATAACATGGTATCCGCTCGGTTTAAAATGAACTGTACCGTTAGCTTTTATCGGAACAAAATCAACATGCCTCATTCCCATCATGTCTTTTCCGCTCTCAAACGTTTCGTGAATCTGAACGTTTTTAGCTAAATCCGATTCCGCGCCTAATAACGTGTCTGCCATGCCGGTATTGTTAATTATATCAAAATACATTGCGGAATTCATATTTTTTGCGGCGGGTCTTATCCATGCATTGGTAGCAACAAATGTGTTTTTAAGCGTTTTTGTTTCCGGAGCTTTCTCTTCTTTGCAGCCGATTAAAAGTCCGGTTAAAATTAAAAGAATTTCAGCCCATACTAATTTTTTCATTATTTCCTCTCAAAATTTTTATTCCAATGATTTAATATCCTCCAAAATTTCATTTATGTTAATTTTGCTTCCGGGATAGTTCTTACGAATTATTCCGTTTTGATCCATAAGCGAAATTCTATCGGTGTGCACATAATAGTATTGTTTGGTTCCGTTGGGCAGCGTTGTTGAGTCGGAAGGAATAGCTACAACTCCAACTTCCTTAATCAATTTTTTGATTGTTGATTTTTCTCCAGTTAAAAATTCCCAATTACTCAGATCTAAATTTCTCACTTCTGCATACTTTTTTAAAACACTTGGTTTATCGGCTGCTGGATCAAAACTAATAGATACAAATTGTACCCCGGAAACATTATCTTTATTAAGTTTTTCTTGAATAATGCTCATGTTATTTGTTGTTAACGGACAAATATCCGGACAGTTTGTAAAAATATATCCTACAACCGATATTTTCCCTTTTGCGAAATCAGGAAATATTACTTTTGAACTATCCTGATCAATTAATTGGTGACTACTTATCTTTTCTGATAGAGGTAGATTATTCTCGCACGCTGAAGTAAAAATGATTGTTAGGAATATTAAAAATACGTTAATTGTAGCTTTCATTTTTCTCCATATAAAAAAAAGAGTTTATATATTGTTTCATTTTAAAAATCATTTATTAACTAAAGTGGAAAAGTTTCCATAATTTTATAAACAGAAAATACAAAAACCCAAATGAATCTAAAAATAATAATTTGCCTTTTATTTTTCTTTATAATTGCTACGGTAACTTTAAATGCTAAGCAGTCCGGTAAAACTTTGATTGTAGGAACAAAAATAGCCGAGCCCTTTGTAATAAAAAATACCGATGGAACATGGTCGGGAATTTCTTTTGATCTATGGAAAAGAATTGCCGACTCATTAGGATACAAATACAAAGTTAAAGAATATGATTTGTCGGGATTAATAAACGCCGTAAAGAATAAAGAAGTTGACATTGCGGTTTCTCCGTTAACCATTACTTCCGAACGTGAAAGAATTCTTGATTTTACACATCCTTATTTTATTACGGGCTTAAGCATTGCTACACAAATTAAAGAAAAGACCGGATTAGTTAGTGTTTTAAACCGGCTGCTTTCTTTCGATTTTCTAAAAATCATTTTTGGATTATTTTTATTGTTGTTTATTGTAGGTTTCGTTACTTGGATTTTTGAGAGGAAAAAGAACAAAGAGCATTTTGGAGACGGCAAAACAAAAGGATTAGGATCTAGCTTTTGGTGGGCTGCGGTAACCTTAACAACAGTAGGATACGGAGACAAAGCTCCAAAGACAACCGGCGGAAGACTAATAGCAATAATTTGGATGCTGGCGGGATTAATTATTATTTCCAGTTTCACTGCCGCAATTACTTCGGCATTAACTGTTACACAGCTTGAAACTCAAATACAAGACATTAACGATCTTTATAAAGTCAGAGTTGCAACCGTAAAATCATCGAGCGAAAACTTTTTGATTAGCAGAAGAATCCGTTACACAAAATACAAAAGCATTCCGCAAGCATTAAAAAACTTAGCCGAAAACAAAGTGGATGCGGTTATTTACGATGCACCAATATTAAAATATCTTATAAAGAAAGGCGGATATACTTCCAAACTTAGAGTTTTACTGTTAACATTGGATCCGTTATTTTACGGATTCGCTTTGCCAACCGGAAGTAAACTGAGAGAACCTTTAAACAGGGTAATCCTTAAAGAAATTAACTTTGCCGTTTGGAAAAAAGTCCTTTCCGAATATTTGGGGCAATCAAATTAACTTAAAAATCTAAATCTGATTAAAGTGAGAAAAGGCGAAATAATAGAACTAAAAATCGAATCATATGCTTTCGAGGGAAAAGGTATTGCTAAAATACGGAAAGATGAAAACACCGAGAAACCATTCGTCATTTTTGTTCATGGTGCTTATCCCGGTGAAAAAGTAAGTGCCCGGATTACAAAAGTAAAAAAATCATTTGCTGAAGCAAAAGCAGAGAAAATTATAACCCCTTCTATCGAAAGAGTTAACCCGATATGTAAATATTTTGGTACTTGCGGCGGCTGCAAACAGCAGGATCTTGATTATTCGGTTCAAGTAAAATACAAACAAGAACAAGTCGAAGACATTTTCAAAAGATTAGGCGGATTTGAAAATTATATTGCCGAACCTATTTTGCCGTCGGAAAAAATATTCTTTTACCGGAACAAGATGGAATTTTCATTTGCGGAAAAAAGATGGTTAACGCTTGAAGAAATTAATTCCGGTGAAGAGATTGACAGTTATTTTGCTCTCGGTTTGCATATTCCCAAAATGTTCAATAAGGTTTTGGACATTGACGAATGTTTTCTTCAATCCGAAGAAAGCAATAAAATATTAAACCTTACAAGGAGATTTTTTAAGGAAAGAAAAACTACTATTTACTCCACCAAGACACATTCGGGCTATTTACGCAATTTAGTTATTAAGCAATCTCATCATACTAACGATTTGATGGTAAATTTAGTTACATCGGAAGATAACGAACGCTTGTTCACTGAATACACTAACTTGCTAATTAACGAAATACCTTCGATTACGACCTTAATTAACAATATTAATAAGAAAAAAGCTCAAGTTGCAATTGGTGATTATGAAAAAGTCTATCATGGATCGGGATTCATTTACGACGAAATTGGAGAATATAAATTTAGAATAAGTGCAAATTCGTTTTTTCAAACGAACACATTACAAGCAGTAAATTTATACAACGTTGCTGTTGACTTTGCAGAGTTTTCTCCTAATGATATAGTTTATGATCTTTATTCAGGTGCCGGAACAATTGCAATTTTTATTTCAAAGTTTGTTAAAGAAGTTTATGGATTTGAATCGGTTGAGCCTGCAATTGCGGATGCAAAAACTAATGCTGAGATAAACGGAACAGATAATTTCAAACCATACTTGGCTGATTTAAACAAATCTTTTCTGCCGTTTGTTGAAAAAAATAATCTCCCCAAACCAAAAGTAATAATTACTGATCCTCCAAGAAGCGGAATGAACCCTAAAACGGTAAAAGATATACTTCAGCTTTCACCGGAAAAAATTGTTTACGTCAGCTGCAATCCCACAACGCAAGTAAGAGATATAAAACTACTAAATGAAAACGGATATAAACTTATAAAGATTAAACCCGTCGATATGTTTCCTCATACTTTTCATATAGAAAATGTTGCGCTTTTAACAAAATAAGAATGTTAAAAACTTAACTCTTTCAACCTAAAATTAAAGTTAGACAATACTAAACAAATTTAAACAACTTATAATTTGTTGACATAATGCACACAATGTACTATATTGTAGTGTGAAAATATATAGTTGGAACATTGAGAAGAATAAGGAGTTAAAAAAATCAAGGGGAATTTGTTTTGAGGATATAATTCTAGCAATAAATGACGGTAAGTTATTAGATATAATTAAGCATCCTAACAAACAAAAGTTTCCTAATCATAAAATATTTATTGTAGAGTATAGCAACTATGCTTTTTTAGTCCCTTTTGTCGAGGATAAAGAAAAAGTGTTTTTGAAGACAATAATACCAAGTAGAGAAATGACAAAATTATATTTAGGGGGAAATAGAAATGAAATTAAGTAAAGAAGAAAAAGAACTTCTTAAATCTGTTGAAAATGAAGAATGGGAAAGTATCCCAAACTTTAAGAAAAATAAAAATCGATTCCAAGAAATTGCAAAAGCTACTATTCGGAAAGATAAAAGAATAAATATTCGTATTTCTCAACGAGTTTTACTGGAACTAAAACGCCAAGCTTATAATGAAGGATTGCCATATCAAACTTATGTAGCAAGCATATTACATAAGTTTGTAAATGGAAGATACACTGAAACACCATTATAAATTACCAACATAACCAATATTAAAATCGTACAAGGAAAGAATAGAAGAAGGTGTTTGTTATATAACCAATAATTTTATAAAAAATATCATAACAAATTTATTGATACTTTATTGATATTAAGTTTGTCAAACCGGAATTAATATAAAAAATTAAATATTATTCAGATTAAATTTTAATTATTACACTAAAAGAGAAAATAGATTGATAAAGAACATTAACAGAATAATTTTTTTGGTATTTCTTGTTTCAACAATAACATTCGCACAGCAGAAGCCAAAACTAAACAGATCGCAATACAATTCTAAATTGGACAGTTTACTTCAGCTTAAGGAACAACTCATATCTCAAAAAACAGAAATTAACAAATCTATCGACAGCCTGAATAAAAAATCCTCTATATTAGATACTGATTTGCGGAAAGCTCTTAAAACCGTTTATGCAAAAAGATACGGGAGAAAAGTTGGTAACCGTATTATAAATAAACGAATTTGGAAAGGAATGACAGAGAACATGCTTAGAGACAGTTGGGGTAAACCTGATAGGATTAATAAAAATATTGAGAAATGGGGAAGGTTTACTCAATGGCTTTACGGAAAAATAGAGTTTTTCTTTCGAGACGGTAAACTTACAGGTTGGGAAGAGAAAAAATAGACTCTTTTCTCTTCCACAATTAAATTACATTTATTTAATCAAATAAATCTCAGTTTGAGGCGGTGATAAAAATTCCACGCCGTCATTCTTTACCCAAACTATTTCTTCCATTGTAGCAATGCCGAAACCGGGAATTGTTAATCTCGGCTCAATTGTAAAAACGTTGCCTTCTTCAATAGGAATGTAAGGGATATTTCCATATCGTTCCCAACGGGGTCCCAGCATTGCACCGCCGTCGTGTGCAACTCTTCCTACCTGATGACCAAGTCCGTGCGGATATTCTTCGTAACCGTTTTCCACAATATAATCACGGGCAATTTTATCAATTTCCCAGCCGAGTTTACCCGGCTTTATTGCTTTAGCTGCCATTTGTATTGAATCGCGGATAACATTAAAACCCTTCATCACTTCCGGCGGAGCCTCAGTCTCGCCGTCGCGTAAAACATACCACGTACGCTGAAGATCGGAACAGTATCCTTCTCTTTTAATTCCGAAGTCCATATTTATTACATGACCTTTTTGTATTTTTTTGTCGGTCGGACCAGAATGTGCGCCTGCTGTATCGGGACCGGTAAAAACTGCCGGACAATGTTCTTCGTCCCATGCAAATCCGAATCCTTTTTCATGAACTATATTCCGTACAAATTCGGCAACGTCTTTCTCACTCTTCCCGACTTCAATAAAGTCAGTAACTTGACCAAAAATAACAAGCGTTTCGTCTATAGCTTTTTTGATTAAGTCAACTTCGATTTGAGATTTTCTGCCGCGTAGAGCGGAAACGATTTCTTCAGAAGATATAAAACGATCTTTGTAAGGAGTGTCTTTTAGCAAATCCATCAGCTCTAGATATACGCCGTGGGTTAATCCATCTGCCAGACTTGAGTTTCGTGAATAATTAATAGCAATTTTATTAGGATTATATTTATCCAAAACTTTTATTAAATCCTCTTTCACAGATTTTAAGTAAGGAACAATATTTTGAAAAGTTCCAACCGTTTTCATGTTGGCTTCTTCGAGAGAGCCAATAATTGCGGTGGTTTCTCCGTTCTTTGAGATAATAAAAGCGGAATGCCACGTTGCGCCTGTCCCGACTATCATATCCATCATAGGATCTTTGATGTTACCTGTTTCACGTACAAAAGTCATCCACATATCAACATCTTTTTCATTTAGAATATCTGCGGCCTGTTTTTGTTTTTCCAAAATCATTTGATCAGCCATAATTTCCTCACAATTATTTTTAAAATATATTTTAAATCATTTACATTTTCTATATGAAAGAAACATAAATATAAGAAGATGTTTTAGCAAGATAATTTATTTTGAATAAATACTGCAAAACGAAAGTCCCCTTTCGCTTTAGTCCCAGACAAATAAAATCCTCAGCGTAAAACAATCACATTTAACATCAGCGAATCAGGAGATTCGCTTTACAAAAAGCATAGCAGTAATAAAAGATATTGAGTATATTTTACGCCTTGATTTTTAGATTTTTTAAGAAAGGAAATGCAAGTGGAAAATAAAGCTGTAAAAGTAGCAATAATTGACTTATATAATAACGAACCCAACCAAGGAATGCGTTGTATTCAAGATATATTGAACGAAACCAATGGCAAGGTAAATAACGCAGAGGTAACTTACAACATCTTCGATACGAGATACAAAGACGAAATTCCAGATTCCAATTACGATATATATATTTCCTCCGGCGGACCCGGAAGCCCGTTTGCTGGAGAAGGGAAACAATGGGAAAAAGATTACTTCAACTTAATGGATAAACTTTGGGCTAATAACCAAAACGGAAACACTAAAAAATATATCTTTTATATTTGTCATTCATTTCAAATTATGGCCCGTTATTTTAAGTTTGCAGAAGTTGTTGAACGAAAATCACGCTCGTTTGGAATTGTTCATATAAATAAAACTTCGGACGGTGAGAAAGATCCCATTTTAACAGGTTTACCAAATCCTTTTTATGGCGCCGACTTTAGGTCTTGGCAAGTTATACAACCCAATCATGAAAAATTGGATGAACTTAATGCCAAAATTCTTTGTATCGAAAAAGAACGCCCCAGTGTTCCTCTGGAAAGGGCTTTAATGGCGGTACGAATTTCTAATGAGATTGTCGGCACTCAGTTCCATCCGGAAGCTGATCCGCAAAGTATGTATTATCATTTTAAGAAACCGGAAAAGCAAGCCGAAGTAATAAAAGAGTACGGACAGAAGAAACTAACGGAAATGGTAGCACATTTAGAAAATCCCGACAATATATCGTTAACAAGAAATACGGTTTTACCTAATTTTTTAACAAAGGCAATAAAAGAATTGCGACCTGAATAATCTTTATTTATCAATGTTTTTATAAAATAAATTTTGATTTTCTTTTTGTTTAACAAAACCTAATTTCTTAAGATATTTCTGATGTGCATTTACCGAGCTTTCGACAATTAATCTTTTAATTCCTCTTTTCTTAAAGAGACCGTCTTCGGCAAAAAATGCAAACCTGGCATTTTTAAGATCTCTATAATCGGGAATTGCATAGTCCAAACCGATTTTTACATCAGTATCGGAAAGCTCCTCAAAATTTATTAATCCTACCGGCACAAGATTTCTCAATATAAAATAAGTGTGTCCTTTGTATAATTTATCCTTTTTAAATTCGGGAAAAAATTTTTTTATATCGGTCTTATAAAAATCAATAAACCGGGAAGATAAATTATTATGTTCACTATTTATCGGAACTAAAGAAAAATATTCTTTCTTTCTCTTCATTTCGAATAAGTAATAAATATCAACCAATGCAATAAACCCGTTAAGTGCAAACACGGGATATGCTTTCAGCAAAAGTCCATACAAAGCAAACGTTGCTCCGCCAACCAGATTTATTCTTCTTAACCACCAAATATTTTTCATCATTAAAGAAACTGCAACCAGTACGGAACCGGTATAGCCGATAATCTCAACAGCATTCATCAATAAATTCCTTTTATATTTTTTGAATTCCAAACTTAGTTAGATATATTTTAAACAGATTGGTTTCGCTCCGAAGTAAGATTTTCGCAATAGTCCTTAAAGTTATCTAGACTTTTAATTACGTTCTTTTTTAATTGACTAAATAAATATTTGTTTTTGATCTTTTCGAAAAAGTTTTGCTTACCCGAGTTATTTGAATTTTCCGCGATGTAAATCTTAAATAATAATTTTGTTGAATCTCCTAAAGATTCAAGTTTATAATCTGTTGTAAATTTTAAACCGGAATCGAGCTCGCCTCTTTCCGAATAAAATAATTCATTGCTTTTTGCAGCACTGTCTTCGGTCACAAATTTGATTTTTAAATTATCAAAAACACAAGTATGTGAAGAATTAATTCTTGTAATATCCGGTGCATCCCTAACTGTTTTGAGACCAGGGACCCATATATTTTTTGTGTTTGCATCAATTAAACTTCTGTGTACAAAATTGATTGGAGATTTAATAATTAAAGAATAATCCGGCGAGCTAAAATCTCTGCTTTTATTTAATTTATTTGCCGGTGAAACAAATTTGAGCAAAGGTTTAAAATCAATATACTTGGTATTTACTTTTCCGAAGCTATCAATTTCTTCAACGTTTTCTTTATATGTTATCCATTCTTCAACATCATTAGAAACGAAACTCTGCGTTTCCAAATATTTTTCAGATAACAAAAGGTACTCGCGAGAGTCAACTCTGTTTTTTAATAATCTGTGAGCAAGAATTACATCGCTCCCCATAATTTTATTAAAATCCCGGATCTCGACTTCACTAAGATTTCCAAAGTGAGTTATAAATTTTAACGTCAAATTAGATACTGTTTGGCAGGCTCCGCATTGACAAACATTATCTCTTTCAATAACTTTTAAATGGTTGTGGAAATTTAAGAACATCCGTTTGGATAGTTCAATAACCTCTTCAATTTTGGGGGGAGCTCCGGTTTTATAAAACAGAACAGCATCTCCTTCAATTTCGGAAATTTTAAAATCCAGTAAATTAGATTTTAAAATAACTTCCATTAGTTCACTAATAATGTGTTCACTATGCCGGATTTCCGTTTCGGTAACGAATTTAGTAAATCCGCTTATGTCAGGAATATATATTATAGCTGATTTTGTCATTTTAGAAATTGTAAATAATTATCAATCTTTTCCTAACGCAATTGGAAAATATTAAAAAAATGAATCAAATAGAATTTTTATTAACCAGTATATTTAATCTAAGCAAATAAATATTGCGCTTGGTTTACAGTTCCTAATTTAACTAACAAACGAAATTTCATATATATTAGAAGTTGAACGAAACCGCATACGCGGTAGCACAAAAAGTTCTTTGACATATTGATAGA